>JBGQHJ010000124.1:0-14760 GCA_041497895.1 Methylomirabilia bacterium
CGCGTGCGGCGCGAGGAAGCCGCGGTGGCGCCGCTCTGGGCCACCCGCGCGCCGGTGATCTACGCGGTCTGGCACGGCCGCATCCTGCTGCTCCCCCACCTCTACGGCCGCCGCGGCTGCCACGTGCTCGCGAGCCGCTCGCGCGACGGCGAGGTGGTCGCGCGCTGGATCGCCCGCTTCGGCCTCCTCCCGGTGCGCGGCTCCTCCTCGCGGGGCGGGGGCGAGGCGCTCCGGCGGCTCGCGCGCGCGCTCCGGAGCGGCGGCGAGGTGGTGGTCGTGCCGGACGGGCCGACCGGCCCGCGCGAGGACCTCAAGCCCGGCGTGATCGCGCTGGCGCACCTCACCGGCGCCCCGATCGTGCCGGTGGCGCTGGGCGCGTCGCGGGACTGGCGCCTGCGATCCTGGGACGAGTTCCGCATCCCGAAGCCGTTCGCCCGCTGCGTGATGCGCTTCGGCGAGCCCATCCGGGTACCGCCCGACGCCGACCGCGCCGCGCTCGAGGCCGCACGCAAGGACGTGGAGGCCGCGCTCCGCACCGTGACCTGGCAGGTGGACGAGGAGGCACGCGCCTGATGTACGCGCTCTACTCCGCCGTCCTCGGGATGGGACTGCTCGCGTACCTGCCCGCCTTCCTGACCCGCCGCCGCCGCGCCGGCTACGGCCACGATCTGGCGCAGCGCTTCGGTCGGCTCGGCGACGGGCTGCCCGCCGAGCCCCGCTGCTGGGTCCACGCGGTGTCGGTGGGGGAGTCGGCCGCGGCGGTGCCCCTGGTCGAGGCCATCCACCGGCGCTGGCCGGAGCTCGGCATCGTGGTCAGCACGATCACCCCGACCGGCGCCCGGATCGTGGCCGACCGGCTCGCGGGCACCGCGGTGCACCGCTACTTCCCGCTCGACCTGCCCGGCCCGGTGCGCCGCGCCCTGGAAGCGGCGCGGCCCCACTTCTTCATCGCGATCGAGACCGAGCTCTGGCCCAACTTCCTGCGCGGCCTCGCGCGCCGGCGCACCCCGGCCATGATCGCCAACGGCCGCATCTCCGACCGCTCCTTCCGCCGCTACCTCCGGGTCCGCTGGCTCATGCGGCGCGTGCTCGCCGACGTGTCGGTGTTCGCGATGCAGAGCGAGGAGGACGCCCGCCGCATCGTGGCCCTGGGCGCGCCGGCCGAGCGGGTGGTGGTCACCGGCAACCTCAAGAGCGATCTCGTCCCCGAGGCGGCCGCGCCCGACACGGTCTGGCGCGAGCGGCTCGGCCTCCGCGCGACCGACCGGCTCTGGATCGCGGGGAGCACGCACCGGGGCGAGGAGGCGATCGTCCTCGACGCGTTCCTGCGGGTCCGCGCGCGCTGCCCCGACCTCGCCCTCCTGCTGGCGCCGCGGCACCCGGAGCGCGCCGGCGAGGTCGAGGACCTGGTCCGCGAGCGCGGCCTCGCTCCCGCCCGCCGGAGCCGGCTGCCGGAAGGGCGCGGGCCCGGGGCGGTCGTGATCCTCGACACCGTCGGGGAGCTCGCCGCGCTCTACGCGCTGGCCGAGGTCGTGTTCGTGGGCGGGAGCCTGGTCCCGGTGGGGGGCCACAACGTGCTCGAGCCCGCGATGCGGGGCAAGCCGGTGCTGTACGGCCCGCACACGAGCAACTTCCGGGAGGGCGCCCGGCTGCTGGAGCGGAGCGGGGGAGGCCTCGTGGTCAGGGACGCGCTCGAGCTCGAGCGCGAGCTCTCGCGCCTGCTGGAGGACGAGGACCTCACCCGGCGTACGGGCGACGCGGCACGCGCGGCCTTCGCGGGCCGGCAGGGCGCGGTGAGCGCCACCCTCGACCTGATCGCCCGTCACCTCTGGCGCGGGCCGGCAGCGGGGCCGTGACCACGCCGCGACGGGCGCCCGAGGTCCTGCTCCGCCGCTACTGGGAGGACCCCGACACGCCGGTGGTGACGGCCGGGCTCTCCGCGCTCAGCTGGGCCTACCGCGGCGCGCTCGCGGTCCGCGACCGCGCGTACTGCTGGGGCGTGCTGCGCACCGGGCGGCTGCCGTGCCCGGTGGTCTCGGTCGGCAACCTGACCCTGGGCGGGAGCGGCAAGACCCCAACGGTGGAGCTCGCGGTGCGGACCCTGCTCGACATGGGCGCGGTCCCCGCGGTGCTGAGCCGCGGCTACGGCCGCGTCACGCGCGGCGTGCACGTGGTCGCCGATCGCGAGGGGATCCGCGCCGAGCCGCGCGCCGCGGGTGACGAGCCCCTGCTGCTCGCCGAGCGTCTGCCCGGCGTGCCGGTGGTGGTGGGCGAGAACCGCTACGAGGCCGGCCGGGTCGCGGTCGAGCGCTGCGGCGCCACCGCGCTGGTGCTGGACGACGGCTTCCAGCACCGCACGCTGGCCAAGGACCTCGAGATCGTGGTCGTCCCGGGCCGCGCGCCCTGGGGCAACGCGCGCGTCTTCCCGCGCGGCATGCTGCGCGAGCCGCTCTCCGGGCTCGCGCGCGCCCACGTCGTGGTGGTCACCAACCCGCCGGCTCCGGAGACGGTCGCTGAGGTCACCGCCACGGTGCGCCGTCACAACGCGGCTGCGGCGGTCCTGGCCGCGCGCTACCAGCTGCAGGACGCGATCGAGCCGCTGCGGAGCCGCCGGGTGCCGGTGGCGGAGCTGGCCGGTCGCCGCCTGCTCGCCTTCGCGGGTCTCGGCTCGCCCCAGGGCTTCGCCGACACCCTCGACGGCATGGGAATCCGGCGGGTGGGCTTCGCCGAGTTCCCGGACCATCACTGGTTCACCCCGGGCGATCTCGCGGAGCTCGCGCGCGACGCGTGCGCCGCCGGGGCCCAGGGGCTGGTCACGACCGAGAAGGACTGGGTGCGCGTGCGCGACCTGCCGCCGCCTCCGCTTCCGCTCTGGGTCTTGCCGGTCCGGCTCGTCATCGAGTCGGGGCTCGAGACGTGGCAGCGGCTCCTCGCCGCGGTCCTGGGCCACGCCCCGCTCGGGAGACCGTGCTCGTGAGTGGACCCGGTCTCGACCCGCGCACCGAGCACATCGTCGTCCGGACCCCGAACTGGCTCGGCGACACCGTGATGGCGCTCCCGATGCTGGCCGCCCTCCGCCGGGCGTCAGGCCCGGCGCGAATCACCCTGATCGGGCGCTGGGCCCCGCTGCTGGCCGGGCAGGGGGTCGGGGACGTGCTCCTCGGATACCCGCGCCCCTTCGCCGCGCGGCGCCGCCTTGCGCGGGCGCTGGCCGCCGACCGGCCGGACGTGGTGCTCCTGCTACCGAGCTCGCTCGAGTCCGCGCTCGCGGCCGCGCGCTGGCGCGCGCGGCGCCGCGTGGGCTACGCCACCGACGGGCGGAGCGTGCTGCTCACCGACGCGATGGCGCTTCCGGCGCCGCGCCAGCACCAGGTCGACGAGTACGCGGCCCTGCTCTCGCTGCTGGGCGTGGACGGCGCCGGCGCCGCACCGGAGTGGAAGCTGCCGGAAAGCCCGGCCGCGGACGCGGAGGTCGACGGTCTCCTCGCGGGCGCCGGGCTCGACGCGACCGCTTCGCTCGTGGGCCTGCACCTGGGCGCGGCCTTCGGCAGCTCGAAGCTCTGGCCCCCGGAAGCCTTCGGCCGCCTCGCCCGGGAGCTCGCATCGAGCGGGCTATGCCCGGTGCTCCTCGGCACCGGCGAGGACGCGGCCACCGCCGCGACGGTGGCGCGCGCGGCCGGGACGCCGCTGGCCTCGCTCGTGGGTCGGGACCGGCCCGCGATCCTGGCCCGCCTCCTCGCGCGCCTGCGCTGCCTGGTCAGCGGAGACACCGGGGTCGCGCACCTGGCCGCGGCGGTCGGAGTGGCCACCGTGACGCTCTTCGGCCCGACGGACCGGCGGCTCACCGCGCCGCGCGGGCGCGGGGCGCGATCGCTCGCCCGGGCGGTGCCGTGCGCGCCGTGCTTCCTGCCCACGTGTCCCATCGATCACGTCTGCCTGACGCGGCTCGATCCGGAGGCGGTGCTGCGCGAGGTGAGGCTCGCGGTCGCGTGAACACCGTCCTGCACACGGAGGCCTCGCCGGGACTCGGAGGCCAGGAGGTGCGCACGCTCAACGAGGCCCGCTGGACGGCCGAGCGCGGCTGGCGCGTCCTGCTCGCCTGCCAGCCGGACGGCCGCCTGCTCGAGCGCGCGCGCGAGGCCGGGGTCGAAGCGGTGCCGATCCGCATGCGAGGCCCGCTCGACCCGCGCGGGGTCGCGGCCCTCGTCGGCCTCATCCGCCGCGAGCGCGTCAGCCTGGTGCACACCCACAGCTCGATCGACGCGTGGCTCGGCGGCATGGCCGCACGCCTCTGCCGAGTGCCGGTGGTGCGCACGCGTCATGTCTCGATCGCGATCCGGCGGGGCCCCAATCCGGTCTACCGCTGGCTCGCGGACCGGGTCATCACGAGCGGCGAGGCGATCCGTCGGGTGGTGATCGCCGCGGGGGTGGCGCCCACGCGCGTGACCGCGATCCCGGCCGGGGTGAACCTCGAGTCCTTCCCGTTCGGCCGCCGCGCTCCGGAGACCGCGCGCGAGCTCGGCCTGGGCTCGCCGGTCATCGGGTCGGTCGCGATGTTCCGCGGCTCGAAGGGCCACCCCCAGCTCCTGCAGGCCTTCGCCCGCGTGCGCGAGAAGCGCCCCTGCGCCTCGCTCCTGCTGGTCGGCGACGGCATCCGGCGCGCCTGGGTGGAGCAATTGGCCCGGGAGGCGGGCCTCTCGGAGGCCGTAGTCTTCACTGGCTTCCGCCCCGACGTGCCCGCGCTGCTCGGGACCATGGACTGCTTCGTCCTCGCCTCGACGCGCACCGAGGGCGTCCCGCAGGCGCTGCTCCAGGCCTTCGCGACCGGCGTGCCGGTGGTGGCGAGCCGTATCGGCGGGATCCCGGAGGTGGTCACGGACGAGGAGACCGGGCTGCTCGTCGAGAGCGAATCGGTCCCCGCCCTGGCCGCGGCGATCGAGCGCGTGCTCGACGACCCGGCCGCGGCGTCCCGGCGCGCGCGCGCCGCGCGGGCCCTCGTGGAGGAGCGCTTCTCGCACGAGAGCGCGGTGGGCCGTCTCCTCCAGCTCTACGCCGAGCTGCTCGCATGAGCGAGGAGCCGCTCACCGTTCTCCACCTGGTGGCCAATCGCTGGTGGACCGGCAGCGCGGAGCCGGTCATCCGGCTCTCGACCGGCCTCCGCGCGCGCGGCCACCGCGTGCTGCTCGGGCTCATCGCGGGCGATCGCTTCGAGCAGAAGGCGCGCGAGGCGGGCCTCGAGCTCCTGCCGGGCCTCTCGCTCGAGGTGCGTGGCAATCCGCTCCACGCGCTCGCGGACCTGCGCCGCGTGCGCCAGGCGGTGCGGGCCGAGGCGGTCGACGTGGTGCACGTGCATCACTCGCACGACCACTGGCTCGGCTGGCTCGGCCGCGGGCGGGCCGGGCTCGTCCGCACCTTCCACAACGCGCGGGCGGTGCGGCTCTCGTGGCCCTCGCCGTGGCTCTACCGTCGCACCGACGCGCTCATCGCGGTGAGCCGTGAGATCGAGGAGCGCGGCCGCCGGGCCGGGATCCCGGCTTCGCTCCTGGAGCGGGTCGACGGGGTCGTGGACCTCGAGCGCTTCGCGGAGGGCGACGGCGCCGCGATCCGCAAGGAGTTCGACCTCGGGAGCGCGCCGGTCGTCGGCTGCGTGGCCCGCCTGGCGCCCCGTCGCGGGCACGAGCTCCTGATCCGCGGCTTCCAGCGGCTGCTCCCCGAGTACCCGCAGGCGCGGCTCCTGCTCGTCGGCAAGGGCGAGGCCCGCGCCCGCCTCGAGGCGTTCGTCGCCGAGCTCGGCCTGGCGCGCGAGGTCCTGTTCGCGGGCTACCGGGACGCGGACCTGCCCGGCGTGCTGCAGGCCCTCGACGCGTTCGCCCTGATGGGCGCGGGCTCCGACGAGTCCTGTCGTGCCGCCCTGGAGGCGATGGCGGCCGGCCGGCCGGTGGTGGGCCGTCGCGTGGGCGCGCTGCCCGAGACCGTCGTGCACGGCGTCACCGGGCTCCTGGTCGACGACGACCGCCCGGAGTCGGTGGCGTCGGCCCTGCGCGCGCTGGTGGCCGAGCCGGAGCGGGCCGCGGCGATGGGCCGCGCCGGGCGCGAGCGCGCCCGGGCGCTCTTCGGGCCGGACGCCCACGCGGCCCAGGTCGAGGCCATCTACCGAGCGGTCGTGCGCCGGCGCGAGCGCGACCGGTGACGATCCTCCAGATCGTGTCGTGCCGCGGCTGGTCCTCCGACGCCTACTGGGCGGCGCGCGCCACCGTCGAGCTCGAGCGGGCCGGCCACCACGTCACGCTCGTGTGCAAGCGCCGCAGCGAGGCGCGCGTGATCCGGCGTGCGCGGGAGTCGGGCGTGAACCGGATCGAGACCCTCACCCTCACGAGCGGCGTCGGCCCCCTGGCCGACGGCCTCGACCTGCGCCGGCTGGTGTCCTGGCTGCCCGAGACGCAGGTCCTCCACGTCCACCGGAGCAAGGAGCACTGGCTGGCCGCGCTCGCGAACCGGGCGTCGTACCTGCGCCGGCCGCTCGTGCGCACGCGGCACATCGTGCAGCCGGTGCGGCCGCACGCGCTCAACCGCTGGCTCTACGGTTGCGCCACCGACCGGATCGTCACCGTCACCGAGGCCATCCGTCGCCAGCTGGTGGCCGGCGGTCTCGCGACCGCGGATCGCGTGGTGACGATGCCGGGGGGCGTGGACGTCGACCGGTTCCGCCCGGACGCCCTGCCGGTGCGCGAGAGCGGGATCCGGGCCACGCTGGGTTTGCCGCGCGACGTGCCGATCATCGGCCTCGTCTCCGGCTTCCGGATGATGAAGGGTCAGGAGACCGTGGTCGAGGCGGCGGCACGGCTGGCCGCCGAGGGGCGCCGCTTTCATGTGCTCCTGATCGGGGAGGGGCCCTTCGCCGCGCGGGTGCGCGCCCAGGTCGAGGCGGCCGGGCTCCGCGATCGCATCTCGATCCTCGGCTTCGTCGCCGATCTGCCGGCCACGATGGCCGCGCTCGACATCGCGCTCTACGCCGCGCTCGAGTCGGACGGCATGTCGCGCGTGCTCTTCGAGTACCTGGCCTCGGGCGTGCCGGTGGTGGCCAGTCGCGTGGGCGTGGTGCCCGAGATCCTGGAGGACGGGCGTACCGCGATGCTGGTCCCGGCGGGCGAGCCGGGGCCCCTGGCCGAGGCGGTCGCCCGCCTGATGGACGACCCGGCCCGCCGCGGCGAGATCGGCTCGGCGGGCGCCGCGCTGGTCCACGCGCGATACTCGGGCACCCGGCTCGCCGAGCGCCTCACCGCGCTGTACCTGTCGCTCGCGGACACCTCGCCCCGGCCGGCGTCGTGAAGACCTCGGTCCTGTGCTTCGACGTGTCCGACAACGCGATCGGGCGCGCCTGGCTGCTGGCCCGCCTGCTCGAGCCGCTCGGGGCGGTGGAGATCGTGGGCCCGCGCTTCGGCTCCGCGGTCTGGGAGCCACTGGCCGAGGAGCCGATCCCGGTCCGCTCGCTCCCCGGCGGACGGCTGCCGGCCTTCGCCGCCCGGCTGCCGGGTCTCGCGCGCCTCGCCGACGGCGATCTGCTGTACGCTTCCAAGCCGCGGCTCACGAGCGCCGGCATCGGCTACCTGGCCCGGCTCGCCGGGCATCGACCGCTGCTCCTCGACATCGACGACTGGGAGGTGGGCTTCTTCCTGCGCGGCGGGCCCTGGGGGACATTCGGTCGTGCGCTGAATCTATCGAATCCCACGGGCCTTACATGGACGTGGTTGATGGAGCGCTTGAGGGGACTGGCGGACGGGATCACGGTCGCCTCGCGCTTTCTCGAGCGGCGATTCGGGGGGGTGCTCATCCCCCACGTGCGCGACACGGATCGCTGGGCCCCCGGCCGGATCGATCCCCAGCCGGCCCGCGAGAGGCTGGGCGTGGACAAGGAGCGGGTGGTCATGTTCCTCGGCACGCCCCGCGCCTACAAGGGCGTTCTCGACCTGGCCGCGGCGGTGGGCGGACTCGGCCGCCCCGACGTGGTGCTGGCCCTGGTCGGCACCGACCCGGCCTCGGACACGGGACGGGCGGTGGCGGCTCACCACCCGGCCACACGGTTCGTCGGCCGTGTTCCCATCGCGCAGGTCCCGGCCTACCTCGGCGCGGCGGACGTGGTGGTGGTCCCGCAGCGCGACAGCAGCGACACGCGCGGACAGGTCCCGGCCAAGCTGTTCGACGCGATGGCCCTCGGCCGCCCGGTGGTCTCGACGCGCGTGTCGATGATCCCGGAGATCCTCGAGGGCTGCGGGCTCCTCGTCGAGCCCGGCGACGTGGCCGGCCTCGGCGCGGCGATCGCGCGCCTGCTCGATCGACCCGAGGAGGCGCGCGCCCTCGGGGAGGCGGCCCGCCGTCGCGCGGTGGAGCGCTACAGCTTCGAGGCGGCGCGCCGCGCGCTGTTCCCGCTCGTGGAGCGCGTCCGCGCGCGACGGGCGCGGGCCGGCCGATGAAGCTCGGCCTCATCTGCCGGCCGTTCTCCTTCCACGGCGGAATCGAGACCGCCACCGCCGGCCTGCTCGGCGCGCTCCAACGGCAGGGGCACGCCGTCGAGCTGATCAGCACGCGGCGGCAGCCCGACGTGCCGGGCGTACCGGTGCGGCGGGTGCCGATCCTGCGGCATCCGTCCACCCTGCGGCTGCTCTCCTTCGCGCTCGCCGCGCAGCGGGAGGCGGCGCGCCACGGCTACGACCTGGTGCAGAGCCACGAGCGCGCGCTCCGCCAGGATCTCTACCGGGCGGGGGAGGGATGCCACCGCGCGTACCTGGCCGCGATGGGCCGGCGGCCGGGCGGCAATCCCTACCACCACCTGGTCTGCGCCCTCGAGCGCCGCATCTTCCGGCTGCGGGGCGCGCGGCACGTGGTGGCGATCTCGCGGCAGGGCAAGGCCGAGATCGAGCGCCTGTACGGCACCGAGCCGGCGGCGGTGACGCTCGTCTACAACGGCGTCGATCTCGAGCGCTTCCACCCCGACAACCGCACGCGACACCGCAAGCGCACGCGCGAGGCGCTCGGCATCCCCGACGAGGCGTGGGCGGTGCTCTTCGTGGGATCGGGATTCGAGCGCAAGGGCCTGGGCCCGCTGCTGGAAGGCTTCGCGCGCCTGCCCGATCCGGGGCGGCGCCTCGTGGTGGCCGGCAAGGGCGACGTCGCGCGCTACCGGCGCGTGGCCGCGGCGCTCGGGGTCGACGGTCGCGTCGTCTGGACCGGCCCCACGCCCGACGTGGAGCGCCTCTACGCAGCGGCGGACGCGGTGGCGCTACCCGCGCTCTACGAGCCGTTCGGCAACGTGCACCTGGAAGCGCTCGCCGCCGGGGTGCCCGTCCTCACCAGCGCGCGCGCCGGCGGCTCGGAGATCGTGCGCCCGGGCGACAACGGCTACGTGGTCGACGAGGTCGCGGCCGATCCGATCGCCCGCGGGCTCGCCGCCCTCCGCGACGCGCCGGCCGGCGGGTGGAGCGCGCCCGCCCGCGCGGCGGTCGAGGGCTTCACCTACGCGGCGCAGGCCCTAGCCTTCACCGCGATCTACGAGCGTCTGCGCCGCTGACCGATCACGCGGGCGTCGCGCCAAACTCCCGATTTTCATTGATCATTCGGGGGAACGGGCATTACACTGCGAGTCAATGTCGTTCGATCGCCGCGCGCCACGCCCCGCCGTCTTCATGGACCGGGACGGCTGCCTCACCGAGGAGGTGGGGTACGTCAACCACCCGACCCGGATCCGCCTCCTGCCGCGCACCGCGGAGGCGGTGCGTCGCCTGAACCAGGCCGGGGTTCCCGCGGTGATGGTCACCAACCAGACCGGCATCGCGCGCGGCTACTTCTCGGAAGAGACCCTGCACGCGACCAACGCGCGGATGCAGGAGCAGCTGCGCGCGGCGGGGGCGCGGCTCGACGGCGTGTACGTGTGCATGCACCATCCGAGCGAGGGCCTACCGCCGTACCGCGCCGATTGCGACTGTCGCAAGCCGCGGCCGGGCCTGCTGCGCCGGGCGGCGGCCGACCTCGGCCTCGACCTGCCCGGCTCGGTGATGATCGGCGACAAGCTCTCCGACGTCACCGTCGGGCACGCGGTCGGTGCGGCGGGCGTGCTCGTGCTCACCGGCTACGGGCGCGGCGAGTGGGAATACCAGCGCGACGGTCGGAGCGGGGGGCGGAGCGTGGGGCGGGACGTGAAGCCGGACCACGTGGCCGAGGATCTGCTCGACGCGGTGGAGTGGGCGCTCGCCCGCGCCGCGACGGCGGCCGGGGCCTGACGTGTTTCCGCTCAAGCGGCTCCAGGACGCGCTGCCGCGGCTCGCGGGCCGCCG
Source organism: Methylomirabilia bacterium (assembly GCA_041497895.1). Classification (GTDB taxonomy): domain Bacteria; phylum Methylomirabilota; class Methylomirabilia; order Rokubacteriales; family CSP1-6; genus CAMLFJ01. The sequence goes on from JBGQHJ010000124.1 coordinate 10,329, forward strand.
CGTGGTGGTGGTGGGCGACCTCATCGCCGACGAGTACCTCTACGGCAAGCCGGCCCGCATCTCCCGCGAGGCGCCGGTCCTCATCCTGCGCTTCACCGATCGCGAGGTGCGGCTGGGCGGCGCGGCCAACGCGGCCCACAACGTCCACGCGCTCGGCGCCGCCGTGCTGCCGGTGGGTCTGCTCGGACAGGACGCAGCGGGCGATGAGGTCCACGCGCTCTTCCGCCAGGCGGGCATGAGCACGGACGGAATCTCCCGCGAGCCGGGGCGACCGACGCCGGTCAAGACGCGCATCATGGCCGGCGGCTACCAGGCCACCCGGCAGCAGGTGGTGCGCCTCGACCGCGAGCCGGAGGGCGGCATCGCGGGCCCCGCCGAGGCGCGCCTGATCGACGGGCTCCGCGCGGTGGGCGCCCGCGCCGACGGCTTCCTCGTCTCCGACTACGGCTACGGCGCCGTGACCCCGCGGGTCTACGAGACGGTGCTCGAGCTGGCCCGCGCGCGCGGGGCGCCGGTGACGGTCGACAGCCGCTACGAGCTGCCGCGCTTCCGCGGCGCCACCGCGGCCACCCCGAACGAGCCCGAGGTGGAAGCGCTCACCGGCCAGGAGCTGACCGACGAGGCGGCGGTCGAGAAGGCGGGGCGCGTGGTGCTCGAGCGGCTCGACGCGCGGCTCCTGCTCCTCACGCGCGGCAGCCGGGGAATGGCCCTCTTCGAGCGGGAGGGCCCGGTCACGTTCATGCCGATCCACGGCAGCGACGAGATCGCGGACGTCACCGGGGCGGGCGACACCGTGATCAGCACGTTCACGGTGGCCCTCGCCGCCGGGACCGCGCCCGGCGAGGCGGCGTGGCTCGCCAACGTGGCGGGAGGCGTGGTGGTCATGAAGCGCGGCACCGCCACCGTGAGCGTCCCGGAGCTGGCGGCCGCGCTCGCGAGCGATGGCGGCCGTCGTCGGCGTTGACGAGGCGGGCCGGCTCGCCGCCGCCTGGCGCGCCCAGGGCAAGCGCCTGGTCCTCGCCAACGGCTGCTTCGATCTCCTGCACGTGGGCCACGTGCGCTACCTGCAGGGCGCCCGCGCCCTCGGCGACGCGCTCGTGGTCGGCCTCAACTCGGACGCCTCCGTCCGACGCCTCAAGGGCGCGGGCCGCCCGGTGATGCCGGCGGCGGAGCGCGCGGAGCTGGTGGCCGCGGTGAGCGGCGTCGACCTCGTCGTGGTCTTCGAGGAGGACAGCGCGGACGCTCTCATCGCGCGCCTCCGGCCCGACGTGCACGCCAAGGGCACCGACTACACCCCCCAGAGCGTGCCCGAGCGCGCCACCGTGGCCGCGGTCGGCGCCACCGTGGCCATCGCGGGCGACCCGAAGAGCCACTCGACCCGGGACCTGATCGCGACCATCCTGACCCGCTTCGGCCAGACGCCGCGGTGAGCGGGGCGCGATGACGACGACGGGGGAGAGCCGGGGGGGGGCCGGACGCATCTCGGGCCCCGCGCTCCTGAAGATCGCGATCGTGAAGCTGTCCTCGCTGGGCGACGTCATCCACGCGCTGCCGGTGGCACGCGCGCTGCGCCGGGCGCGGCCCGGTCTGCACCTCACCTGGATCGTGGAGGCGCGCGAGTACGCGCTGCTCAACGGCCACCCGGACCTGGACGTGGTGGTGCCGGTCGACACCCGACTCTGGCGGCGGCTCATCCGGCGGCCGGCCGGAGTCAGCCAGGTCCTGGGCAAGCTGCGGCGGCTCAAGCATCGGATCCGCGCGGCCCGGTTCGACGTGGCCATCGACCTGCAGGGACTGATGAAGAGCGGGCTACTCACCGCCTACACCGGCGCGCCGCTCCGCATCGGCTTCACCGCCGATCGGTGCCGCGAGCGCCTCAACTGTCTCTTCACCAACCGGCGCGTGCGCCCGCCCGCGAGGGCGGTGCACGTGGTGGACCAGTACCTGTCGCTGCTCGAGCCGCTCGGCGTCGCCCCCGGCCCGGTCGAGTTCCACGTGCCGCTCCCCGCCGCGGCCGAGCGGCGGATGGAGGACTTCCTGGGCGAGCAGGGCGTGAAGAGCCGCGACTGCCTGGTCGCGATCAACCCGGGGGCCGGGCGCGCCGACAAGCAGTGGCCGGTGGAGCACTTCCGGGCGCTGGCCGATCGGCTGGCCCAGGAGCCGAGCGCGCGCATCCTGCTGCTGTGGGGCCCGGACGAGGTCCACATGGCCCGGCAGATCCGGGACGGCCTGCAGGCCCGCGCCATCCTGGCGCCTCCCACCGACCTGCACGAGCTGGGAGCGCTGCTGCGCCGCTCCGCGCTGATGGTGGCCAACGACACCGGCCCGCTGCACCTGGCCGCCGCCCTCGGCACGCCGAGCCTCGGCCTCTACGGCCCGACCCGGGCCGAGCGCAACGGCCCCTACGGTCCGTACTGTCGCGGCGTGCAGAGTCCCGACGGCACCATGGTCGGGCTCCGGCCGAAGGTCGCGGTCGAGGCCGCCCGGGCGCTCCTCGCGGCGCGGAGCGCCCCGTGAGCCGCCTCACCGTGACCGTCATCGCGTGGAACGAGGAGGAGCGGCTGCGGGCCTGTCTCGAGAGCGTGGCGTGGGCCGACGAGATCGTGGTGGTCGACGCGGAGTCCGCCGACAAGACGGTGCAGATCGCGCGCGAGTTCACCGACAAGGTGTCGGTGCGGGTGTGGCCCGGCTTCGCGATCCAGAAGAACTTCGCGATCGAGCAGGCGACCGGGGACTGGATCCTCTCCCTCGACGCCGACGAGCGGGTGACCCCGGAGCTGCGCGGGCGCATCCGCGCCGTCCTCGCGGAGGACGGGCCCGCCGACGGCTACGCGATCCCGCGCCGCAACATCTTCTGGGGCGCGTGGGTGCGCCACGGCGGGCTCTACCCCGACTACCAGCTGCGCCTCTTCCGGCGGCACGCGGGGCGCTTCGTGGAGAACGCGGTGCACGAGTCGGTCACGGTGGCGGGGCGGGTGGACACGCTGGCCGAGCCGCTGCTCCACCACTCCTATCGCGACCTCGAGGACTTCGTGCGCCGCTCCAACCGCTACTCGACGCTCTCCGCGCAGGACTGGATCCGGCGGGGGAAGCGGGCGGGGTTGCTGGGCCTCGTGACTCGTCCGCTGGGCCGCTTCTTTTCCATGTACATTGTTCACCGGGGCTTCCTGGACGGCTGGCGGGGGTTCGTGCTGGCCGTCCTGTACGCCGAGTACGTGTTCCTGCGCATGGCCAAGGCGTGGGAGACGCAGCGGGAACCGAGACCGGGAGGGGAGTGACGACGGGATCATGACGCCATCGCGGGACCGCGTGCTGTCGGGAATGCGGCCGTCCGGCCAGCTCCACCTCGGGAACTACCTGGGGGCGCTCGAGAACTGGGTCAAGCTCCAGGACCAGTTCGAGTGCTTCTACTTCGTGGCCAACTGGCACGTGCTGACCACCAACCCGGGGGACATCCAGAACGTGCCCGGCGACACCATCGAGATGGGGGCCGACTGGCTCGGGGCCGGGCTCGACCCGGAGCGGTCGACGCTCTTCATCCAGTCGCTGGTGCCGGAGCACGCGGAGCTGCACCTGCTCTTCTCGATGGCCACCCCGGTGGCCTGGCTCGAGCGGGTCCCGACCTACAAGGAGATGGTGGAGCAGCTCGGCATCGAGTCGCCGTCCTACGGCCTGCTCGGCTACCCGTTGCTCCAGTCCGCCGACATCCTGATGTACAAGGCCCAGTGGGTGCCGGTGGGCGCCGACCAGGTGCCGCACATCGAGCTGACCCGCGAGGTGGCGCGCCGCTTCAACCACACCTGGAAAGCCGTGTTCCCTGAGCCGCAGGCCAAGCTGACCCAGATCCCGAAGGTGCCGGGCACGGACGGACGGAAGATGTCGAAGTCCTACGGCAACGCGATCTACCTCTCCGACACCACCGAGGAGATCACCGCCAAGATCAAGCCGATGGTCACGGATCCCGCGCGCAAGCGCCGCTCCGATCCCGGCGACCCGGATATCTGCCCGGTCTTCGACCTGCACCGGATCTTCACGCCCGACGCGGACCGCGAGGCCTGCGCGACCGGGTGCCGCACCGCCGCCATCGGCTGCCTCGACTGCAAGGGCGTGCTGCTCGAGCACATGCTGCCGCCGCTGGCCAAGATCCGGGAGCGCCGCCAGCGCTTCGTCGAGAAGCCCCAGGCGATCGTCGAGATCCTGCACGAAGGCTCCAAGCGCGCCCGCCGCGTCGCCCAGCAAACCATGGAAGAAGTCCACGACGCGGTAAGGCTAGAACCATGACGATGGTCAGCGCCGGAACGAGTGTCCGCCGGCAGACGCAATGCCGGCGTGTTTCTCCGGTTGTCCGTCGACTGGGGGAGTGCGGGGGCCCTTTGTGGGGCCCCGCATTTGACAAATGTGCGCGGCCGGGACGACCACCCCAGGGGGCCTC
>JBGQHJ010000125.1:0-14740 GCA_041497895.1 Methylomirabilia bacterium
ACCGCGTCTCCTCCCGGCACTTCACGCTGCATGCTCACGTCGAGGTCCCCGTCGGGAGCCCGGTCGAACTTCACCACGTAGGGCACGGGCACCCCACAGCGATCGACCGTCCAGCGTTCGGTCCAGCGGCCGGATACGCCCTGAGCGGCGAGCTCGACGGGGATCAGCACCTCCGTGCCGCTGACGCTGCGATCGCGACAGCGCGGGTCACCGCCCATCTTCTCGGAAGCGTCCAGGGCCAGGAGCAGCTCCGACAGGGTCGACGGCCGGCTCATCTGCCCCGGTGCCGTGGCACAGCCGCCGAGCAGTGACAGGAGCACGATTGCGAGCGGAAGGCGCACCGGCTACTGCCTCCAGACGCCCTGGGAGCTGCCCTCGGTGAAGCCGAACTCGGGCTCGACGGCCATCATGCTCTTCTGGCCGTCCGTGAAGACCCACAGGATCGTTCCCCTCGCCGCCGCCACGGCGGTCGGGGTGGAGATGGCGAAGTTCGACTGGCGGACCCGGGCCAGGGTGACGGCGGCCTGCGCGACCGTCGCGCGCACCTTCCCCACGACGAGGTGCAGGAGCATGAGCCGGCTCTGGCTCTGCGGGTCGTATTCCATCTTCGTCAGGAGAAGCCGACTGTTCTCGGCCACCACGACCGTGCTCGTGTCGGGCAGCGTCAGCTCGGCGGTGGCCCCAGAGTAGGCCCGGACGTCGTCACCCTCGGCCAGCCGGGCTCCGACCACCGCCGGGATCCACTGGGTCTGCCCCTTGGAGAGGACCTCCACTCGCCCGACGACCCGCTTGAGCTCAGCGCTCGGCGCGCTCTGCTGTGCAACGGCCAACGACGGCAGGGCCAGGAGGAAAAGACCGCCGAGCACGGACGCCATCACGAGCCGGCGTGAGCGACCTCTCTGCAATCGACGCATCGCGTGCCTCCCCGCGTGCCGCTACGGCCCGGGCCAGGGCGGAAACGCGATCAATCCTAGCACATGCTCACAGCTCGAGAGTCGAGCCTTCCGTACCCGCGATCAGCACGAAGGTCAGGTCCCCGGCCGCCCGTACCGCGGCGTCGATCCGGTCGAGCATGGCGTCGTCGTGAGTTGGATCGTGGTGGAACGGAACGAATCGTCTGGCTCCGCTCAGCGTGGCGAACGCAAACGCGTCGCGCATCGCACTATGCCCCCATCCAATTCGCTGCTGGTACTCCTCGGTGGTGTACTGTGCGTCATGGATCAGCAAATCTGCATCCGCGGCCAGGTCGAATCCCGACGTCCACTCTCGCTCCGCGGGGAATGCGTGCACCCCCAGGGCGGGTTCGTGATCAGGCAGATAGGCGACCGAGCGGTTCCCTCCGGAGATCCGGTAGCCGACCGTCGAACCCGGATGGCAAACAAGCTCGGCCTCGACCTCGAACCCGCCGACCTCGAAACGCTCGGGCGGAACATTGTGCAACGTCAGGTGGCACGGCAGATCCCGCAGCCCAACCGGAAACAATGGAGGGGACAGGTACCGGGCCAGGCGCGTGCGCAGGTCGAGCGTGGGCGATGGGGGGCCCCAGATGTGAATCTCACGGGCGGGCTCGTAGAGAGGCTCGAAGAAGCCGAGCCCCTGGATATGGTCCATGTGGAGATGAGTCAGCAGGAGGTCGATGCGTCCTCGACCGCCGCGCAGCGTCGCCCCCAGCCGTTGAATCCCCGTCCCCGCGTCCAGGACCAGGAGTGCGTCCCCCTCGCCCCGCACCTCGACACAGGACGTGTTGCCGCCGTAGCGGATCGTCTCCGGCCCCGGGGCGGCGATTGACCCGCGCGTTCCCCAGAGCGTGACCTTCACGTCAGGATTCCTCCCAGAAGATCCCCACCGCTCCGAGCAGGCGGGCGCCCTGGCCCTCGAGGGGAAACGCGGTGGCCCCGATCTTTTTCGAGATGCCGTCGAGGCCTTTGATCCAGAACGCCTGGTGGGCGGCCCGATGCTTGTGGAGCGCGATGCTGAGCGGGAGTGCTTCAACCGGCACCGGGGAGCCGTCCTCGGCGATCGGGGCGAAGAGGCTAAACCACTCCCTCATCGACATCTCACCCGTCTCGTCATATCGACTGCCCAGCAGCTGCTCGGCGGGTTCGTTGTAGAAGAGCAGGTTTCCGGACGGGTCCACCAGGAAGATCGGCATGGCCAAGGAGCTGGCGAGCTGCCGCATCAGGATGAGCTCGATCGCCTTCTGGGACATGAGGATCCCCCGCTACGATCAGGACACGCGTGCTCCGCTGGGCACGTTCGGCTGGCCCCGGGCGCCCGGTGCAACCTCGAGGCCATATCGAGCTCGTCCGGCAGAGTCTAATGAACTCGGGGGGTAATGACAACGAGGACGTTTGGACCCGATCCCTCGAGGGCTCTGATGTCAGGCAGCCTGCCCCGGCTGGCGTCGGGGCAAAATGCCCCGGATGCGCCTCACTGGCGCAGCTTGAAGCGCTGGATCTTGCCGGTCGCGGTCTTCGGCAGCTCGGCGACGAACTCGAGCCACCGGGGGTACTTGTAGGGCGCGATCTTGTCCTTGACGAAGGCCTTCAGCTCCGCCTCGAGCGCGGCCGAGCCCACGTGCCCGTCCTTGAGCACCACGAAGGCCTTGGGCTTGATCAGCTCGTCGGTGTCGGGCTGCCCCACCACCGCGGTCTCGAGCACCGCGGGGTGGCCCATCAGGGTGTTCTCCACCTCGATCGGCGACACCCAGATCCCACCCACCTTCAGCATGTCGTCGCCGCGCCCGCAGTACCAGAAGTAGCCGTCCGCGTCCTCGTAGTACTTGTCGCCGGTCTGGATCCAGTGGCCCAGCAGGGCATCCTTCGTCTTCTCGTGCTGGTTCCAGTAGTAGGCCATGATCGAGTCGCCCTTGACCCGCAGGTTGCCGATCTCGCCCGCCGGCATCCGGCGGCCGTCGTCGTCCACGACCACCGCGTCGTAGCCGGGCACCACCTGGCCGGTCGACCCCGGGCGGGCGTGGCCCGGTCGGTTCGAGAGGAAGATGTGGAGGATCTCGGTGGTGCCGATGCCGTCGAGGATCTCGACGCCGAAGCGCTCCTGCCAGCGGCGGTAGAGCTCCTCGGGCAGCGCCTCCCCCGCCGAGACGCACAGGCGCAGGCACGAGAGATCGTAGCGGGCGTCCGCGTCCTTCACCTGGAGCATCGCCGCGTAGAGGGTCGGCACGCCGAAGAAGATCGTGGGCCGGTGACGGTGGATCAGCGCGAACATCGCCTCCGGCGTCGGCCGGTGCGGGTACAGCACCCCCTGCCCGCCCACGTGGAGGGGAAAGGTCATGTTGTTGCCCATGCCGTAGGCGAAGAAGAGCTTGGCCGCGGAGACGGTGCGGTCGCTCTCGGTCATGCCCAGCACCTGCTTGGCGTACGTCTCGCCGCACACCACCATGTCGTGCTGCAGGTGCACCGCGCCCTTGGGGCGCCCGGTCGAGCCCGACGAGTAGAGCCAGAACGCGGGGTCGTCCTTGCAGGAGTCGAAGGGCTCGAGACGGCTGCCCGCCTCGGCCACCCAGTCGTCGAAGGCGATCTGGCTCCCGGAGGCGTGCCCCGCCACCACCACGTGCCGCAGGTGTGCGGCCTTCGCGAGCGCGGGCCCGGCCTCGGCGAGCAGCGCCTCCGAGACCACCGCGATCGGGGCCCGGCTGTCGTCGAGGAAGTACCGGTAGTCCTCGGCCCGCATCATGGTGTTCACCGGGATCGGGATCGCCCCGATCTTGATCGCGCCCCAGAAGGTGGCCAGGAACTCCGGCGAGTCGAGCAGCAGGCAGAGCACGCGCTGCTCCGGGCGCACGCCCAGGTCCAGCAGCGCGTTGCCTGTCCGGTCGACCAGCTCCTGCAGCCCGCCGTACGTGAGCGCGCCGCCCTCGTGGAGGAAGGCGGTCCGGCTCCCCCGGCCCTCGGCCACGTGACGGTCGATGTAGAAGCGCGCGGCGTTGAAGCGGGCGGGAACCTGCATCATGCGCGCCTCCGCGCGGGCCGACGGCCCGCCCGCGCGGCCTTCGGCCGCTTCGGGGGCGCGGAGCGGCGCTTCGGCGCCGGCGCTCCGGCCGGCTTGACCGCCATCGCCTCGATCTCCACCAGCAGCTCGGGCTGCACGAGCCGGCTGACCACCAGGATCGTGTTGGGCGGGTAGACGCCGTCCGGGAAGTAGCGCGGGAAGACCTCGCGGCGGGCCTGCATGAAGCCCTCGATGTCGGCCGCGTGAGTCAGGAACGTCTGGAAGCGCGCCACCTGCCCCATGGTGGCACCGGCCGCCTCGAGCACCGCCCGGATGTTCTCGAAGGTCTGCCGGGTCTGGGCCACCACGTCCCCGGGACCGGTCAGCCGGCCGCGCCGGTCCATGCCCACCTGCCCCGCCACCACCACGATCTCGCCGCCCGGCGCGACCATGCCGTGCGAGTACATGCCGAGCGTCGGTCCCAGCGCCTTCGACGTGACCGCTTTCACGTGGCTCCCCCGCCTCGCCGGCTCAGCCGAGGCGCACGTACTCGAAGTCGGCGGGCTGCCCGTTGATGCCGCGCGCGGGCGGAGCGATCCAGTTGGCCACCTTGCCCGGCTCGATCACCGGCTGCATGAGACTGCGCACGTAGGCCGCGTCCTCCGCGGTGGGCAGCCAGTCGCGGTGGTGGGCGTCCCACTCCGCCTCGCTGATGACCTGGCCGTCCGGTGAGACCTTGACCTCGCCGAACGCGCCGATGGCCCGGTGGAAGCCGCGATGGGGCAGGGTGAGGGTGACGTCGATGCCGTGGCTCTTGATGATCTCGTTCCAGCGGTTCACTCCCCGCTGGCAGTCCGCGATGTAGTCGTCGCGCAGCCGCTCGTTGAGCGACACCAGCGCCGCCGCCTCGTGGGTGACGATCCGGTCCCCGTCGAGCGCGATCACCGGATAGGTCTCGTCCTTCAGGCGGTGGTCGTCCTTCTTCTTGGTCTCCTCGAAGCGCCCCTTGAGCCCCATGGTGTAGAAGTTGGCCGCGTTGGTGGAGACCTCGGAGCCGAAGAGATCGAGGGAGACCGAGCAGTGGAAGTTGATGTACTTCTGGATCGTGCGCAGGTCGATCCCGCCGTGCCGCCGCAGGTCGTCGGTCTTGTGCTCGCGCATGAGCTCGCACGCCCGCTGCACGATGCGTCCCACCCCGGTCTCGCCCACGAACATGTGGTGGGCCTCCTCGGTGAGCATGAAGCGACAGGTGCGGGAGAGCGGGTCGAAGCCGCTCTCGGCCAAACTCGCGAGCTGGTACTTGCCGTCGCGGTCGGTGAAGTAGCAGAACATGTAGAACGACAGCCAGTCCGGGGTCTTCTCGTTGAAGGCCCCGAGGATGCGCGGCCGGTCGCGGTCGCCCGAGCGGCGCTGCAGCAGCGCCTCCGACTCCTCGCGCCCGTCGCGGCCGAAGTGCGCGTCGAGCAGGTACACCATGGCCCAGAGGTGCCGGCCCTCCTCGACGTTGACCTGGAAGAGGTTGCGCAGGTCGTAGAGCGACGGGCACGTGCGGCCGAGATGCCGCTGCTGCTCCACCGACGCGGGCTCGGTGTCCCCCTGGGTCACGATCAACCGCCGGAGCGTCCCGCGGTACTCGCCCGGCACGTCCTGCCAGGCGGGCTGGCCCATGTGGTCGCCGAAGTTGACCTGGCGGCCCGCCTCGGGCTCGGCGAGGAAGATGCCCCAGCGGTAGTCGGGCATCTTCACGTAGCCGAACTGGGCCCAGCCCTTGGCGTCCACGCTGGTGGCGGTGCGCAGGTAGACCTCCTTCGCCTGGTAGCCATCGGGCCCCATGTCCTTCCACCACTCGAGGAACTTGGGCTGCCAGTCCTCCAGAGCCCGCAGCAGCCGCCGGTTCTCGGCGAGGTTGACGTTGTTGGGGATGCGCTCGTTGTAGTCGATGGACATCACACTCTCCTGCGGTCGAAGTCACCCCGCTCGCCGGTGCCGTACACCTTCAGCGCGCCCTTGGGCCCGACCGCGTTGGGCCGCTGGAAGATCCAGTTCTGCCACGCGGAGAGCCGGGCGAAGATCTTGCTCTCGAGCGTCTCCGGCCCGCCAAAGCGCAGGGAGGCCTCCATGCCGGTGAGCGCGTCGGGAGAGAACGCGGCGCGCTCCTCGATGGCGATTCGCACCTCGTCTTCCCAGTCGATGTCGTCCGGCGTGAACGTCACGAGACCCGCCTCCGACGCGGCCGCCGCGTCCAGGTCCTCGCCGATGCGGCCCTTCAGGTCGTCCACCCGCCCCGGCTCGTCGAGGAACCGGCTCTCGAGGCGCGAGAGGCCGTTGACGGTCGGGTAGGCCCCGAAGCTCATCCCGGTGAGGCGCACGACCGCGGCGGCCCGCGCGTCGCCCTCGCGCACGCCCTCCAGCATGAAGACCCGATCGGCGGCGAGGGCCAGCTCCAGCAAGGTGCCGGCGAAGCAGGACCCGGGCTCGATCAGGGCGAAGATCGACCGCGAGGAGACGTCGAGCCGCTTGAGCGTGCGCTTCAGGTAGAGCCGGATCTCGCGCACGAGCCAGTCGCCCTCGTGGGCGAGGAGCGCGCGATCGTGGGCCTCGACGAGGTCGGCGCTACCGGTGGTGCGCAGGACCCAGAGACCGATCTCCTCCTCGTTGGTGCGCAGGTGCAGGATGAGGTCGTCGAGCTCGCGGGCCATCGCCAGCGGCCAGAAGCGCGTGCCCGCCGCGTGGATGCCGGCCGGGTCGGCGGGCGGCGCGCCGGTGGGGCCCGCCACCGTGATCTCGGCCACCCCCTGCCCGCGGTCGATGGCGCACGTGATGTGCACGTAGGCGATGCGATCGCCCTCGATCCGCCGCTCGAGCGGGTCGAGCGCGATCCCACGCGCGCCGGCCGGGCGATCGGTGCGGGCGGCCAGCTCCGCCGCGCGCTGCTTCGTGGCCTCGGCCAGGCGCGACCGCGGCACCACCTCGTCCACCAGGCGCCACTCCACCGCGCGCTGGCCCTTGATGCCTTCCTCCAGCGTGCAGAAGAAGTCGGCGCGGTCGCGGCGCACGTGCCGCTTGTCCACCAGCCGGGTGAGCCCGCCGGTGCCGGGCAGCACCGCGAGCAGCGGCACCTCGGGCAGCGCCACCGTGGTGGAGCCGTCGTCGGCCATGATGATCCGGTCGGTGGCGAGCGCCAGCTCGTAGCCGCCGCCCGCGCAGGGCCCGTTCACCGCCGCGAGCCACGCCTGGCGCGAGTTCGCCGTCGCGTCCTCGATGGCGCTCCGGGTCTCGTTGGTGAACTTGCAGAAGTTCACCTTCCAGCCGTGGGAGGACTGGCTCAGCATGCGGATGTTGGCTCCCGCGCAGAAGACCCGCTCCTTGCCGGAGGTGAGCACCACCGCGCCGACCTCGGGATGCTCGAAGCGCAGCCGCTGGATCGCGTCGTAGAGCTCGATGTCGACGCCCAGGTCGTAGGAGTTGAGCTTGAGCTCGTAGCCGGGCACGAGCCCGCCGTCCTCCTTCACGTCCATGTGCAGCGTGGCCACCGGGCCGTCGAAGGAGAGCCGCCAGTGCTTGTAGCGGCTCGGCTCGGTCCGGAAGTCCACCACCACTCGCGCGTTGTCGGCCATCTGCCCCCGCTATCCCAGGATGACCCAGAGGGCCTTCGCCGTCCTGGGTCCCACGTTCTCCCAGCCGTGCGTGGTGCCGCCGTCGAGGTAGGCGCTGTCGCCGGCCTCGAGCACGTGGCGGTCGCCGTTGTAGTGAAGCGCCACCTTGCCCTCGATGACGTAGAAGAGCTTCATCTGACCGGGCCCGATGACGACCTTGTCCGTCTTCACGCCCCGCGACCGGGGCCCGAGGGTGGACACCACCGCCCGGATCTTACCCTGGAAGAGCCCCGCCCCCAACACGTGCCACTTCTCCGACGAGCCGTCGAAGGACACCACCGGGTAGTCGGACTTGCGGCTCACGTGCAGCCGTCCGGTCGGAGCGGGCTCGAAGAGGGAGCCGATCGACACCCCGAGCGCGCCGGCCAGCTTGCCCAGGGTGGGCAGCGAGGGCGTCAGCCGGCCGGACTCGATCTGCGACAGCATGCTCGGGGAGAGCCCGGCCTTCTCGGCGAGCTGGCGCTGCTGCAGCGCCCGCTCCGCGCGGAAGGCCCGGATCCGCTGGCCGAGCGCGGTCATGCCTCCGCGACCTCCGGCAGGCCGGCGAGCCGCCGCAACGCCCGGGCCACGAAGACCCGCGTCATCTTCTTGCGATACGGGTGGGTCAGGTCGGTGTTGTCGAGCGGCTTGGCCGGCCGGTAGGCGGCGTCGGCCGCGCGGTCGATCAGCTCGGGGCTCAGGCGCTCGCCCACCAGGAGCCGGGCGGCCTCGACCGCCTCGCGGGGCAGCGAGGCGACCGCGCCCAGCACGATGCGCGCCTGCCGGACCACGTCGCCCTCCATGGAGAGCGCGGCGGCCACCCCCAGCACCGGGAAGTCGAACGAGCCGCGCCGCCGCAGCTTCAGGTACACCGAGCGCACGCCCTCCGCGGGCGGCAGCGCGATCTCGGTCACGATCTCACCGGGCTGCTTCGTCAGGTACTGGATGCCGTCGTCCTGGTAGAGCGCGGAGATCGGGATCGCGCGCTCCCCGGCGGGCCCCGCCAGCCGGACGCTCGCCCCGAGGCTCCAAAGGACGGGCGCGGTGTCCGACGAGGAGACCGCCCAGCAGCGCGGGCTGCCCGGGGCCACCAGGCAGATCTCCCCGTCCTTCTTCATGCAGAAGTTGACCGCCTTCCGCCACTGGTAGGACTGGTTGTAGTAGTTGCAGCGCGTGTCCACGCACACGTTGCCGCCGAGCGTACCCATGTTGCGGAGCTGGGGCGTGGAGACCGCCCCCGCCGCGGTGGCCAGCCCCGCGTAGCGCGCGCGCACCTGGGCGTGCCGCGAGACCGTGGTCAGCGTGGTCCCCGAGCCGATGGCGAGCCCGCCGTCGCTGCACCGGCGGACACCGGCCAGGTCCTTCACCCCGCGCAGCCCTACCAGCACGGTGGGCTCGAACTGGCGGCGCTTCATGTTCGGGTAGAGATCGGTCCCGCCCGCCACCAGCATGGCCTCGGGCCCGTGATCGCCCATCAGCTTGACCGCGTCGGCCACCGACACCGGCGCCAGGTACGAGAACGGCGGCAACCGCATCATCGCGCGCCCCCTCTCACCCTCTCCCCTCTGGGGAGAGGGCAGGGTGAGGGGCCTGAGGGTGAGGGGCAGAGGCGAAGGGCCTCTCCGCGATATTCTCCGCCGGCTGGCCGAAGGCGGACTCGACGACCTTCGGCTCGGGGAACGTGAAGACGGGCAGGCGGTCGGGCCCGAGCCGGGGCGTCTTGCCCTGGCGCTTGCTCTCCATCGCCTTCACCACCTTCTCCGGGGAGATCGGCGTCTCGTCGATGCGGACACCGACCGCGTCGTACACCGCGTTGGCCACCGCCGGGATCACCGGCAGCAGCGGCCCCTGCCCCGCCTCCTTGGCCCCGAACGGCCCTTCCGGATCGTCGCCCTCCACCAGGATGGTGTGGATCTCCGGCGTCTCGAGCGTGGTCGGGCTCTTGTACTCGAGCAGCGACGGGATCTTGTGCACGCCCTTGCGGAAGACCTGCTCCTCCATCAGCACCTCGCCGAGCCCCATGTAGACGGAGCCCTCGACCTGGCCTTCCACGAGCAGCGGGTTGAGCGCCCGGCCCACGTCGTGGGCGATCCAGACCTCGGTGGGCTTCACCTCCCCGGTCTCGCGGTCCACGTCGACCTCGACCACGCACGCCGAGTAGGAGTAGCAGGGTGAGGGCCCGACGCCGCCGCCCTTGTACTTGCCGGCGCGCTTCGGGGGCGCGTAGGAGCCGGGGAACGCCAGCACCCCGAACATGCTCTCGGCCAGCACCACCGCCTGGGAAAAGTCCACCCCACGGTCGGGATCGCCGTCCACGAAGACGCGTCGGTCGGCGGCCACCAGCCGGTCCGGCGTGGTCTCGAGCTTGCGCGCCACCGCCTCGAAGATCTTCCCGCGCAGCCGCTCCGCGGCCTGGATCGCGGCGTTGCCCGCCATCAGGGTCACGCGCGAGGAGTAGGAGCCCAGATCCACCGGGGTGAGATCGGTGTCGGCCGGGTGCACGCGGATGTCCTTGGGCTCGATGCCGAGCACCTCCGCGACCAGGTAGGCGAGGATCGAGTCCGAGCCCTGCCCGATGTCGGTGGCCCCGCAGAGCACCGCCACCAGGCCGCTGCGATCGGCGCGCACCACGACGCCGGAGTGCGGCATGTCGTTCCAGTAGATCGCGGTCCCCGCGCCGGTGAGGTACGAGGAGCACGCGATCCCGATGCCCTTGCCGGGCGGCAGGGTCCCCCGCTTCTGCCGCCAGCCGGAGGCCTCGACCACGCGGTCGATGCACTCGCCGAGCCCGATCGTGGTCACGGTCAGGTGGTTCGCGGTCTTCACGAACGGCTCGGCCAGGTTGCGGCGCCGCATGTCGGCGGGGTCGAGCCCGAGCTGCTCGGCCGCCTTGTCGATCTGGCACTCCATCGCGAAGCGCGGCTGGGGCGTCCCGTGCCCGCGCTTGGGCCCGCACGGCGGCTTGTTGGTGAACACGCGCGCGCCCTCGAACTTGTAGACCGGGATCTGATAGGTCACGGTCTGGAGCGCGCCGGTATAGAAGGTGGAGGCCACCCCGTAGGAGCCGTAGGCCCCGCCGTCGAGCCACGAGCGGAAGTGCATCCCGGTGATGGCGCCGTCCTTCCGGAAGCCGGTCTTGATCCACATCAGCACGGGATGGCGCCCACGGTGGACGTAGAAGACCTCCTCGCGCGTGAGGGTGATCTTCACCGGCCGGCCGCTGAGCTGCGAGAGCCTGCACGCCGCGATCTCGTGCGCGAAGGGGTCGAGCTTGCCGCCGAAGCCGCCCCCCACCGGCGCGGCCACCACCCGGATGTGGGCCTGCGGCACGTCGAGGATCTTGGCGAGGAGCCGGTGCACGTAGTGCGGCGTCTGCGTCGACGACCAGAGCGTCAGCTTGCCGTCGGCACCCCACTGGGCCACCGCGGAATGCTGCTCCATCGGCAGGTGGGTGTTGCCCTCGAAGAAGAACACGTCCTCCCGGACCAGGTCGGCCGCGGCGAAGGCCGCCTCCACGTCGCCGAACTGGAGCGCCACCGCCTTGTGCACGTTCGGCCGGTCGCCGTACTCGTGGATCCGCACCTCCGGATGCGCCAGCGAGTCCTCGATGGACATGAGCGGCCGCAGCGGCTCGTACTCGACCTCGATCAGCTCGGTGGCCCGCTCGGCGGTCTCCTCGTCCACCGCGGCCACCGCGGCCACCGCATCGCCGACCATGCGGACCTTCTCCACGCAGAGGGCTTCCTCGTCCTGAGAGACCG
Organism: Methylomirabilia bacterium; assembly: GCA_041497895.1. Lineage (GTDB taxonomy): Bacteria > Methylomirabilota > Methylomirabilia > Rokubacteriales > CSP1-6 > CAMLFJ01. The sequence continues at coordinate 11,348 of JBGQHJ010000125.1, forward strand.
GCAGGATGCCGAACTTCACCCGCGGCAGGTCGTGGCCGGTGATGACCGCGTAGACCCCGGGCAGGGCCCGGGCGCGCGTGGTGTCGATGCGCTTGATCAGGGCGTGCGGGTGCGGGCTGCGCAGCAGCTTGCCGTGGGCCATGCGCGACATCAGGAGGTCGTCGGCGAACTTGGTCTCGCCGACCACCTTGGCCCACGCGTCGATCTTGGGCCGCGACTGGCCGATGATCGAGAAGCGATCCTTTGTCATGTCCGGGCCCTTTCGATGCGCAGGGCGGCGAGCTCGACGGCGTCGAGGATCTTGGTGTACCCCGTGCACCGGCAGAGATTGCCGGCCAGGGCCTGCTTGATCTCGTCCCGGGTCGGGCTGGGCGTCTCCTCGAGCAGGGCTTCCGCGGTGAGGAGAATGCCGGGGGTGCAGTACCCGCACTGGGCCGCGCCGAGCTCGGCAAACGCCTGCTGTAGCGGGTGGAGCTCCCCGCCCCGCGCCATGCCCTCCACCGTCCGGATCTCGCGCCCCTGGCACTCGACCGGCAGGGCCAGGCAGGAGAGCACCGGGAGACCGTCCACCAGCACGGTGCACGTGCCACACTCGCCCAGCTCGCAGCCGTGCTTGGTCCCGGTGAGGTTCAGGTCTTCCCGCAGGACCTCGAGCAGGGTCTTATGCGGCGCCGCGAGCACGTCGCGGTCCTCACCGTTGATCCTGAGGCTCAGGAGGGTCTTCATGATTGCGTGAGGATGAAACTGGACTTAAGTAATACTAAATCGGGTCGGCCGCTGTCAAGCGGGCCACCATGCGCACGTTGCGTGGCGCCTGTCTCAGCGCTTCGCGGGTTCGGAACCTCTGGGTGTGGGTTTTCGTCGAAGGAGGGGAGCGGCGAGTACGTCGACGACTCCAGGCGATGAAGCGTTTCGTCTGGTTCTAGCGGCCTATCTGACACCACCGGTAAAGGGTGCGGAAGCCGTCCGCTTCGACTTCGGCGGAGCAGCCTCCCGCCGATGCCTAACCGTGAACTGGGCCAGCCTGGCCCAAGTACTTCGGGTTGATTCGTTCGACTTCTTCGGCCGTTACGTCGACAGAGTGGCGGACTTGCTCCTCCGTGTGGCTGGCGGTGATGAAGAACCGCAGCCGCGCGGCCCGCTCTTCGACGGCGGGATAGAGAATCGGCTGGACGTTGATCCCGCGGTCGAACATCGCGCGCGCAAGCCGCAAGCAATGAACCGAGTCCCCCAGGATCACCGGCACGATCGGCGAGTCCTTGCTCAGGCCGGTGTTCAGTCCCCGCGACCGAGCCAGCGTCAGGAACAGTCGCGCCCGGTCATGAAGCCGGGCCACCCTCTCGGGCTCGTCCTTCAGCAGCCGGATTGCCGCCAGGGCGGCCGCGGCGTTGGCCGGGGAGATTCCGACGCTGTACACGAAGCCCGGCGCCGTGTACTTCAGGTACTCGACCACAGCCCGACAGCCGGCGATGTATCCGCCGCAACTGCCGAACGACTTACTCAGGGTGCCCATCCAGAGGTCGACGTCCTGGGGATCCACGCCGAAGTATTCGCCGATGCCGCGTCCGTGGGGTCCCAGGACGCCGGCTGAGTGGGCCTCGTCGACCATGAGGAAGGCCTTGTGGCGGTTCTTTACTCCGATGAACCGAGGCAGGTCCGGGATGTCGCCATCCGTACTGTAGACGCCCTCGATCGCTACCAGCACGCGGCGATAGTCACCGCGCAAGTCGGCCAATAGCCTGTCCACCACCTGCCAGTTGTTGTGGGGAAAGGGACGCCGCTGGGCGCGCGACAGAATGGACCCCTGGACGATGCTGTTGTGCGCCAGGGCGTCGTGCAGAATCAGGTCCCCGGGCCCGAACAGGTGTCCCACCGTGGTCTCATTCGTCGAGTGCCCTCCGACGAAGGCAATCGCGTCGGCGGCACCGATGAAGTCGGCAATCGCCAGCTCCAGCTCGCGGTGCAGGCCCGTCTCTCCGGAAACCAGGCGGCTCGCCGAAACCGATGTCCCATAGCGATCGATTGCTGCCTTGGCTGCGGCTGCCACCACTGGATCACCCGACATGCCCACGTAGTTGTAGCTGGAGAAGTTGATCATTTCCCGACCGTCGATCACGGTCGTGTCGTTGGCGACCCGCTCGTGCACTTTGAAGAATGGGTTGCCCAATCCGGTCGATTCGAGCATCTCAAGGTTCTGTTTCAGCTTGATGTATTCCGGGTAACGGTCGAACCGATGGTCTTCCGATGGGATCTCGACCGCCCGCGACGCTTCGCGGGTGTCACGGCCGTACACCAGGTGCTTCTGGACCGCGTCGATTACTTCGCGGCAAGTGTACATCTCGGCGATGACCTCGTCCGGGAGCCGGCCGCCAAAGTGGTCCTCCAATGCCGCGACAATCTCCATTCGCTCCAGCGAGTCCAGCCCCAGCTCGACGATCGACGAGTCCAGTTCGAGTCCGACCGTCCGGTCCTTGCCGATGGACCGGACCACGTCCAAGACGATCTCGGCCGTCGCTTCGAGTGTCTGCCACCTGGCCGCAGCTTGGCTACTGTTCGAAGTCGATGGGCCGCGAGCGGCCTCTGGCCGAGGCTGCTCGGCTGCCTCGCCAAGGCTCCGGCCTTCGGATGCCGGCACTGGGCCTGCCGGCCCACGGGGTGGCGCGGAGGGGGCAGCGACCGGCCCGTCGCTCCCTGCCCGATGCCATTCGCCCTCTACTTCCAGGCTTCGGTCCAGGAACGCATCACGGCAAACATGCCGCTGGATCTTGCCGCTAGAGGTCTTGGGGATACTCCCGGCGCGTACGAGCACGATCGCGTCGACCACGAGCTCATGCTCCCTGGCCACGTCGCGGCGGATCGCGTCGATCACCTGGGCCGCCTCCGCCCGGTGGCGCCGTTCCAACTCCAGGATGATCACCAGCTTCTGTTCGGCACCCGCCTCCACGGTGAACACAGCGCTCCAGCCCGCTAGCACGCCCGGGTGGCTCGTTGCCGCCGTGGCTTCTATGTCTTGTGGGTAATGGTTGCAGCCGTGGACGATCACCAGATCCTTCAGCCGGCCAGTGACGAACAACTCGTTGTCGTGCGTAAAACCCAAGTCACCGGTACGCAGGAACGGGCCCTCGCCCGTATCTTGCAAGTACGCGCGGAACGTCTGCTCCGTTTCGTCGGTTCGCTGCCAATATCCTTGCGCGACGCTTGGCCCCGACACCCAGACCTCGCCGACCTGGCCAGCCGGCATGCGGGTCAGCCGGTCCGGGTCGGCAATGACCGTCTGCTGGTCGGGCATGGTCTGTCCGCATCCGACCAGGGCTCGGGCCCCGCGCTCGCCGGATGCGATCGGCACGGCGCGGTCGACCTCCAACGACTTGCTATCGAACCAGCGGACGATGG
>JBGQHJ010000126.1:0-14298 GCA_041497895.1 Methylomirabilia bacterium
AGGCAGAAGTCCCACGTCTCGATCGAGCCGCCGCCCGGGATGTAGATGGGCGGGTGCGGCTTCTGGATCGGCTTGGGCCAGCAGTTCACCCAGCGGAGCTGGTTGTACTTGCCGTCGAACGCGAACGGCTCGTCCTCCGCCCACGCCTTCATGATCAGGTCGTGGGCCTCGCCGTACTTGTCGCGGGTCAGGGCCGGGATCTGCCCGTAGCAGAAGTTGGTGTCCATCGGGGTGCCCACCGGGAAGCCGGCCACCAGCCGCCCGCCCGAGATGACGTCGAGCATCGCGAACTCCTCGGCGACCCGGATCGGCGGGTTGTAGCCTGCGATCGAGTTGCCGATCACGCAGATGGCCGCGCGCGAGGTGCGGCGGGCCAGCCCGGCCGCGATCAGGTTCGGGGAGGGCATGAGCCCGTAGCCGTTCTGGTGATGCTCGTTGCAGCCGATGCCGTCGAAGCCGAGGGTCTCGGCGTACTCGAGCTGGTCCATGTACTGGTGGTAGACGAAGTGCCCCTTCTTCGGGTCGTAGAGCGTGTTGGGGATGTCGACCCACACCGAGCGGTGCTTCTCGCGGAAGTCGTCGGGCAGGTAGGGCCACGGCATCAGGTTGAACCAGGTGAATCGCATGGACGCCTCCTTCGGCAGGGTCGCCGGCGCTCCCGGAGTGTATAACATAAAGGCCCATGCCCGACGCCCCGCCCGACACCCGACTGGGTCGCCGGCTCGTCCTCGACGAGCTGTTCGATCTCTCCCTCTACCGGGCGCTCCACCGGGTGGCCCCCGCCGAGCAGCGCGCGATCCTCGAGCGGCTGATCCCGATCGAGACGCGCCACCACGCCTTCTGGCAGGAGTTCTTCAAGCTCGACCTCCCACGGCTCGACTGGGGGCGCCGCCTGAAGCTCTGGCTGATGGTGGCCATCGCGCGGGTCTTCGGTGCGCCGGCCATCCACCTCATCCTGGAGGCGATCGAGGTCTTCGGGGTGCGCAAGTACCTGGCCGTGTGGCGGCAGTACGAGCACGGGCCGCTCGGCGCCGCGGTCCGCGAGGTCCTCGAGGACGAGTTCAAGCACGAGGACGCGGTGGTCATGGCCGAGAGCGAGCGGCAGATCAATCCCCAGCGGGTCCGCGACATCTTCCTGGGCCTCAACGACGGGCTGGTCGAGATCCTCGGCGCGGTCAGCGGCTTCTTCGGCGCGTTCGCGGACGCGACCACCGTGCTGGTGGCCGGCCTGATGGTGGGCGTGGCCGGCGCGCTCTCCATGGGGGCCGGCGCCTACCTGGCCGGCAGCTCGGAGGCCGAGGTCCGCAGCACCGAGGCCCGCCGACGCCACTTCCTCGGCGAGGCCGAGCCGGCCGCCGAATCGTCCGACACCCCGCTCGGCTCGGGCGTCCGGGTCGGGGTGAGCTACGTGGTCGGCGCGGTGGTGCCGGTGCTGCCGGTGGCCTTCGGCGCCGGAACGGTGCTTCCATCACTGGTGGTGGCCGGGGGCGTGATCGTTCTCGTGTCCACCATCCTCGCGTTTCTCTCGGGCATGGACGTGAAGCGGCGCATCCTCCTCAACCTGGGGATCATCGCCGCCGCGGTCGCGATCAGCTACGTCATCGGGCTGCTCGCCAAGGCGGTCTGGGGCATCAGCGTCTGAGCCGCGATGACCGGAGGGAAGGTAGAGCGACCCGGTGTCGACCCTCGCCGGGTGAGGCTCAGGCGGTGACGGCGCGGCCCCGCTGCCACATGCTGGCCCGCCACTTGAGCCCGATGAGCAGCGTGAAGAGCAGGCCGACCGCGGCGGACACGCTGATGGTGAGCGGGTAGCCGATGCGGTCGATGAGAGCGCCGGAGGCCATCAGCCCCAGCGGCAGCCCGTAGACCGCGAGGGTCCGCACGCCCATCACACGGCTGCGGAAGCGATCGCCCGCGGCGGTGATCAGGGTCGCGGTCATCGAGATCATCGCCACGTTCTGCGCGAAGCCGGCCGCGAGCAGCAGCAGCAGCGCCGGTCCCACGCTCCGCAGGTGGCCGAAGCCCAGCAGCAGCGCGTACCACACCGCGGTGTAGACGAGGGTGGCGCGCTCCGGCCGGCGCCACCCGCCGGTGGTCACCATGGTGACCGAGGCGAGCAGCCCGCCCAGCGAGAAGCTGGCGACGAGCCAGCCGAGCCCGGTGGCGTCCACGTGGTAGACGCTCCGGGCGACGTACGGCAGGAGGCCACCCGAGGCGGGGTAGGCGGTCAGGTTGATCAGGAACGCGAGCCACATCGGGGCCAGCAGCCGGGGCGTGGTCAGCACGTGAGTGAGCCCGTCCTTGAGCTCGCCCCAGCGCGAGCGCGAGGCCGTCGTCGCGCGAGCCCGGGCGGGCCGGCCGGCGCCGCCGCCGCGGGCGGCCGCGCTCGGGTCCGCCACCGGCAGCCGCCGGGCCACGCCGAGAGTGAGGGCGAGGCCGGCGAGGTAGAAGAAGGTGACGAACAGGTAGGTCGCGGGAAGCCCGAGGAGGGTGGAGAGCCCGGCGCCCGCGAGCGCGCCGCCGACCCTCGCCGAGTCCATGGTGGCACGCGACATGCCGATCGCGCCCATGAGCTCGCCGGGCGGGATGGTCTCGCCGATGAGCGAGTTCCGCATCACCAGGTCGTTGGGACGGAAGATCCCGTTGAGCCCCGCCACCAGGAACACCCACCCCGGCCCCAGCACGTCGGTGAAGGCCAGCAGCATCAGCAGCGCGGCGAGGGTCGCGTAGATCGCGCGCATCGTGCACAGCATGAAGCGGGCGCCCACCCGGTCGCCCAGCACCCCGAACATGGGCGCGGCGAGGGTGCCCAGGAACTGCAGCGAGCCGAAGGCGGTGAGCAGCACCACCGAGCCGGTGTGGACCATCACGTACCAGCCCAGGATGATGGTCTCCATCTCGAAGGACCACGACGTCAAGAGGTCGGCAGGCCACTGGTATCGGAAGCTCTTGACGCGGAACGCGGCGAGGATCAGATCCGGAGCAGCTTCGCCGCGGTGTCGCCCAGCATCGCCGCGCGCTCGGCGTCGCTGAAGCCGGGCGTGTCGAGGATGTGGTTCACCGACGTGCTCGTCCAGGGATAGGGATAGTCGGTGCCCATGACGATCTGGCCGCTGCCGGTCTCGGCGGCGAGGTGCCGCAGGGCCTCCGGCGTGAAGACGATCGTGTCGTAGTACATCTGCCGGAGGTACTCGGACGGCTTCTTCTTGAGCGCCACCCCGCACCGGGCCGGGACGGTCACGCAGCCGGCATCGGAGCGGCCCGCGTAGGAGGGGAGGAACCCGCCGCCGTGGGCGGCGCAGATCTTGATCGCCGGGAAGCGGTCGAGGGTGCCCTCGAAGATGAGGTGCGACAGCGCGAGGGTCGTCTCGAGCGGGTTGCCGATCACGTTGTCGAGACCGCCGTTGCCCTTGAATCGGGTGGTCGCGTTCAGCTCCGCGGTGCCCTGCGGGTGGATGAACACCAGCACCCCGAGCTGCTCGGCCTTGGCCCAGAATGGATGGAACTTCGGATCGGAGAGCTCCTGGCCGTTGACGCTACCCCCGATGGCGGCCCCGCGCAGGTTGTACTTCTTCACGCCTTCCTCGAGCTGGGCCGCCGCGAGATCGGGATGCTGGAGCGCGACGGTGGCGAAGGCCACGAAGCGATCCGGGGTGGCCGCGCAGACCTCGGCGAGCTTCTCGTTCTGGATCTGGCAGATCCGGGTCGCGACGTCTCGCTCCGCCCGGTACCAGTAGGGATTGATGCTGAGCGCCTCCACGTCGATGCCCTGGGCATCCATCGCGGCGAGCCGCGCCTGCGGCGTGCTCATGAGCAGCTGCGGGAGGAGGCCGGGCGGGCTCGTGGGCGGGCTCATCAGGGCCATCGCCTCGGGTACCGCGCAGTGCGCGTGCACGTCGACGGTCTTGACGCGCCGGCCCGCCACCGTGACCTGCCGGCGAAGCGTCTCAGCCACCGCGGGACGCGCGCTCAGCAGCCCGCAGCCGACGAAGGCGAGGCCGGCGACGGCGCTCTCGGCGAGGAACGCTCTGCGCGTGGTCATGGGTCTCTCCGTGGTCACGACGCTGTGCACGACACGGCCCACCGGACGACGCGCGCGAGACTATCACACGGTGATGCGGCCCGCGACCTCCTTCGCCCAGCGGCGCATGAAGGCGCGCGGGTCCGGCACGAAGCCGGTGATCAGGAACTGGCGCGCCCCCGCCGCCATCGCGCGCTCCACCTGCGCCACGCAGTCGGCGGGGGTACCCGCGACGGCGAAGCGGTCGACCAGGAAGTCGGTGAGGCCGAAGCGGTCGGGCAGGCTCGCGTTGGCCGCGCCCGGGAGCTCGTGGTGGTGGGAGTCGTACGCGCGCTGCAGCGCCCGGATCTTCTCGTGGAGATCGGGCGGCACCCCCTTGCCCTCGAGGGTGAAGCGAAAGGCGTGATTGGCGCTCGCGGCCAGCGCCATCTTGATGGGCGCGATCGCCTCCTCGCGACGGTCGGCCAGGCTGGTCTTGGCGAACCACCACACGTCGACGTCGTCGAGGGAGCGGCCGGCGGCGCGGGCGCCGCGCTCGATGGCGGCGAGCGAGAGGCGCACCACCTCGGGGGTGAGCCCGAGCCCGACGATGACCCCGTCGGCCACCCGGCCGGCCAGCTCGAGCGTGCGCGGCCCCTCCGCGGCCAGGTAGATCGGCACCCGACGGGTCGCGCGGTGCACGCGCCAGGGGCGGCCCGCGCGCTCGACCGTCTCCCCGGCGGTGAGCCGGCCGAGGGTCGTGACCGAGTCCTCGAGCCCGGCGAGGGTGGCGGGCGGCGCGCCCACCGTGTAGATCGCGCTGTCGCCCGAGCCCAGGCCCAGCACCGCGCGCCCGCCGGAGAGCTCGTCGACGCTGGCGATCGCACTCGCGGTGACGACGAGGTGCCGGGTCAGCGGGTTGGTGACGAGCGGGCCCAGCCGCACCCGCCGCGTGTGGAGCGCGGCTACCGTCAGCGAGACGTAGAGCTCGCGGAACACCGACTGCGAGTCGGCCACGCCCAGCCACTCGAAGCCCACGTCCTCCGCGAGGCGGCAGAGGTCGCCCCAGCCGGTGAGCGATTCCGGGAGGAACACGATGCCGAACCGGGCCGCCGGGCGCGCCATGACCGGCCACACCCTAGCACCAGGCGACGCCTTGACGTCTCCGGATTTGGGGGGCAGACTTCCCGCGTGCCGAAGACGATCCAGCAGGCGGTGAGGTTCCGCGCCTCCCCCGAGCGGCTGTTCGCCATCTACCTGAGCAGCCGGCTCCACTCCGCGGCCACCGGGGCCCGGGCGGTGATGAGCCGCAAGGTCGGGGGCGCCTTCACCGCGCACTCCGGGCACCTGCGCGGGCGGAACCTCGCGATCGTGCCGGGGCGGCTCATCGTGCAGTCGTGGCGCGGCTCGAACTGGAAGAAGCGCGACCTGGACTCGACCCTGGTGCTGGCGTTCAGCCGGGTCCCGGGCGGTGGCCGGATCGCGATGACCCACGTGAACGTGCCCGACGCGAACGCGGCCAGCATCACCCGGGGCTGGAGCGACTACTACTGGAAGCCGTTCCGGAAGTTCCTCAAGCGGTCTCCCAAAGGAGGGCGGTCATGATCTACGAGTTCCGCACCTACACGCTCAAGCCCCGTAGCCTCGGCGAGGTGGAGAAGCGCTACGCGGAGGCCTACGAGTACCGGAAGAAGTACTCGCCCCTCGCCGCCTTCTGGCACACCGAGGTGGGCCCGCTCAACGAGATCATCCACGTGTGGGGCTACAAGGACCTCGCCGAGCGCGCCCGCATCCGGGCCGAGGCGGCCAAGGAAGCGAACTGGCCGCCCAAGATCCGCGACTTCGTGGTGGACCAGGACGTGGAGATCGTGAACCCGTTCCCGTTCATTCCCGACATCACCCCCGGCACCATGGGCCCCATCTTCGAGATCCGGCGCTACAGCCTCACCCCCGGCTCGCTGCCGGGAGTCATGAAGCGCTGGGAGGGCGCGATCGGCGCGCGGACCAAGCTCTCCCCGGTGGTCCTGGCCGGCGGGGTCGAGTTCGGCGGGGCGAACCGCTTCATCCACATCTGGGGCTACAAGAGCATGGACCAGCGCCTCCAGGTGCGGGAGCAGGCGCGCAAGGCGGGCATCTGGCCGCCGCCGGGCGGCGGCGACGAGCTGCTGGCCCAGTCGAGCAAGATCGTCATGCCCTCGGCGTTCTCGCCGCTCCAGTAGGGGGAGAGAGATGCCGCCGACCAAGCTCGCGCACCTGGTCTTCCAGACCAATCGCCTGCCCGAGATGCGGGACTGGTACTGCACGGTGCTGGGCGGGCACGTGATCTACGAGAACCCGCATCTGTCCTTCGTGACCTACGACGACGAGCACCACCGGGTGGCCTTCGTGGACTTCGGCCCGCTCGCTCCCCGCGACCTGGCGGGCGGCGACCTCCGCTACCGGACCACCGACCAGCCCGGCCTGCACCACGTGGCGTTCACCTTCGGCTCCATGGGCGAGCTGCTCGACAACTACGAGCGGCTCGCCGCGCGGGGCATCCGTCCGTTCCGCTCCATCAACCACGGGCCGACCACGTCCATGTACTATGTCGATCCCGACGGCAACCGGGTGGAGCTCCAGATCGACAACTTCGCCACCGCGGAGGAAGGGCAGGCCTGGATGCACTCGCCCGCCTTCGACAGGAACCCGATCGGCGTCGAGTACGAACCCGACGATCTGGTCCGCCGCTTCCGGGCGGGCGTTCCGGTCGCCGAGCTGGTGGTGCGCGACTAGGACGGGGTCAGGTCTTACATTCCGACATTTTCACCGCGATGACCCCCGAGCCCCTGAAGCCGCAGGCCGTCGCCGCGCTGCTGCACTCCGCGGGCGCGGTGATCCACGCGGAGCTGTCCGCGCTGCCCGCCCCGGTGCTGGGATTCCACCCGGCCGAGGGCGAGTGGTGCGCGAAGGAGGTGCTCGGTCACCTGATCGAGTGCGAGCGGCGCGGCTTCTCGGGGCGGATCCACATCATCCTGAAGAGTGACCACAGCCCGCAGCTCGAGGGCTGGGACCAGGACGCGGTCGCGCGCGCCCGCATGGACTGCGAGCGCGAGTGGGCGGCACTCTATCACGAGTTCTCGCAGCTGCGGAGCGCCAGCGTCGCGCAGGTCGCCGGCCTTTCCCCGGACGACCTCGGGCGCCGCGGGGAGCATCCCAAGGTCGGCGTCCTCACCGTGGCCGACGTGCTCCACGAGTGGGTGCATCACGACCGCAACCACATTCGCCAGATGCTGGCCAACGTGCAGGCCTTCGCCTGGCCGCACATGGGCAACGCGCAGCGCTTCTCGGCGCCCTAGGCGCCTCCGCCGCGGATCGCGCGACCCGCCTCGGCCACCGCCGCGTCGTCGATCGCGCCCGCGCCGGGGATGACCGGCACCGGCCCGTCCATCAGGTGCGGGTAGCGCAGCCCGGTGGCGGTGTTGAACACCACCACCCGGGACGTCGGCCCGAGCTGCCCCTCGCGCACCATGCGACGCACCGCCGCGATGGTGGCCGCGCCCTCCGGCGACAGGAACAGCCCCTCGTGCCGGTTCACCCAGCGCATCGCCTCCAGGCTCTCCGCGTCGGGCACGCCCACCGCCCAGCCCTTGGTGGCGCGGAGCGCCCGCAGGACCACGTGATCGGAGAAGGGCTTCACCACCATGATGCCGGGGGCGATGGTCTCGACGTGCCGCGCGCCCACACATTCGTCGGCGCCCTCGTGGAACGCCTTCACCAGCGCGCCGCCCTCGACCTGCACCGACACCAGCCGCGGCCGCTCGCTGCCGATCCACCCGAGCTCCTGCAGCTCGTCGAAGCCCTTCCACATCCCGATGATCCCGACCCCGCCGCCGGTGGGGTACAGGATGGCGTCGGGCGTCTGCCAGCCGAGCTGCTCGGCGATCTCGAGGCCCATCGTCTTCTTGCCCTCGAAGCGGTACGGCTCGCGGCCCGCGCCGGCCAGCAGCCAGCCGTGACGCGCGGCCGCCTCCCCCATCATCCGGAAGACGTCGCCCACCGTGCCGTCCACGCGGTACACGTGCGCGCCGTTCTGCAGGCTGCCCTTCCAGCCGAGCTCCGGGCACGACACCGGGAGCGCGGTGTGGATCTCCACGCCCGCCCGCGCCCCGTACGCGGCCCACGCGTGGCCGCCGCTGCCCACGGTGGGCTGGGCGAAGCGGGTGACCCCCAGCTCCTTCCACCGCGAGATCGACGCGGAGGCGCCGCGCGCCTTGAAGGTGCCGGTCGGATTCACCCCCTCGTCCTTCACCCACAGGCGGGCGACGCCGGCCTCGCGCGCCGCCTTCGGCACCGGGATCATCGGGGTGAAGCCCTCGCCCATGGTCACGATGGACGCCTCGTCGCGCACCGGGAGCAGCTCGCGGTAGCGCCACATGGAGGGCGGCCGGCGCGCGATGTCGGCGGGCGTCACCGCCTTCCGGATGCCGGCGAGGTCGTAGCGGACCAGCAGCGTGCTCCCGCAGTCGCAGAGCGCCCGGGCGGTGTCACCGGGATAGTAGGCGGAGCAGCGGCTGCATTCGAGGCCGGCCAGGAAACCGCTCATCGGGATCCTCCGTGGGGGTCGTGGCTCATCCGCGCCGGCCGCGAAGCCGCGGCTCGAGCAGATCGCGGGCGCCGTCGCCGAGGACGTTCATGCACAGCACGATCATCATGATGGCGAGCCCGGGAAACGTGGCGAGCCACCAGCCGTTGATCAGGTACTCACGGCCGTCGGCGAGCGCCATCCCCCAGCTCGGGGTGGGTGGGGGCACGCCGAGCCCGAGGAAGCTGAGCGTGGACTCGAGCACGATCAGCCGCCCGATCTCGGTGGTCATGATCACGAGCGCGTAGGAGAGCACGTTGGGCAGGACGTGGCGGAGCAGGATCCACCAGGCCGGGCAGCCGAGGCCGCGGGCGGCCTGGATGAACTCGGTCTCGCGCAGGCTCAGGGTTTGGCCGCGCACCACGCGCGCGTAGGTGACCCAGCCGCTCAGGGCGAGGATGATCAGGAGATTGGGCAGGCTCGGGCCCAGCACCGCGATGACCGTGATCGCGAAAAGGAGGAACGGGAAGGCGAGCTGCACGTCGATGAGCTTGGCCACCACCGAGTCCGCCCGGCCGCGGAAGTAGCCGCCGAGCATGCCGAGCGCGAGCCCGATCGTGCCGCCGATGAGGGACGACACCACCCCCACCAGGAGCGACACGCGCGCGCCGAAGATGATGCGGCTCAGGATGTCGCGCCCGAGCTGGTCGGTGCCGAGCAGGTGTCGCGCGCTGCCCGCCGCGGTCCACGCGGGCGGCTGCAGGCGCGCGGAGAGATCGCCGCGGGTCGGGTCGTAGGGGGCGAGCTGCGGGGCCAGCAGCGCGCAGAGCACCGCGGCGACGACCGGGGCCGCGGCCAGGAGCAGGAGCGTGGGCACGCGCGGCCGCATCAGGCCCGCAGCTTGACGCGCGGATCGAGCCACGCGTAGCACAGGTCGACCAGGAGATTGGCGAGGACGAACACCATCGCCATCACGAACACCGCCGCCTCCACCAGCGGGAAGTCGCGGTTGTAGATGGCGAAGATCATGAGCCGGCCCACCCCCGGCCAGGCGAAGATCATCTCGCAGACGATCGCGCCGCCCAGGAGCAGGCCGAACTGCAGCCCGACCACCGTCACGATCGGCATCGCCGCGTTCTTGAGCGTGTGCTTGAGGACGACCCAGCGCTCGGGCAGGCCCTTGGCCCGCGCGGTGCGGACGTAGTCGGCGTCGAGCACCTCGAGCATCCCGGATCGCACCAGCCGCGCCATCGCGGCCATCGGGTAGCTGGCCAGCGTCAAGGCCGGCATCGCGAGGTGCCGCCAGGTGCCGTAGCCGGAGGTGGGGAAGAGCTTGAGGATGACCGCGCCGACCAGCATCAGCATCAGGCCGGTCCAGAAGATCGGCGCGGACTGGCCGAGGGCGGCGAGGCCGACCGCCAGCCGGTCGAGCGCGGAGCCGCGGCGCGCCGCCGCGAGGATGCCGAGCGGCAGCGCCACCGCCAGCGCGAGCACCAGCGCGCTGCCGGCCAGGAGCATCGAGGCGGGCAACCGCTCGGCCACCAGGCCCATCGCGGGCTGCTGGTGCTGGAGCGAGACGCCGAAGTCGCCGCGCGCCACCCGGGCCAGGAAGCGGCCGTACTGCACGAGCAGCGGCTGGTCGAGCCCCAGCGTCCTCGTGAGCGCGTCGATCTCCTCGCGGCTCGCGTTGGACGGCAGCATCATCATCACCGGATCGCCGGTGAGGTGCAGCACCACGAACACCAGCGTGAGCACGCAGAACAGCACGATCAGGGTGTGCCCGAGCTTGGCGAGGAGGAAGTCGCGCATGCCGGATCGGTCCGGCGCCCGGCTCGTGTCCGGCCGGGCGCCGGCCGTCGACCTCCAGATCAGCGATAGGAGATGTCGTAGAGGATGATGCGCTGATCGCCCCGCGCCTGGTACTTCACCTCGTTGCGGACCGCGTCGATCAGCTCGCCCTGGAAGAGGAAGAGCTCGGGCGCCTCGTCGTGCCAGATCTGGGCCGCCTCCTGGTAGTTGCGCAGCCGCTTCGGCACGTCCAGGGTGACCCGCGCCTCCTCCATCAGCTTGTAGAACGGGGTCCCCTCGTAGTTGCCCGGCCAGATCTGGTGGATGATGCCGCCCGGCCCGCGGAGGCGCCAGATCACCCCGTCGGTGTCGTAGGTGGTGCTGGCCGGGTCGGCGAGGAGCAGGCCCGGGAAGGTGTTGGTGCGCAGGAGCTGGCTCCGCTGCGAGGGCTCGAGCACGCCGACCTTGGGGCGGACGCCCACGTCCTGCAGCATCAGCGCCACCGCCTCGGAGAGCTGGCGGTCGTTGAGGTGGATGCCGTTGCCGCTCTGGATGTCGACGTCGACCCCGTTCGGGTAGCCGGCCTCGGTCAGGAGCTGCCGGGCCCGCGCCGGATCGAAGGGGTAGGGCTTGATCTTGGGGTTGTAGCCGAAGTCGGTGTTGGGGATCCCGCTCCCGATCGGGATCGCGTAGCCCTTGTAGAGCTCCTTGATGATCTTGTCCTTGTCGACCGCGTAGTTGAGTGCCTGGCGCACCTTGGTGTTCGCGAGCGGGCCCTTCTGGGCGTTGATCAGGTACACCGTCACCAGGTTGGTCAGGGTGTGCTCGACGCGGCAGCACCCGGCCTTCTCCACCTGCGAGACCTGGTCGGGGACGACCTTGGTGATGATCTGGGCCTCGCCGCGCGTCAGCGCCGCCACTCTGGCAAAATTGTCGGGAATGGGGCGCCAGACGACCTTCTTGATCTTGGGGGCGCCGCGCCAGTAGGCGGCATTGGCCTCGAGCACCACCCGATCGTCCTTCACCCACTCCACGAACTTGTACGGGCCGGTGCCCACCGGCTTGATCGCGAACGCTTTCCAGTCCACCTGCTTGATGTACTGGGGCGGCAGCATCTGGCCGCCGTAGCCGGCGAAGCGCTTGACCAGGATCGGGTCGGGCTTGCTGGTCACGATGTTGATGGTGTAGGCGTCGATTACGTCGGCCCGCTCGATGGTGCTGAACCCGCCGTAGACCTGGTGCACGCCCTTGGTGATCAGGCGGTCGACGGTGAACTTCACCGCCTCCGCGTTGAACGGCTCGCCGTCGTGGAACTTGACGCCCTGGCGCAGCTTGAACTGCCAAGTGACCGGGTCGACGCTGCGCCAGGAGACCGCGAGCTCGGGGACGAGCTTGCCGATGTCCTTCGGGTCCCAGGTCACCAGCGCGTCGTAGAGGTTGTAGAAGAGGTTCAGGTTGTGGATCTGGGTGGCCTGGGTCGGGTCGAGCGTGGTGATGTCGGCGCCCTGGGCGATCACCAGGTCCTGCGCGACGGCGGGACCGGCGGGCAGCGCGAGCGCGAGCAGGAGCAGGACCAGACCGATCGTGACGACGCGAGCGGTGCGTGGCATCGGGATGCCTCCGTGGAGTGGGAGAGAACGGCGGTGACGATCAGAACGGCCAGCTGCCATAACGACCCTGCAGGATCGGCGGGCGCCCGAAGCGCTCAGACGAGAACGGCGTGGCGTCGACCACCGAGACGCGCCCGTCGACCACCAGCTCCGCCACCATCTCGCCGATCACCGGCGAGTGCTTGAACCCGTGCCCGCTGAAGCCGAGGGCGTGGACGAGCCCGGGCACCTTCGGGCTCCGCTCGATGACGAAGTGTAGGTCGGGGGTCAGATCGTAGACCGACGCGTAGCCGCCGACCGCCTCCGCGTCCGCGAAGCCGGGGAAGCGGCGCGCGGCCGCCTCCGCGGTCCACGCCACGCGGTCCGCGTCCACTCGCTCGGAGAAGGCGTCGGGATCGACCGGCGCACTGACCCCGGCGCGATTGCGCGTGCCGACCAGCACGAGGCCGCCCGTCTCGGGCCGGTAGTAGGCGCGGTCCACCATGTCGACCAGGACCGGGCGCGGGGCGGTCGCGTCGGCCCGGGGTTTCAAGATCACGAGCTGCTGCCGGCTCGCCACGATCGGCAGGTCCACGCCGACCGCGCGGGAGAGCGCCGCGCCCCACGGCCCGGCCGCGTTCACCACGGTGGCGGTCGCGATGTCGCCGCCTGCGGTGCGGACGCCCGAGATGCGTCCGCCGGTGAGCTCGAAGCCGGAGACCAGCGTGTCCTGGCGGATCTCGACGCCGAGCTCGCGCGCGCGGGCCGCGTAGGCCTGGCTGACGCTCGCGGGATCGCCGTAGCCGGTGTCGGTCTCCCAGGCCGCGCCGCCGAGGCCGTCGACCGCGAGGCCGGGCACCACGCGCTCGAGATCGCGCGGGCCGATCTCCTCGACCTTGACCCCGAGGCGCTGCATCATCGCCACCGTCTCGCGCATGGCCGGCACGTCTTCCGGCCCGACCGCCATCACGAGCCCGCAGCGGGTGATCTCGGCCGGGCGGCCGGTCAGCTCCTCGAAGTTGGTGTACGCCTCGAACGAGCGGGCCGCCATCCGGGCGTAGAGCTCGATCGAGTAGTGGCGGCGCAGCAGCGCGCTCGATCGGCCGGTGGGGCCGGAGGCGACGTGACGCTTCTCGAGCAGCACGACGCGGCCGGCCCGCCGGCGGGCGAGCTGCAGCGCGATGGAGGTGCCCATCACGCCACCGCCCACGATGACGACGTCAGCGGTCGCGGCGGCCACCGGTGATCACCCGTGGACCGGGATGCGCCACTCGGGATGGGGCGCCGAGCCGTCGCGCACCGCGCGGAAGTAGGCGTCGCGGACCTTGGCGGTGAGCGGCCCCATGACGCCCTCCCCGACCGGCCGCCGATCCACCGACAGGATCGGCGTCACCTCGGCGGCGGTGCCCGCGAAGAAGGCCTCGTCGGCCACGTAGAGCTCGGTGCGGTCGATCTCGCGCTGCTCCACCGTCACCCCGAGCGCCTCCGGGAACAGGGTGAGGAGGGTGGCGCGGGTGACCCCTTCCAGGATGTTGCTCGTCACCGACGGGGTCATCGGCTGGTCGTCGCGCACGAGGAACAGGGTGTAGCCGGGCCCCTCCGCCACGCTCCCGTCGCTGTTGAGCATGATGGCGTCGTCGTAGCCGTCGGTCTTGGCCTGGAGCAGGGCGAGCCGGCTGTTCTGGTAGTTGGCCGCCGCCTTCACCCGGGCCGGGATGGCGTTGTCGGCGGTGCGGTGCCACGAGCTCACGCCCACGTGGAGGCCGGGCGTGTCGAAGTACCGCGTGGTCGGAATCGGCGCGATGACGTAGCCGACCGGCTCGCGCGAGGCGAGCCCGCCGTCGTCGGTGTCCACGAACACGATCAGGCGGACGTGCAGGTCCTCGCGGAGCTCGTTGGCCCGGATGATCTCGAGCGTCTCGCGCTCGAGCCGGGCCGCGTCCGCGGGCAGGGGGATGCGCGCGATCTTGGCCGAGCGCTCCAGGCGCCGCAGGTGCTCGCGCAGACGGAAGACGTAGAGCTGCTGGTCCGCGTCGCTCCAGTACGCGCGCATGGCCTCGTAGACGCTGGCCGCGTACTTCATCGCGGTCGAGAGCACGTGGACGCGCGCGTCCTCGTAGGGAACGATCGTGCCGCTCATGTTCAGGAGGCGGGGCTTGGCCATGGTCTCGGTCCTCGGGCTCGGGGCGGTTACGGCCTCACGTCGGTGCGATGGGACTCGGGGCGGAAGGTGATGGCGTCCTCGATCGGACTCGCGATGACGGTGGTGGTGACGTGGCCCATGTATACCAGCAATCGGTGGCGTTGCCAATCACGCGATCCGGCCTCGGCTGTCGCTGGTCAATGAAAATGTCCGCCCT
>JBGQHJ010000127.1:0-14052 GCA_041497895.1 Methylomirabilia bacterium
CCCGGTCCCGTCGGCCGCACCGAGGATCCCGTCCGCCTCTACCTGCGCGAGATGGGCAAGGTGGCCCTGCTGACCCGCGAGGGCGAGATCACGCTCGCCAAGCGCATCGAGGAAGGCAAGGACGAGGCCACCGCCGCGATCCTCTCCACGAGCCTCGCGGTCGAGAAGATCCGCGCCCTGCGCGAGGAGCTGCGGCGCGACGAGGCCCCGATCAAGGACGTGGTCGACTTCCCGGAAGAGGAGTCCACCGAGGAGAAGGAAGAGGCCCTCCGCCGCTCGGTGATCCGCGAGCTCGGCAACGTGGACCGGCTCCTGCGCGAACGCGAGCGCCTGATCCACCAGTGGCGACGCCTCAAGGCCAAGGCCGGCGGGCGAAAGCGAGGCAAGGTCGAACCCGCCTGGAAGCGCATCGAAACGCAAGCCGAAACCAAGAAGAGCAAGGTCCTCTCGATCCTCCGCGGTCTCAACCTCCAGCAGTCCCTCCTCGACATGTGGGGCGCCGATCTCAAGAAGCTGGTCGAGAAGATCCACCGGGCCGAGCGCGAGATCGCGCTGTGGTCCGACGGCAAGCGCCCGGCGCCCACCGCGGTCGACGCCTTCCTCTCCTCGCTGGCCGACGACGATCGCGACGAGGGCGACCGCGACCTCTACCAGAAGGCGGCCGGCAAGTACCCCTCGATCAAGGATCGCCTGGTGTGGGTGGCCCAGCAGAAGATCAAGCGGGCCGAGGAGCTGGCCGACGCGCGGGCCGAAGAGCTCAAGAACATCGTCAAGATCATCAAGCAGGGCGAGGCCAAGGCCGCGCGGGCCAAGAAGGAGATGGTCGAGGCCAACCTCCGGCTCGTCATCTCGATCGCGAAGAAATATACAAACCGAGGGCTTCAGTTCTTGGATCTCATCCAAGAGGGCAATATCGGTTTGATGAAAGCGGTCGACAAGTTCGAGTACCGGCGCGGCTACAAGTTCTCGACCTACGCCACCTGGTGGATCCGGCAGGCGATCACCAGAGCGATCGCGGACCAGGCCCGCACCATCCGCATCCCGGTGCACATGATCGAGACCATCAACAAGCTCATCCGGACTTCCCGGCAGCTCGTTCAAGAGCTCGGGAGGGAGCCCACCCCGGAAGAGATCGCGATCAAGATGGAAGTCCCGGTGGACAAGGTCCGGAAGGTCCTCAAGATCGCCCAGGAGCCGATCTCGCTCGAGACCCCCATCGGCGAGGAGGAGGACAGCCACCTGGGCGACTTCATCGAGGACAAGCAGGTCGGCTCGCCGGTCGAGAGCATGATCGGGCTCTCGCTGCGGGAGCAGACCAACAAGGTCCTGAACTCGCTGACCCCCCGGGAGGAAAAGGTGCTGCGCCTGCGCTTCGGGCTCTCCGACGGGTGCGAGCACACCCTCGAGGAGGTCGGCCAGGATTTCGCGGTGACCCGCGAGCGCATCCGCCAGATCGAGGCCAAGGCGCTGCGCAAGCTCCGGCATCCCTCCCGCTCCAAGAAGCTCCGGAGCTTCCTGGAGTCGTGAGGCGCGGTGGTATCATGAGCGACGGGCCCATAGCTCAATTGGCAGAGCCCCCGGCTCATAACCGGTCCGGTCTTGGTTCGAGTCCAAGTGGGCCCACCACCTGGAACCCTCTCCCCGCCGGGGAGAGGGCAGGGTGAGGGGTGCCGGGCGGTCATGACATCGAGAGAGGGTAAGTGGACGGAAACCTCCAGACCCTGATCAATCTGCAGGCGATCGACACGCGGATCGCCGCGCTGGAGTCAGACGCCGCGCGGCTCCCCAAGGAGATCGCCGCGATCCACGCCGCGGTCGACGAAGCCAGGAAGCACGCCGAGCAGGCCAAGGGCCGCCTCGACGCCGCCCGCAAGGACCAGCGCGCCAAGGAGAAGGACCTCGAGGTCGTCCAGGCCAAGCGCTCCAAGAACGAGGCCCGGCTCTACGAGGTCAAGACCAACAAGGAGTACTCCGCGGTCCTGATCGAGATCGAGGAGATCAAGCAGGAGAAGGCCCGGATGGAGGAGGAGGTCCTGGTCCTCATGGAGGCCCAGGAGCGACTCGGCGGCGACATCCGCGAGGCCGAGGGGCGCTTCAAACAGCGTGAGAGCGAGGGGCGGAGCCAGGAGGCCATGCTCAAGGAGCAGCTCCGTGGGATCGAGGCCGATCTGGCCGGCGTGCGCACCGAGCGGAAGGAGCTCGCGAGCAAGCTGCCCGCGAACATCCTCGCCGACTACGACCGGATCCTCCGCGCCCGCGGCGGGCTGGCCCTGGTCCCGGTGGCCAAGCCCAACTTCTGCGGCGCCTGCCGCATGACGATCACGCCCCAGCGCCTCCAGGAGCTGCGCGCGCAGTCCTCGCTCATTCCCTGCGAGTCCTGCGGTCGCTACCTCTACTGGCCCTCCTGACCCCTCTCGCCCTCTCCCCATGGAGGAGAGGGCAGGGTGAGGGGTCCCGGCGCCAATGCCCGCGCAATCCCCCGTGATCATGTACACGGACGGCGCCTGCTCGGGCAACCCCGGGCCCGGGGGCTGGGGCGTCCTCATCATCGAGGACGGCCGCCAGAGGGAGCTGTCGGGCGGCGAGAACCCGACCACGAATCAGCGCATGGAGCTGACCGCCCCGATCCAGGGCCTGCGCGCTCTCGAGGGACGGCGCCGGGTCGCCATTCACAGCGACAGCGCGTACGTGATCAACTGCTTCCGCGACAAGTGGTACGAACGCTGGCGCAAGAACGGCTGGCTCAACGCGCAGAAGAAGCCGGTGGATAACCGCGATCTCTGGGAAGCGCTGATCGCGCAGGTGGAGCGGCACGACGTCACCTGGCACAAGGTCGCCGGCCACAGCGGTCACCCCGAGAACGACCGCGCCGACGCCCTCGCCCGCTCCGGCATCCCCCGCTAGAAAGGGGTCAGGTCTTACATTCCGACATTTCCACTCACCGCCCGTGGTCTCACCCGAGGAAAAATGTCGGAATGTAAGACCTGACCCCCGCCGTGCCGCGGAGCGTCAGCACGGGGTCGCGGCGGTGCTTATTCTTGCCGGAGCCTCCGGAGGGCCGTGCTAAGACGGACGTATGCTGACCGAGCACGATCGCGCGCACCGGATGGACGATCCCGATCATCGCGACGACGAGACGCCGGCCGCGACCGAGACGACGAGCCACTACCCCGTCCTCGAGGAGCCGTCCTGGCTCGTCGACGACGACCTCGAGGAGATGGAAGCCCCGCGGGACTCCGCGTTCCGCGGCATCTGGATCGGCGCGGTCGCGGCGGGCATCACCTTCGTGCTCGTGTTCGCGGTTCCGCACTGGCTCGGCTGGTACGAGGTCGGGCCCTCGACGCCGCGGGCGAACCACGACCTCAACCCGGAGTCGGTCATCTCCACCGTCACCGCCAAGCCCTCGACGTCGCCGGCGGAGCCCGCGGCCACGGTCGCATCCGCCGTGACGCCGCCGCCGGCGGGCGCCCCGCCCGCGGCCGAGACCCGCGCCCCGGCCGCCGCGCGCGAGAGCAAGCCGGCGCCCCGCGAGACCAGGGCCGCGGTCGCCCCGCCCGACGCCAAGCCCGCGACGGCCGGCCGCGAGACGAAGCCGCCGAAGCCCGCCGCGACGGCGGGCCGGCGGACGTTCGCGGTGCAGATCGCGGCCTTCAAGAACGCCCGGCAGGCCGGTCGGGTGGCCGAGAACGCCAAGCGCGCCGGCTACGCGGCCGACGTCCTCCGGGTGGAGTCCTCCGCGGTGCCGTGGGTGGTGCGGATCGGCGGCTACTCGAGCCGCGAGCAGGCCGAGTCGGCCCGCGAGGCGCTCGCCAGGAAGGGCTTCCGCGGCGGCTTCATCCTGTAGCCGCCGGCCGCCCGGTCAGGGCAGCAGCGGCCACTTGCTCTCGACGGTGAGCCCGGCGCGGCGCACCTGGTCGCGGGCCAGCTTCTCCACCCGCTCGTAGACGGCCCGCTCGTCGACGGTGGTGATGCGCCCCTCGTCGAGCACCAGCCGCCCGTCGATCATCACGCTGCGCACGCTCGCCCCGCTCGCCGCGTAGACCAGGTTGTTGAGCGGGTTGAGCAGCGGCCGCCACTCCGGCGCGTCGCGATCGAAGAGCACGAGGTCGGCCCGCTTCCCCGGCTCGAGCGAGCCGATCTCCCGCTCCATCAGCAGGGCCTCGGCCCCGCGGATCGTCGCCATCTCGAGCACCGTCTCGGGCGGCATCACCCGCACGTCGAGGCGGGCGTCCTTGTAGATGTTCGCCACGAGGTACATCATCCGCAGCATGTCGAAGTGATTCGACCCGTTGCCGCTGTCGCCGCCCAGCGAGACGCAGACTCCGTCCCGGACCATCTCCGGCACGCGCGCGTGCGCGGCGAGGCCCTTGGTGTGCTTGAGCCCCGCGGTGGGGCAGTGGCTGATCTTGACCCCGCGCCGCACGAGCCGGGCGATGTCGGCGTCGTCGAGATAGACCATGTGAGAGAGCTTGGCGTTCGGCGCGAGCACCCCCCACGCATCCAGCGTCGCGAGCGGCAGGCGGTCCCGGGTCCGCCGCGAGGGATGCGAGGCCAGGTGCATCATCCCCCACCCCACTCCGTGCCGGTCGGCGAGCGCCTTGGCCCCGCGGATCAGCTCTTCCGAGCAGGTGCCGAAGCCCAGCAGGAGCGGCCAGCCGCGTACGAGGCCGCCCCGCGATCCCAGATCCGCGAGCATCGCCTCGTTGGCCGCGAGCGCCTCCGCGGTGGTCTGCCGCATGCGCTCCGGGCCCGACTCGAGGTCCCACGTCCAGCGGCCGAGGATGGCCCGCATCCCGAGCCGCTCGACCGCGTTCGCCACCGCGCCGGTGTCGAAGAGGGTGCCGGCCTCGCAGAAGGTGGTGGTGCCGGTGCGGATCATCTCGATCCCGGCCAGCAGCGCCGCGTGCTGCTCGTCCTCCGCGGTCATCACCGAGTAGAGCGGGATCAGCCAGTCGGGCAGGTAGCGGTCCACCGGGATGTCGTCGAGCAGGAGACCGCGATTCAGGTGCTCGGAGAGATGAACGTGGGTGTCCACGAACCCGGGCGTCACCACCAGCCGGCTCCCGTCGATCACCCGGTCGGGCTCGCGCGGCGGGCGCACCTCGCGCGAGGGGCCGACCTGCAGGATGCGGGAGCCCTCGACCAGGACGGAGCCGTCGGCGAAGATGCGCCGGAGGGCGTCCACCGTGACGACGGTGGCGTGCTCGACGAGGATCACGCCCGGCGCTGGATCACCCGGTGGCGCTGCTTTCCGAGACCGTCGATCCCCTGCTCCACCGTGTCGCCGGGCACGAGGTAGCGCGGCGGTCGGGCCCCGTGGCCCACCCCGGCGGGCGTGCCGGTCGACACCAGGTCGCCCGGGAGCAGCGTCATGAAGCGGCTCAGATAGGCGACGAGCTGCCGCACCGGGAAAACCATGTCGCGGGTGCTGCCGTGCTGGCGACGCTCGCCGTTGACGGTGGTCCACAGGGCCAGGGCCTGGGGATCCGCGATCTCGTCGGCGGTCACGAGCCACGGGCCGATCGGGGCGAAGGTGTCGGCGCTCTTGCCCTTGGTGGTGCCGCCGCCGTGCTCCATCTGGAACTCGCGCTCCGAGACGTCGTTCAGCAGGCAGTAGGCGGCCACGTGGCCCAGCGCGCGCGCCTCGCCCACCGAGCGGGCCGCGCGCCCGATCACCGCGGCCAGCTCCACCTCGTAGTCGAGCTTGACCGCGCCCGGGGGCCGCGCGATCGGATCGTCGGGCCCGCTGATCGCGCTGTTGGCCTTGATGAAGATGGTCGGCTCCTTCGGCAGCGGCAGCGAGACCTCCTGGGCGTGGTCGGTGTAGTTGAGCCCGATGCAGACGATCTTGCCGATCCCGGCGAGCGGGCACCCGAGCCGGGGCTTCCCCTTCACGAGCGGGAGCCGGTCGACCTTCACCGTGCGGAAGCGCTTGAGCCCGGCGGGCGACAGCGCCTCCGGGGTGATGTCGGGGACCACGCGCGAGAGATCGCGGAGACGGCCGGCGGCATCGACCAGGCCCGGGCGCTCGGCACCCGCGCGACCGTAGCGAACGAGCTTCATGGGCGCTCCCTCAATGGGCGGCCAGGCCCGGCACCGACATCACGAGGTGGAGATAGCCGCCCAGCTCGTTGATCCGGCGCATGTCGTGGGCCGCGAAGGCGGCGCGCTCGGCCTCGGTCAGATCGGCGTCGGCCAGCGCGGCGCGCGGGTCGGCCTCGAAGCGGGCGCGGAACTCGGGGTCCTTCTTGAGGCGATAGAGCACGCTGTTGATCGCGTAGCGGCTCACGCGAGGCTCCACTCGACCGCGGCCATGTTGATCCGCGGCAGCTCGCCGAAGTAGCGCACCTGCGCGCGGGCGGGCGTGACCGCGCCGATCAGGACCATCCAGTTGAGGAACTCGTGCTCGCCGGTCTTGTGCAGCTCGCCGACGGTCAGCTCCCGCAGCGGCTCGTGCTCGCCCCGCTCCATCCAGTGGATGAGCTTCCGGTCGAAGACGGTGTCGGTCTCGCCGACCCGGGGCAGCGACAGCTCCGGGAAATGCGAGAGCCCGCCGGTGGCGATGATGCCGACGTTCCACCGCGAGGCCGCCACCACCCGCGCGATGTGGCGCCCGAAGTCGAAGCAGCGCTTCGGGGTCGGCTGGGGCGCCACGAAGCAGTTCACCCAGATCGGCACCAGCGGGGGAATCGGTCGCGTCCCGTGCATCGTGTTCACCGGGCTCAGGAACGCGTGGTCCACCGGAGCCTCCCAGGACATGGCCAGGTCGAATCCGGACCCGAGCCCCTGCTCGAGGATCTGGTTGGCCAGGTCCTCGTGGAGCGGGTACTCCTCCGGCATGTGCTCGAGGACCGCGTCGAAGGCCTCCGCGTGATCCTGCTTCATGCGCTGCACGCTCCGGCCGATGCGCACGCAGAGGGCCGGCACCGCGTTGAACGAGAACGCGTTCAGGTGGTCGTCGGCCACCACGATGAGGGCGTCGGCGCGGGTGGCCGAGAAGCGCTCGCCCATCCGGGCGATCTCGGCCATGCAGGCGACGACGGTCCGGCGGCCCTCGTCGCCGCACGCGCGCTGGTAGTAGTCGGGGTCGAGGACGTGCGACATCGCGCCCGCGAAGACGATCCTGCCCATGAGTGAAGCCTCCTGGCCGGGCCCCCGGACGCGAGCCCGTCGCCGCGCGGATCGTAGCGGATAGGCGCGGCCGGCGCAAGGCACGGCGTCGCGCCTTGCAGGCCCGGGAGGGACCGACTAGACTGAGGCTCCCGGGAGGACACCGACATGACCCAGGCCGCTCCGTCGCTTCACGAGCTGCTCCGCACCCACGTGGCCCGCTTCACCGAGCGCCGCGCCGACTGGGACGCCTTCGCCGACGCGCGGGTGGAGGGCTTCAAGCGCGCGCAGCATCGCTTCATCGGCTCGGGTGCCTCCGGCAAGACGGACGCCTCGGTGATCCCCGCCCAGCACTTCACGCTGTCGGTCATGTTCGTCCCGCCCGGGCAGGGCAACGCCCCGCACACCCACGAGGTCGAGGAGGTCTTCTTCATCCTCGAGGGCAAGGTGCTGGTGTTCATCGAGGACGGGGCCGGCCACCGCGCCGAGACGGTGCTGGGCCCATGGGACTGCGTCTCCTGCCCGGCGAACGTGATCCACGGCTTCACCAACGTGGGCCTCGAGCCCGCGTACCTGCAGGTGATGCTCGGGAAGGCCCGGCCCGAGTTGATGACCTACACCGACGGCGATCTCCAGTCCCGGCGCGACGAGCACCTGCGGGCCGCGGGCACCCGCGGCTAGCCCGCGCCTCCCGGTCCTGGCTCCCGTGCTGGTCGGCACCTCGCCGAAGCGGAAGGAGGACGGCCGCTTCGTCGCCGGGCACGGCCGCTACCTCGACGACGTCCGGGTGGCCGGCCTGCTCCACCTGGCCCTCGTGCGCAGCCCGCACGCCCACGCGCGCGTCCGCGCCGTCGACGCCACCGCCGCGCGCGCCACCGCCGGCGTGCTCGCGGTGCTCACCCTCGACGACCTGCCGGAGCTGGCCACCGCCACCGTGCCCCCGCTGGTGCCGGAGCCCAAGGGCCGGGCCTACGTGCACCCGGTCCTGGCCGGCGCGCGGGTCCGCCACGTGGGCGAGGCGGTCGCGGTTGTGGTCGCCACCGATCCGTACGCGGCCGCCGACGGCGTCGAGCGCGTCGCGGTCACCTACGAGCCGCTCCCCGCCGCGATCTCGGCCGCGGCGGCCGCCGCGCCGGGCGCGCCGCGCGTCAACGACACGTGGCCCGACAACCTGGCGTCGGTCACCACCAGCGCCAAGGGCCAGCCCGCGGAGGCCCTGGCCGCCGCTCCGGTGGTGGTAGCCGCGCATCTCGCTTACCCGCGCGTGGCCGGCATGCCGCTCGAGACCCGCGGGGTCGTGGCCGCGCCCGACCCCGCCGATCAAACAGGGGGCGGGCTCACGGTGTGGACCTCCACCCAGGTGCCGTTCGCGGTGCGCAGCGCCATCGCCCCGGTGCTCCGGCTGGCCGAGGAGCGCATCCGCGTGATCGTGCCCGACGTGGGCGGCGGCTTCGGCGTCAAGGGCCACGTGTATCCCGAGGAGATCCTGGTGGCCGCGGTGGCCCGCCGGCTCGGCCGGCCGGTGAAGTGGGCCGAGACTCGCAGCGAGCACTGCCTCAACGCGGCGGGCGACCGCGACCAGGTCCACGAGGCGCGCATCGGGCTCGAGCGCGACGGGCGCATCGTGGCCATCGAGACCGCCTTCACCCGCGATCACGGCGCGGCGCCGACGCTCGGCGAGGCGATCACGCTCAACACGATCAACCATCTGCCCGGGCCGTACCGGGTGCCGCACTATCGCGCGACGGGTCGCAACGTGCTCACCCACAAGACCTTCGCGGCGGCCTATCGCGGCGCCGGGCGGCCGGAGGCCGCCTTCGTCCTGGACCGGCTGCTCGACCGCGCGGCCCGCAAGATCGGGATGGATCCGGCCGCGCTCCGGCGCCTGAACCTGATCCGTCCCGACGAGATGCCGGCCCCGACCGGGCTCACCTATCGCGACGGCGCGTCGATCACCTACGACCCGTCCGACTACCCGGCCGCCTTCGATCGCCTGCTCGCCACTCTCGACTACACGGGCTGGCGCGCCCGGCAGGCGGAGCGGCGCGGCGGCCCGCGGCCCATCGGCATCGGCCTCTGCGCCTACGTGGAGGGCACCGGCATCGGTCCCTTCGAGGGCGCCGACATCCGCGTGGACCCCGACGGCACCGTGTTCGTGCATCTCGGCGTCTCGGCCCAGGGCCAGGGTCACGAGACCACGCTGGCCCAGATCGCGGCCGACGAGCTCGGGGTGCCGCTCGAGTCGGTGATGGTGGTGGGCGGCGACACCAGCCTGGTGGGCTACGGCATGGGCACCATCGCGAGCCGGGTGGCCGCGGTGGGCGGGCCCGCGGTGCAGCGCTCCGCCGCGCAGGTGGCGCACAAGGCGCGGCTGGTCGGCGCCGAGCTCTTCGAGTGCGCGCCCGAGGACGTGGTGCTGGCCGACGGACGCGTCGGCGTCCGCGGCGCGCCCGCCAAGAGCGTGCCGCTCGGCCAGGTGGCGCGGGCGGCGGTGCGCAGCCGCGCGGTCGCGGAGGCGGGGGGGCCGGGGCTCAGCGCGTGCGCCTTCTTCTACCCGGACACCGTCACCTGGGCCTTCGGCGTGCAGGGCATCGTGCTCGAGGTGGACGTCGAGGCGTGCGCGATCACGCTGCTCAAGCTCGCCGCGATGCACGACTGCGGGCGCCCGATCAACCCGGTGATCGTGGAGGGCCAGCTCCACGGGGGCATCGCCCAGGGCCTGGGCAGCGCGCTCGGCGAAGCCCTGATCTACGACGACGCGGGCCAGCTCCTCACCGGCACGCTGATGGACTACCCGATGCCGCGCGCGGACGACATGCCGCCGATCGACGTGGTCCACATGGACTTCCCGTCCGTCATCAATCCGCTGGGCATCAAGGGCGTGGGCGAGAGCGGGGTGATCTCGCCCGCCGCCGCGGTCGCCAACGCGGTGGAGGACGCGCTCGCCGACTACGGCGTCCTGGTGGACAGCCCGCCGCTCACCTCCGCCCGCGTCTTCGAGCTGCTGCGGGCGACCGGACGCTGGCCCGCCAGCGGAACGTCCCAGACCCGATAGACACGTCCGATCGACAGGGAGGAGCTGCGATGATCGAGCATCGACCGTTCGGCCGCACCGGACACCAGTCCACCGTGACCCTCTTCGGGGCGGCCGCGCTCGCCCGCGTCACCCAGGACGAGGCCGACCGGGCCCTCGAGGTGCTGCTCCGCCACGGGGTCAACCACATCGACACCGCCGCGCGCTACGGCGACTCCGAGCTGCGCATCGGGCCGTGGATGGCGCGGCACCGCAAGGACTTCTTCCTCGCCACCAAGACCGGCTCGCGCGGAGCGCGGGAGGCGCGCGAGGATCTGCACCGCTCGCTCGAGCGCCTCCGGGTGGACTCGGTCGACCTGATCCAGATGCACTCGCTCGGCCACCCCGACGACTGGGACCAGGCCATGGGACCCGGCGGCGCGCTCGAGGCGCTGGTGGAGGCCCGGCAACAGGGGCTCGCGCGCGCCATCGGGGTGACCGGGCACGGCTGGACGATCGCGGCCATGCACCGGCGCAGCCTCGCGCGCTTCGACTTCGACTCGATCCTGCTCCCCTACAACTTCTTCATGGCCCAGAACGAGCGCTACCGGCAGGCCTTCGAGGAGGTCGCCGCGATCTGCCGCGAGCGCAACGTGGCGGTGCAGACCATCAAGGGGATCGCGCGCGGGCCGTGGGCCGCGGCGGACCGGAGCCACGCCACCTGGTACCAGCCGCTCGAGCGCCCGGAAGACATCGACCGGGCCGTCCACTGGGTGCTGGGCCGGCCCGGCGTCTTCCTCAACACCGCCGGGGACCTCGCCCTGCTCCCGAAGGTCCTCGACGCGGCGAGCCGCTTCACGCGGCGTCCCTCCGACGAGGAGATGACCGCGATGCACGACGCCACCCGGATGTCGTCGCTCTTCGGACTGCCCACCTGACCCCAAAGGAGACCCTGGTCCCATGCGCAAAGCCGCCATCCTCCTGGCCGTGCTCGTCCTGCTCGCGCCCGTCGCGGCGACCGCCCAGACCACCAAGC
This sequence comes from Methylomirabilia bacterium, assembly GCA_041497895.1. GTDB lineage: Bacteria > Methylomirabilota > Methylomirabilia > Rokubacteriales > CSP1-6 > CAMLFJ01. The sequence goes on from JBGQHJ010000127.1 coordinate 11,160, forward strand.
TCCGCGTCGCGATCTGCGCCCGCACCATCAGCATGGGCGTGGGCTCGCCGTTCGCGGTGGCGATGAAGATGGGCTGGTTCAAGCAGGAAGGCCTCGACGTCGAGATCGTGCCCCTCCCCGGCTCCACCGACTGCGTGAAGGCGGTGGCCACCGGCGAGGTCCCGGTGTCGCTCCCGAGCGTGGAGCCGCTCGCCAACGGCCGGCCGCAGGGGGTGAAGGCCAAGATCTACTACACCGCCTACCAGACCAACGGCTACGGCATCGCGGTGCCCGCGGACAGCCCCATCCAGAGCCCGAGCGAGCTGCGCGGCAAGTCCATCGGCGTGACCAGCCTCGCCTCCGCCGGCGTGGTGGTGGCGCGCGCCCAGGTGGCGGCGGCCGGCCTCGACCCCGCGCGCGACGTGCAGATCGTGGTGGCGGGCGAGGGCGCGCAGACCGCGGCCATGGTCCGTAACCGCCAGGTGGACGCGCTCAGCCAGTTCGACACCCAGTACGCGCTGGTGGAGAACGCGGGGGTGCGCGTCCGCTACCTCGACCGGCGCGACATCGAGCGCTTCCCGGGCAACGGCTTCCTCGCCTCCGAGGAGAGCCTACGGACCCGCCAGAAGGAGCTGGTCGGGCTGGCCCGCGCCTACGCCAAGGGCACGATCTTCACGATCGCCAACCCGGAGGCGGCGGTGCGCATCGTCTACGAGGTCTTCCCGCAGACGAAGCCCACCGGCAAGGACGAGGCCACCGCGGTGCGCGAGGACCTGAAGGTGCTCGAGGCCCGCATGCCGCACTACCGGCTCGAGCCGGCCGGCGTGAAGCACTGGGGGGAGAACTCGGAGGTCAACTACCGCGACTACGTGGACTTCCTCGTCAAGTGGGGCGTCATCACCCAGAAGGTACCGACGTCCGACCTCATCACCAACGACATGATCGAGGAGATCAACCGGATGGACGTGGGCAAGATCGCGGCGGAGGCCAAGGCGTACCGCTACGCGCGCTAGCGTGTCGGGTGCGCCTGACGTGAAGTCGTAGTAGGCTCCCGGATGGGGTGACGATCCCGGGGAGCGGCGGCCTCTGACCTTCGAGAGCTGGGAGCGGAATGTCTGGGCCCTCGCGCTCGTCGTCTTCATCGCCTTCGTCGGCTTCCAGTTCTTCTCGCCCTTCCTGCCGCTCTACGTGATGGAGCTCGGCGTCACCGATCCCACCCAGGTCGCCCTCTGGTCCGGGATGCTCACCGCGGTGACGCCGGCGGTCTCGGGCCTGCTCGGCCCGCTGTGGGGCAGCTTCGCGGATCGGGTCGGCCGCAAGATGATGATGGTCCGCTCGCTCGTCGGCTTCGTGATCATCGTGGCCGCGATGGGCCTCGTCACCTCGGTCACCCAGCTCCTGATCCTGCGCGTGCTCCAGGGGGTGATCGCCGGCTTCTCGGTCTTCGCGATGGCGCTGGCCAGCGTGTCCTGCCCCAAGGAGCGCGTGCCGGTGGCCATCGGGCGCGTCCAGGGCGCGCAGCTCCTGAGCGTCGCCATCGGGCCCGCCGCGGGCGGCTACGTCGCCTCCCACTTCGGCCTCCGCTACGCCTTCTTCGTCACCGCCGGGATGTGCGCGCTGGCCCTGATCGGCCTGCTGGTCCTGTTCACGGAGACGCGGGCCCACGGCGAGGCCGGGCCCGTCGCGGCGACGCCCGAGACCAGCTTCACGCTCCGGCAGGTCATGACCTCCCGCGGGTTCCCGCTCGTGCTGGGCCTCCTCTTCGTCGGCCAGTTCATCGACCGCGGGCTCTCGCTCCTCGTGCCCCTCAAGGTCGGGCGTCTGCCCGACGTCACCCGCATCGCCGCGACGTCGGGCGAGATCATCTCGCTCGCCGCGATCTGCGCCACCGGGTCCGCCCTGCTCGCCGGTCGGCTCGCCCAGCGATGGCCGGCCGAGCGCCTGCTGCTGGTCGGGCTGGTCGCGGGCGGGCTGCCCTGCGCCCTCATGGCAGCGGCCGGCGGCTGGCAGAGCCTCATGATCTTCCGCTGCCTCACCGGGCTCTGCCTGGGCGGGGCGCTGACGCTGGCCTACTCGATCGGCGGCAGCCTCGTGACGGGGGAGCGCCGCGGGGCCGCCTTCGGCTGGCTCGCCCTGAGCGTGCAGATCGGCACCGCGGCGAGCCCGCTGGTGAGCGGGGGGCTGGCCGCGATCAGCCTGCCCGGCGCCTTCGTGCTCGACGGGGCGCTCGCCTGGGCGGGCGCGGGGCTCTTGCTGCTGGGCGCGCGCCATCTCCGGCGCGGGGCGGCGCCGTGAGGCAACCCGCGCGGGACGAGGCACCCGCTTGACGCCGGCGGCCGGAGCCTCTACTGTCGCGGCACCAGCATGCGGGATGCCAGGAGGCGCACATGCCGCTCGATCCTCAGGCTCGGAAGGTCGTCGACGCCCTCGCCGCGCTCAACCTCAAGCCGATCAAGGACTCGACCCCGACCGAGGCGCGCGAGTCCATGCGCACCCGCACCGCCGCGCTCGGCCCGTTCGAGGACGTGGCCGCGGTGGCGGATCACCGGATCCCGGTCACCGGCGGCGAGATCACGGTGCGCGTGTACCAGCCCGCCGGGCTCGGCCCGCATCCGGTGCTGGTCTTCTATCACGGCGGCGGCTGGGTGATCGGCGACCTCTACACCCACGACGGCATCTGCCGGTCCATCGTCAACGCGGCCGGCTGCGCGGTGGCCTCGGTGGACTACCGGCTCGCGCCGGAGTTCAGGTACCCGACGCCGGTCGAGGACTCCTACGCCGGGCTCCTGTGGGTGGTGGCCAACGCCACGCGCCTCGGGCTCGATCCGGCGCGGGTGGCGGTCGGCGGCGACAGCGCGGGCGGCAACCTCGCCGCGGTGATGGCGCTGCTGGCCCGCGACCGTCGCGGGCCGCG
>JBGQHJ010000128.1:0-13944 GCA_041497895.1 Methylomirabilia bacterium
CGTGTCGTCACCCGGCCGGCCCCCAGGGCCTTGAGCAGCCCGGGGCGATGCAACTCCTTTTGGCTCAACGTGAAGGTCTCCATAGGGGGAGGACCTTTTCACGTGGCAGTTACCCCCGGACATTTTCATGTAGCAACAGCAGAACCGGTCAAGCAACCTTGACACACCGCCAAGGTGGGTCCTACGCTCGTGACATGCCACGCCGAGTGGTCTGGTACCCGGCGGGTTCCCCGGCGGCCTCCCTGCTCTCCGCGCTCCCCGGCGATCTCGAGGCGATGCCGCTGCCCGCGCGCGGCGTCCCGCGACCGGGACCCGACGAGGGCGCCGTCGTGCTGCTCGACCTCACCGCGGGCGACGGCGCCGGGGCGAGCGCGCTGGCGTCGCTCGCGCCCGATCTTCCGGTGGTGGCCCTAGTCGCCCCGGGCGCCGCGCCACCCGCCGGCTGCTACGCGTACGTGACCGCGTCGGCCGCGCCCGAGATCCTGGCCGTGACGCTGGCCAACGCGTGCGACCACGCCTGGGCCCGCCGCGAGGCCGACGCCACCCGGCGCGAGCTCGAGCAGCTCAACCAGATCGGCGTCAGCCTCTCCGCCGAGCGGGACACCGACGCGCTGCTGACCCTGATCCTGAGCAAGGCGCGCGAGATCACCTGCAGCGACGCCGGCTCGATCTACCTGGTGGAGGAAACGCCGGACGGACCTCCCCGGCTGCGCTTCAAGCTCGCCCAGAACGACTCGGTACAGGTGCCGTTCACCGAGTTCACCCTGCCGATCGACGACGCCAGCGTGGCCGGGCACGTGGCGCTCACCTCGTCGGTCCTCCAACTCGACGACGCCTACGTGCCGCCGGCCGGCTCGCGCTTCCAGGTCAACCGGGAATTCGACGAGCGGGTCGGCTATCGCACCAAGTCGATGCTGGTGGTGCCGATGGCGACGCCCCAGGGCACCGTCATCGGGGTGCTGCAGCTCATCAATTGCAAGCGCGACACCGGGGTGGCGCTCGGCACCCCCGCCGCCGTCGAGGCCGCGGTGACGCCGTATCCCGAGCGGTTCCGCAGCCTCGCCGCCTCCCTCGCCTCGCAGGCCGCGGTCGCGCTCGAGAACAGCCGCCTGTACCAGTCCATCCAGACCCTGTTCGAGGGCTTCGTGCAGGCCTCGGTCACCGCCATCGAGTCGCGCGATCCCACCACCTCGGGCCACTCCTTCCGGGTGGCCGACTTCACGGTGGCCCTGGCCGCCGCGGTCGACCGGGCCGATCACGGCCCCTTCCGCGAGATCCGCTTCTCCACCGACGAGATGAAGGAGATTCGCTACGCCTCGCTCCTCCACGACTTCGGCAAGGTGGGCGTGCGCGAGGACGTGCTGGTCAAGGCCAAGAAACTGCCGCCGGGGCATCTCGATCTCATCCGCCAGCGCGGCGAGATCATCCGCCGGGGACTCGAGCTCCGCCACGCTCGCGGGAAGACCGACTGGCTGCTCCAGCACGGCCGCGACGGCTTCGCGGATCGCTGCGCGGAGTGGGACGCCGAGCTCGCGGCGGTCCTCGCCGACGTCGACGTCCACCTGAAGGCGGTCGCGGCGGCCAACGAGCCCACCGTCATGTCGGACGACGTCTCGGCCGGGATCCGCGACCTGGCGGGCCGCGTCTTTCCGGACCACCTCGGTGAGCCGCTGACCCTCATCACGCCGGACGAGGCGCGCGTGCTCTCGATCACCCGCGGGAGCCTGACCTCCGACGAGTACCGCCAGATCCAGTCGCACGTGGTCCACACCTACCAGTTCCTCAAGCAGATCCCGTGGACCAAGGAGCTGCGGCGCATTCCCGAGATCGCGCGCTCCCATCACGAGAAGCTCGACGGCTCCGGCTACCCCGCGGGCTGGCGCGCTCCGGAGATCCCAGTCCAGACCCGGATGATGACGATCTCGGACATCTTCGACGCCCTGACCTCGCGCGATCGGCCCTACAAGCCCGCCGTCCCGGTGGAGCGCGCGCTCGACATCCTCGGCCAGGAGCGCCGGGCGGGAGCGCTCGACGGCGAGCTCCTCGCCCTCTTCATCGCGGTCCGTCCCTGGGAGAGCGCCGACCCGTCGTGATCAGGGGCTGGGCTCAGGCCCCGAGCAGCGCCGCCAGCATGCCCCACGAGAGCACGCCCAGGAGCATCGCCGCCGCGCCGAGCCACTCGGCCGCGCGCGGTCTCCTCACCTGTTGAGCGCTCAGGCGCAAAAAAAGGGGAGCGGTCGTAACCGTACGCGCGCGCACGCCGACCCAGACCCGCGAGCGAGTGCGTCGCCGTCCGTCGCTCCGCCAGTCACGGCGCGTGATGGGCCGCCGCTTCCTGCTTCGTGTCACCGTCACCAGTCGCCGCATCACCTGCTCCTTTCCACTGCTCACATCTCCCTCGTCACATCTGCCGCACGATGCCGACCACCTTGCCCAGGATGCGGAAATCGCCCCGTCCCGGCTCGACCACGATGGGCTTCATGGTCGGGTGCTCCGGCCGCAGCACCACCGCGCCGCCCTCCCGCCCGAAGCGTTTCACGGTGGCTTCCCCATCGAGCATGGCGGCCACGATGTCGCCGCTACCGGCCGTCTCCTGCTTCCGCACGAGCACGAGGTCGCCGTCGACGATGTGCGCGTCGATCATGCTCTCGCCACGTACCCGCAGCGCGAACACGTCCTGCCCGCCGGTGCCGAGCCAGTCCGGCCGGAGCGGGATGGTGTCCTCGTGGTTCTCGACCGCGGTGATGGGCGCGCCCGCGGCGATGCGCCCGACCACCGGGATCCCCGCCGGCTCCGCGCGTCGGGCCCCCTTGTGGCTGGGCAGGATCAGCGTCCGGGACGCCCGCTTGCCGGTGACCCGTCGCTCGAGCATGCCCTTCCGCTCGAGCGCCCGCAGGTGGTCGAACGCGGCGCGGGCCGTGAACCCGAACTTCTCGCCGATTTCCCGGACCGTGGGCGGGACACCCTGCCGTTCGCCGAACGTCCGGATGAACTCGAGTACCTCGCGCTGCCGATCGGTCATCTCTCTCACCGTGGCGACTCCTCCCTTGCTCGAGCCTCAACAGGATGATAGTCAACACCCGTTGAGTCCGGCAAGCAAAAAAAGGGGGCCTACCCGGCAGGCTCCCAGGGCTCGCAGGACGGGCAGGCGGCGAAGCCGGCCTCCCGGGCCTCGACCACCCGCTTGAAGTAGATGCGCTCCGGCTCCCCGATCCGCCGCGCCCAGCCGCACTCCCGGCCGTGGAAGAGCTTGCCGCCGCGCTGGGCCACGTAGGCCTCCCCCTCCGGCATCGCGATGGCGGGCGCGTCGTAGGGGTTCAGCACCGACTCGGGCAGGGCCTCGGTCGCGGCCACCGGAACGGGGGCCGGATCGGGGGTAGCGGTCGCCAGGGGCTCGGGAATGGGATCCGGCTCGTTGATCTTGAGGTTGGTCTCGATGGTGGAGCGGAACTCGTCGCTGGCGCGGCGGAACTCGCGCATCGCGCGCCCGAGGGAGCGGCCCAGCTGGGGGAGGTTCTTCGGCCCGAACACGAGGAGGGCGATGACGAAGATGAGGACCAGCTCCTGCAGGCCGATGTCGAACATGAGTGGGTTGGCTCAGCCTCCGATGATATCACCCCGCGCGAGGCCGGCCGCCGAGCGCAACTTATGCGCGCTTTCGGCGCCTAGACCGCGACCGACCTTCTCGGCGCGACGGATCGACGACGCGGAGCGGATTCTAGCACGCGCTTCTCCTTGCGCGCGCCCGACGCGCCCCGCATAATCAGTCACTCGGTCGCGGGCCGAGACACATTCGCGTCGGTACGGAGGCGGAAAACGATGACACGGTGGACGGCAGCCGCAGTGCTCGCAGTGATGCTGGTCGCAGCGCATCGTTCGGTTCCGGCCGCCGCTCAGACGTCCGACGCCGTCGGCGTCGTCACCACGCTCGACGGGCGCGCCACGGTGGCGCGCCCTGCGCTCACCTCGCCGCTCGCCCTCAAGTTCAAGGACGACGTCTTCGGACGCGATCGCATCAGCACCCAGGAGAACTCGCTCATCCGGGTGCTGCTCGGCGGCAAGGCAATCCTCACCGTTCGCGAGCTCTCCCAGGTCACGATCAGCGAGGAGCCGGGGCGCGCGGTGGTCACCCTGCCCAGCGGTAAGGTCGTGCTGGCGGTGGCCAAGCAGCGCATGCGACCGGGCGAGTCCGTCGAGATCCGCACCCCGAACGCGGTGGCCGCGGTCCGGGGCAGCATTCTCGCGGTGGCCTACGACGCGGTCCAGAACGTGACCACGGCCATCTGCCACTCCGGCGACTGCACCTACCAGTACGCCGGCGGTGCCACGAACCCGCTTCCGCCCGGGCAGGGCGCCAAGAACGGGCAGGTGGGCCCGGTTACCCAGGCCGAGCGGAACGCGGCGGTGAACGTCGAGCCGAACACCCACGTCTTCAGCGGGCCGGACGAGGGCTTCCAGACCAGCCTCTTCCAGGGACAGGCGGATCAGGCGATCCAGGTGGCCGAGTTCGTGAGCACTGGGACGGTATCGGGTCTGCCGAGCACGCCCAACCTAAACCCAAGCCCGTGGGCGCCGCTGAACGGCCTGACCAGCCATCCGGAGATAAGTAGCGGCAGCACGGGTGGCGGCAACGGGAGTGGTGGCAACGGGGGTGGTGGCAACGGGAGTGGTGGCAACGGGAGTGGTGGCAACGGGAGTGGTGGCAACGGGAGTGGTGGCAACGGGAGTGGTGGCAACGGGGGCGGTGGGGGAACTGGCGGGGGCGGCGGGACCCCGGGACCGAATCTGCTCGTCAATGGCGGATTCGAAACCGGGCTGCAGGGCTGGACCCTGACCGGATCGGGCGGAACCATCGCGGCGCTCGGCTCCGTGACGCCCCCCGAGGGACAGTCGATGGGACTCATCTACAGTTCCGTCGGCGCGCTTCAGGGCGGAGGCCTCGCGCCTTCGCTCAATCCCCCCCTCCCGGCTTACACGGACTCGAGCAAGCTGACCCAGGCGTTCGCGGTCACCGCGAACACGCTCTACGTGATCAAGACCACGTATAATTTCTTCAGCAACGAGTTCCCGACCCAATCGACGATCTTCGACGACCGGTTGGAAGTCTCCGTCAAGGATCCATCGGGAACCACCACCCTCCTGGCCCTCGAGCGCCGCGACGCCTCGTTCACGTCTTCCACTGTTTCCTCCCAGACCGCAAGCGCGGGGGGCTTCACGATCTTCCAAGGCAGCGGCACCACCGGCTTCAAGAGCTTCACCCAGAACTGGGTGCCTACCGCATCCGGCCAGGCCGAGTACAGCCTCCAGGTCGGAGACGTGACGGACCAGGCGGTGCAATCGGCCGCGCTCATCGACGCGGTGCAGGTCTTCGCGGATCCACCGCTCTTCTTCGTGGGGGCCGGCCAGAGCCTGACCCGAACCCAGACTGCCCCCCTGCTCGAGCTCAATAACCAGCCCCAGACCTTCGACTCGCTCATCGCGGTCTGCTGTGGCGCGCGGGCCAGCCTGGCCGGCCCGCTCTTCCGCGCCTCGAACAGTGACCTGACGGTGCCCTTCAGCCTTGTGACTCTGATCCAGGGTGGCAGCCTCGTGAGCAGTACGACCGATCCGCTAGTCTTCCTCCAGGGCGGCACCCATAGCTTCGGCGTCGGCGTCGGCCTGCCGATGTTCGACCTCTCGGGGGTGAACACCGCGACCGATCCGGCGACCGGGCTCACTCTCGGCACCGATCGCCCACTCCAAACCGGCGGCCCCATCCTCGAGACCTCGGGCGCGACGGTCAACACCTACCAGGCGGTACGCGTCGACAAGGCACTGCTCGAGGCCACCGCACCGCTGCTGGCCCTGCGCAACAGCAGCCTGTTCACGACCGCGGTCGACGCCGTACGGCTGTCGTATCAAGCCCAGGTCACGAGCCTCGGGCCGCTGGTGGCGCTCGACCGCAGCACCCTCTCGGTGTCCAACGGCGCGGCGCTCAATCTGGCCAGCGGGAGCCTGCTGAGCGTGACCGGCAATCTGTTCAGCCTTGCCAACGGCAGCACGCTCCAAGTCCTGAACGGGCCGCTGGTCACTCTGAGTGGTGGCTCGATGCTGAGCGTCACCGGGGCACTGATCGCCTTCGGCGGCACCGGTGGCAACCTGGTCTCGGTGAGCAACGGCCTGTGTCCCTGCACCACGATCGGCGGGATACCAGTCAGTCTCACCGGCGGCGCGCTGGCGAGCAACGTGAGCATCACGGGCACCATCAAGAACGGAAGCCTCGGCGCCGTCAACGTCGCACCCAACGCGGCGGTGCTCAGCGTCAACGGGGCCGCCACGAAGGTCACGATCAAAGGCTTGTAGCGCGCTCGACGCGCCGTCCGACGCTTTTTGTTGGACGCCCGTCACGATTTGCGAGTGAGACCCGATCGGAGCGCCCTCACCGTCGCCCAGGGCGGGGCGCTCGGCTTCGCCGGCGGTAGCGTGCTTCGCGTGACCGGCGATCTCTTCAGGCTGCTCAACGGCAGCACTCTCTCGCTCCTGAACGGCCCCCTCGTGAGCCTGAGTGCCGAGTCGTTCTTGAGTGTGAACGGCGCCCTGATCGGCTTCGGCGGCGCCGGCGGACACACCGTGTCGGTAGCCGACAGCCTTTGCCCTTGCACCTCCATCGGAGGTCTCCCGGTCAGCCTGACCTACGGGCGCTCGCGAGCAACGTCGCCATCGCGGGCGCGATCAGGAACGGCGGGCTCGGCTCGCTGAATGTCACCCTCGCGCGGCGGTGATCCGCGTCGACGGCGCGGCCACGAGAATCACGATCAACGGAATGTAACCGGCCGGCGCGGACAAAAAGTGTCCGCGGCCGGTCACGATTTGCAGAACGGCGCGCCTCCCCGACGCCCTCCGCTAGCCAGTTTCGTCACGTTTCCGCTCGGTTCAGGTTCATCCCCCCGTGGCAACAGCCTTGCTACCTCTTCTACGCGGCCGCACGTCAGCGCCACGCAACCCGTGCACGGAGGCTAGTGGAGGCCATGAGACGCTCGAAGCGGTTCGCTCCCGTCCTGCTCCTGCTCGCCGTCTGCCCCGCGCTGGCGTGGGCGCAGACCTCCGGCGATACGAGCCGGAACGCCGGAGTCGTGACAACGCTGGCCGGCAACGCGACGGTGGCCAGGGCCTCCCTGCCCGGACCGCAGCCGCTCCGCTTTAAGGATGCCGTCTTCCTTCGTGACCGCATCTCGACCGCCGAGCGGTCGATCGTACGCGTGCTGCTCGGCGGCAAGGCCCTCGTCACCGTGCGCGAGCTGTCGGCCCTTACCATCACCGAGAACACCGGCCGCTCCATCATCGACCTGTCGTCAGGCAAGATCGCGATGGGCGTCCTGCGGCAACGGATGCGGCCTGGCGAGGTGATCGAGATCCGGACCCCGAACGCCATCGCGGCGATCCGGGGCACCGTGCTCGTAGTGGAGCTGATCCCCGAGTCGGGCGGATCGGACGGGGCTCCGCGCTACACGACCAAGGTCCACGTCCTCCACGGGCTGGTCGAGGTGTCCGATCCGAACAACCCGGGTGCCCCGCCGCAGCAGGTCGGGACGCTCGAGACCTGGAGCCGGACCGGCGGCGAACCATTCTCACTTGTGCCCCTGTCGCCGAGCGCCGCCCAGCAGGTCCTCGCTGACCTCCGCTCCAGGCCTCAGTTCGCCCAGGGGCCGAACGAGTTCGTGAGCGCTGTGACCTCGCGCGAGCAGGCCCGAGCCGTCGCGGTGGCGGAATTCCTCGCTTCCGAGGCAGCCGGGGCCGGAAGTGGCGGCGAAGGTGGTGGCAGCACGGTCCCGCACACGTGGAGCAGCAGCACTCCGAACAACACCGACGTCCCTATAATTCCCACCGTCCCGCTCACGAGCCCCTCGACTACGGGCGGTACCGCGACCGTCACCGGCACGAGCCTCCTCAGTATGAACGGAGGCAACGTCACTCTGAACGGCAGCTCCAGCCCTGTGTTCAGCAACGTCGGCGGGATCGTCGACCTGAGCAGCGACGCCCTCCGGCTGACCGGCACGACTCTTCTCACACTGGGCAGTGCGCCGCCAATCGTGAATCTTGACGGAACCACCTTCAGGACCGCGGGCAGTTTCGTGAACGGCGACTCCCTCACCGCGCTCCTCGCGGCGACCGCGCCGCTCGTGAACCTCATCGGCCGGGCGGATCTCGCTTCGGCGGGTGACCTCGTCAAGCTGTCCGGGAATTCGGCGGTCGTGAGCCTCGGTCAGCTCGCGGCCCTCACGACGAGTAGCATCACGGTGAGAAGCGGTGCCGTCCTGAGTCTGGCCGGCTCCAGTGGCATGGTGATCGCTGGCGATCTCTTCAGACTCAGCGCCGGTAGCAATCTCATCGTCGCAAACGGGCCGCTGCTCAGCCTCACGGGAAACTCCAGCCTGTTCGTCACCGGTGCCCTTGTCAGCTTCGGGGGGGTTGGAAGCACACTGTCGATCACGAACAGCCTCTGCGCCGGGGGCGGCTGCACGACAGTTGGGGGCTTGCCGGTCTTTCTGTCCGGCGGAGGGTCATTCAGCGTTTCGAGCAACGGCAGCCCGGTCAAGAATCTGGCCGGGAACAACCTCAGCATCACGCCCGGCTCCGCCGTGATCAGCGTCAGCGGTACTGCTCAAGCCACGGTTCTCGGGCACTAGCCCGAGCGGTCCTAGTACTGCCAGGACAGGGTCAGCGACCAGACGTTCCGGTTGAAGGCGTACACCGCGAGGTTGGAATCCGCGATGGTCCGCTGGTACTCGGCGGCGAGGGTGAGCGGGCAGGGCGCGTTCGTCGCGCAGCCGATCGAAGTCGGCCCCAGGTTCTTGGCGAGCACCTGCTCGATGCGGAAGACGTGGTTCTGCTCGAGATCCTCGCGCTCCCGCGTGCTCGGGTTGACCGCCGGCAGCAGCGTGTCGGCGTGCAGGTAGTGGCGCTGGTGCAGGTCGAAGTCGTACTTGAGCCGCGTCGACCCCCACGGTAGCGTGTACTGCCCGCCGGCCAGGAAGCGGTTGCCCGCGTAGGTGTAGTTGCGACCGTCCGCCTTCTCGTAATCGAACTGATAGCCCACCCGGATGTAGTGCCGGTCCTCCGCGAAGCGGAACACGTGCGTGCCCCCGATCATCCAGTTCCGCGCGTCGCGATCCTCGTCCCGGAGCTGACCCGGAGTGGCGTAGAAGTCCTTGTTCTGGAACCGGGCCAGTAGCGTGGTGAGGTTGCTCTTGTTCTCCACCAGCGTTCCGAACAGCGTGGCGGTGTGCCGCTGCAGGAAGTCGTCTCCCCCGAGCGAGAGATAGTCCCACGAGTACTGCGCGCCCACCTGGAACGGCATGGAGCCGATGGCCGCGCGGTAGGACAGCGCCCCCGCGACGAGGTGGTTCTGCACGTTGAAGGACGGCAGCCGGTTGTCGTACGTCTGGAAGAACGAGTACGTGACCGTCGACTCCCAGGGCCCGCGACGGAGCCACGCATAGTCGAGGCGCAGCGCCGCCAGCTCACCCGGAGTCGCCGTCTTGCGGCCCCGCAGCGATTCCGCGGTCGGGTCGTGGCTCGGCTGCGGCACCACCGCCACGTTGCTGTCGTAGAGGAAGCCCACCCGCACCTCGGCGTGGAAGCGCCGCTCCGCCTCGCGGGCCGAGGCCAGGGTGTCGCGGATCCGCTCGGCCGGGCCGGTGAGGGACGAGCCGGTCTGCAGCTTCAGGGCCGCGTCCACCTCGGCCACCGCCTGCTCGGGCAGCCCCAGGATGGCCAGGGTCAGCCCCGAGTAGAACTTCACCAGCTGCTGGATGTTCGGATTCTTGGAGGTCTCGGCCCGGAAGGCCTTGAGCGCTCCCTGGTAGTCCTTCTTCCGGTACCGGATCAGGCCGACGTAGTAGCCGATCCCCTCGGTCTGGGGCCGCTCGTTCAGCACCTGGGTCAGCGGAGCCTCGGCCTGGTCGTAGCGCTCCAGCGCGAAGTAGGCCACGCCCAGGAGGAACAGGATCGACTGGTCGCGCGGCGCCCGGGCCCGCGCCTTCTCGAGCACCTCGACCGCCTGCTCGGTCTTCTGCTGCGCCATCAGGACCAGGCCGCTGTAGTAGAGCGCCTCGACGTTGTTCGGGTCCTGGGCCAGGGCCTCCTTGAGGAGCGAGAGGGCCTCGTCGTAGCGCCGGGCGTCGTAGGCGAGGATGGCCTGGGCCACGAAGACGTCGGCCTCGGATTGCTGCGCCGCCGCCGGCCCCGCCGCCCCCACCAGCAGCGTCGCGTTGACGACGAGAAGGTCCAGCACGAGCAGCAGCGCCAGGGTGGCGCGCCGCGTCCGGGCGGGGTCGAGGCGATCGAGGAGCGTGCTCATCGGGCCGTGGGACCGGACCGAGCCGGCCGTCACGTGAGCCGCTACTCTACCTAGAAGGCCCCCGGATAGTCCAATTTTCCCGGTCCGGGCGAAAGGACTGGCGCGGGGCGTCATCCCTCAGTAAGGTGAACCGATGGGCACCCCCTCCCCCGACTGGGCGGGTCTCGGCCAGGCCATTGCGGCCCGCCGACGGCCCATCGTGGAGGGCCTGGCCGACTTCCTCCGGCTCGACACGGTCAGCCAGAAACCCGACCGGGTCCGGGCGGGAGCCGAGTGGCTCACCTGGGCCATGCAGGCGCGCGGGCTCGAGGCCCGGATCATGGAGACGGGAGGTAACCCCGCGGTTTACGGAGCCCTTCCCGCTCCGGCAGCCACGACCACCGTCCTCATCTACTGTCACTACGACGTCAAGCCTGCCCCGCCCGTCGGCTGGCTCCAGCCGTCGCCGTTCGAGCCCGTCCTCCGGGCCGGCACCGCCGAGGAGGGCGCGCCCGTGCTGGCCCTCGGGGCCGTGGCAGACCAGGCGCTGCCCGCTCATCGCCTATACGGCCGCGGCGCCTCCGACGACAAGGGCCCGATCTGGGCGCACCTCACCGCGGTCGAGCTCATGCGGGCGCGCGGGATCGCCCCCCGGGTCGCGGTGAAGTTCATCTTCGACGGCGAGGAGGAAATGGGCAGCCAGCACTTCGGCCCCTTTACCGAGCAGCACCGGGGCCTGCTGGCCGCCGACCTCGTCCTCGTCACGGACGGGCCCAAGGACGCGAGCGGCCGCCCCACCGTGGCCTTCGGCGCGCGCGGGATCCTCTCCCTCGAGCTCACGCTCGAGTCGGCGCGGCGCGACGTCCACTCGGGCAACTTCAGCGTCCCCAATCCGGCATGGCGCCTGGTGGGGCTGCTCGCGTCCATGGCCGCGCCCGACGGCACGCCGCTCGTGGAGGGTCTGGAGGACGGAGTGGTCCCGCCCACTCCGGCCGAGCGCGATCTGATGGGGCGCATCCCGCTCGACCGGGCCAGCATCGAGAAGGAGCTGGGGGTCGCGCTGCCTCCGGAATATCTCGAGCGCCTCATGTTCCGCTCCACCCTGACCATCCGCGGGCTCACGAGCGGCTTCACGGGCCAGGAGGCGCAGACCATCATCCCGCACCGGGCCACGGTGGCCTTCGATGCGCGCCTCGTGAAGAACCAGCGGGTAGAGACGGTGTACCGCCGCATCCTCGAGCACATCCGGGGGCAGGGCTTCACGGTCATCGAGTCGGCGGACGCGCCGATCCCCGACGACCTGCGCGGCCGCGCGATCCGGGTGGTGGAGCGACGCGGCTACGACCCGGCCAAGACCTCGGCGGACCTGCCCATCTCCCGCCGGGTGATCGAGTCGGTGGAGGGCGCCCACGGCGGCGAGCCCGCGGTCGTGCTCCCCACCATGGGCGGCAGCGTGCCGCTCTGGGCCTTCACGGACATCCTGCAGCGGCCGACCATCGTGGTGCCGTACGCCAACGCCAACAACCGGCAGCACAGCCCCAACGAGCACCTGCGTCTGGACCACCTCTACCAGGGCGTGCTCACCACCGCGCGTCTCCTGCACGACCTCGGCTAGCAGGTTGCTGAAAAACCCGACATTGGATGGCGGGTCGGCATGAGAGTTCGGCTACGATGCGCGTAACTCTTCTCGAGGAGGCGCGCATGCGCGGCGACGACGAGCAGCAGGCCTCGGTGTGGAGCTACATCCCCCTGGAGCAGCGGGTGCCGGCCGACCATCCCCTGCGGTCCATGCGGATGATGGTCGACGAGGTCCTGCGGGACATGTCGCCGCAGTTCACCCGGCTCTACGCGAAGGTCGGCCGGCCGTCGATCGCCCCGGAGCGGCTGCTGCGCGCCCTGCTGCTCCAGATCCTCTACAGCGTGCGAAGCGAGCGCCTGCTGATGGAGCAGCTCGACTACAACCTGCTCTTTCGCTGGTTCGTGGGGCTCAGCGCCGACGACCCGATCTGGGACGCCACCGTGTTCACCAAGAACCGGCAGCGACTGCTGGAGGGTGACATCGCCCGGGCCTTCTTCGACCGCGTGGTGGCGCAGGCCCGGCAGCGCGAGCTGCTCTCGGACGAGCATTTCACGGTCGACGGCACCCTCATCGAGGCGTGGGCCAGCCTGAAGAGTTTCAAGCCGAAGGGGATGCCCCCGGCGCCGCCGCCCGATGACCCCGGCAATCCGACCGTGAACTTCCATGGCGAGCGCCGGAGCAACGCCACCCACGCCTCCACCACGGATCCTGACGCCCGGCTCTTTCGCAAGGGGGACGCCCACGAGGCCAAGCTCTACTACCAGGGGCACGTGCTCATGGAGAACCGCCATGGGCTCGCCGTGGACGGCAGCCTGACGCCGGCCACGGGCTTCGCGGAGCGGGACCAGGCGCTGGCGATGGCCACCCGGCTGCCCGCCCGCGCCACCCTGGGCGCGGACAAGAGCTATGACACCCGGGACTTCGTCGACGCCCTCCGCGGGCTCGCGGTGACCCCGCACATCGCGCAGCACACCACGCACCGGCGGAGTACGCTCGATCGCCGCACCACGCGGCACGCCGGCTACCAAGCGAGCCAACGACACCGCAAGCGGATCGAGGAGATCTTCGGCTGGCTCAAGATGATCGGCCTGTTGCGCAAGACCCGCCATCGGGGCGTCGCCCGCGTGGGCTGGATGTTTACCTTTGGACTGGCCGTCTACAACCTGGTTCGGCTGCGGCGGCTCGTGGCGCAGCCGACATGAGCCCCCGCGCTCGCCATTCCCGGCTCGCCGCTGCGGCGTTCGGACCGGGTCAAGCCCGCGAGACGAGCTAACCCCGACCCGAATGTGGACAGAGATGCGCAGTTCACCTAGTTTTTCCGTAGCCTGCTAGCGCGGGGCGGGGTTCGGTCAGACAGGGCGGTCGGCGGGCAGCTCGGCCGCGGCAGCCCGGTCCAGCATCCACACCAGCCGACCCGCCTCTGGAGCCACCAGCTGGACGGGCAGCCGCTCCGGCTCACGGGTGCCCAGGAGCGCCTCCCGGAGCACGCCGGCCTTGTCGGTTCCGGTGACCAGCAGGCGGACCTCGGCGGCCCGGTTTAGGATGGGGGCGTCATCGTGATCCGGGCCTTGCCGAGCCGCGCCACGTGGTGGCCAACCACCCACCGCTTCCTCTCGGTCAGCGCCTGGCTGTACGGGAAGAGCGACGCGGTGTGCCCGTCCGGTCCCATGCCCAGCAGCACCAAGTCGAAGATCGGCGGGAGGGCGTCCGACGCCGACGAGAACACACGCGCGAGCTCGTCCTGGTAGCGGCGAGCCGCCTCCTCCGGATCCGGCAGCTCTCCCTGGATGCGATGCACCCGCTCGGGGGCGATGTCGAGCGGAAGCAGCAGCGCGGCGGCCGCCGCGCCGTAGTTCGAATCGGCGTGATCGGGGCCCACCGCACGCTCGTCGCCCCAGAAGAACTCCACGCGATCCCACTCGAGCCGGGCCCATCGGGGTGCCTCGCTCAGGATCTCGTACATGCGGCGGGGCGTCGACCCGCCCGAGAGCGCCACGCAGAAGCGCCCGCGGGCCGCGATCGCGGCGCGCGCCACCTCGACGAGGTC
>JBGQHJ010000129.1:0-13471 GCA_041497895.1 Methylomirabilia bacterium
CAACGCCCAGGAGACGGCCTACATCCTGAACTCGATCTCGGCGTACCGGACCGCGCAGGACAACAAGCTGCCGGTGCTCGAGAACTACTTCTTCGTGCCGGCGCTGAAGGGACCCACCGGGACCCAGCTCGCCTCCGAGCACGTCATGAGCGGCTACGTGGTCTGGAAGTTCTCCAAGAGCCAGGACATCGCCAAGGAGTTCCTGGTGGCCCTGGTGGACGCCTCGCGGGAGTCGATGCTCGCGAGCAAGCTCTACAACTTCCCCTCGTTCTACGGGGCCGCCGCCGATCCCAACACCCCGATGGCCAAGAAGACGGAGTCGGGCGCGGCCTGGATCGCCAAGCAGTGCAACGCCGATCCGTTCGGCTCCCAGCCGGGCGACAAGCTCTCGCTCCTCGCCAAGGCCCTGCCCTGGTCGACCAACCTGGGCTACCCCGGCTTCGCCAATCCGGCGGAGGGCGAGATCTTCGACACCTACGTGGTCACCGACATGTTCGCCAAGGCGGCCACCGGCACCCTGGCGCCCAAGGACGCGGTGACGGAGGCGAGCAATCGCTGCAAGGAGATCTTCACCAAGTGGCGGAAGAAGGGGATGGTCGCCAGCGGGTCCAAGGACCGCTAGGCCACTCCCGCGCTGATCCGCGACCGGGCCGGCGGGGGCTTCCCGCTCCCTGCCGGTCCGGTCCGCGAACACCATGCCGAGCACCGACGTCGCCCTCGCCCGCCCGCGGGCCGCCTCTGTCGAGACCCTGTCGCGCCGGGACCTCCGGCTGGGCAAGCTCCTGCTCGCGCCGGCCCTGGCCTACATCTTCCTGCTGGTCGCGATTCCGTTCCTGCTCGCGGTGTTCCTGAGCCTCACCAATTCCTCCGCGGGCAGCCTCCAGTTCTCGTTCGTGGGGCTGCAGAACTTCCGGGCCGTCGTCGCGAGCCCGGTCTTCCTCCGCGCCCTGCGGAACACCTTCATCTTCACCTTCGCCTCGCAGGTGCTGGTCATCGGGCTCGGCAACGTCCTGGCCCGGGCGCTCATGAAGCCGTTCCGGGGCAAGCTCCTCGTCCGGTTCCTGATCCTGCTCCCGTGGGCCGCCCCGATCTCGCTCGCGACCCTCGGCTGGCTGTGGATCTTCGACTCCACGTTCAGCGTCATCAACTGGCTGCTCAAGGTGGCGGGCTGGCTCGGGCCCGGCCAGTGGTACTACTGGCTCGGCGACCCGGTGCTGGGGATGATCGCGATCATCACGGTGCACGTGTGGCGGATGCTGCCGTTCTCGACCGTGATCATCCTCGCCGGGCTCACCTCCATCCCCAAGGAGGTGCACGAGGCCGCCGACATCGACGGGGCCGGGCCGCTCGCCAAGACCTTCCAGATCACGATCCCGATGATGCTGCCGATCCTGACCGTCGCGGTGCTCTTCGGGGCGGTATTCACCTTCACCGACATGAGCGTGGTCTACCTGCTCACCCGCGGCGGCCCCTACAACAGCACGCACGTGCTGGCGAGCCTGGCCTTCCAGGACGGCGTGCTCGGCGGCGACGTGGGGCGCGGCGCGGCGGTCGCCATCTTCCTGGTACCCCTGCTCGTCGTGATGGCGATCGTGATGCTGCGGATCTCCCGGCGCGCCGAGGTGGTCTAGGATGGCGCGCCGCGCCCGCGGGGGGATCCTGGCCACCCTCGGCCACCGCGCCCTGATCCTGGGCTTCACCGCGTTCGCGATCTTCCCCTTCTACTGGATGCTGATCACCGCGTTCAAGCAGAACGCCGATCTCTACGTGGGCGCGTCCAACACCGCGCACAACCCGTTCATCTTCAATCGACCACCCACCCTCGAGCACCTGCAACTCCTGTTCAACAACACGCTGTATCTCACGTGGCTCTTCAACACCCTGTGGGTGGGTGGGCTGGTGGTCCTGATCACGCTCGCGCTCGGGGTGCCGGCCGCCTACAGCCTCGCGCGTCTGACCGGTCGCTGGGGAGAGCGGCTATCGATCGGCATCTTCCTCACCTACCTGATCCCGTCCACGCTCCTCTTCATCCCCTTCTCGCGCCTGGTGGCGCTGCTCGGCCTGCAGAACCAGCTGTGGGCGCTGGTCCTGATCTACCCCACGTTCACGGTGCCGTTCTGCACGTGGCTCCTCATGGGATTCCTCAAGACCCTGCCGAAGGAGGTCGAGGAATCCGCGATGGTGGACGGCTGCAGCCGGCTCGGGGCGATCACTCGCGTGGTGCTGCCGCTGGCGGTGCCGGGTCTGCTCACGGTGGTCATCTTCGCCCTCACCCTCACGATCCAGGAGTTCGTCTACAGCCTGACCTTCATCTCGTCGGTGGGGCGCATGACGGTCAGCGTGGGGGTGCCGGTGGCGCTGGTCCGCGGCGACGTCTACTACTGGGGATCGCTGATGGCGGCGTGCCTGATCACGAGCGTGCCCCTGGCCATCCTGTACAACTTCTTCCTCGATCGGTTCATCGCCGGCTTCACCGTCGGGGCGATCAAGTAGGGCCTATCCCCCGGCAGAACCTTGACATCCATGTCGGGGCCTACTTAGAATCCAGACCGACCAGTCGGTCTGGCCCACTCGCACCCTGGAGGGAGACATGGCCGTCGCCGCGCCCGCGCCGCCCCGCATCCGCGACTCGCGCCTCACCGGCATCTGGGAGAAGGTCCAGGCCGGCGAGCGGCTCTCCCGCCCGGACGGACTCGTTCTCTTCGAGACCGACGATCTGCACGCGGTGGGCCGCATGGCGGACTTCGCGAAGACCCGGCTCCACGGCGACCAGGTCTTCTTCGTGCTCAACCGCTACATCAACCCGACCAACGTATGTGTGCTCTCATGCAGCTTTTGTGACTTCGCCAGGAAGAAGGGCGAGGAAGGCGCGTTCGAGAACACGATCGAGGACGTACTCGCCATGATCAAGCCCGGCACGCGTGAGGCTCACATCGTGGGCGGGCACCATCCCGACTGGCCGTTCGAGTACTTCGAGCGCCTGATCGAGTCCATCCACAACGCGCGGCCCGAGACGCAGATCAAGGCGTTCACCGCGGCCGAGATCGACTACTTCTGGCGCCGGTGGAAGATCGAGCCCCGCGAGGCGCTGACCCGGCTCAAGAAGGCCGGACTCCACTCCATGCCGGGGGGCGGCGCCGAGATCTTCTCAAGGCGGCTGCAGAAGCTCCTCCACTTCACCGGCAAGGCGGACGCGGACCGGTGGTGCGAGATCCACGGGATCGCCCACTCGCTCGGTCTCAAGACCAACGCCACCATGCTCTACGGTCACGTCGAGACCATGGAGGAGCGGGTCGATCACCTGCTCAAGCTCCGGGAGCAGCAGGACCGTTCCGGGGGCTTCATCACCTTCATCCCGCTGTCGTATCAGACCGGCACCACCAAGCTCGTGCCCCGGCAGACGGCCCCGACCGACGACCTGCGGACCATCGCGGCCTCCCGCCTGCTCCTCGACAACTTCCCGCACATCGAGGCGTACTGGGTGATGATCGGCGAGGCGACCGCGTCGCTCGCGCTGCACTTCGGGGCCTCCGACGTCAACGGCACGCTCGAGGACGAGAAGATCGCGCACATGGCCCAGGCCGCGAGCCCGGCCGGGCTCGCCACCGAGCAGATCCTCCGGATCGTCCGCGACGCGGGCAAGATCCCGGTGGAGCGCGACGCGCTCTACAACGTGGTCAAGGTCTGGAGCTGACATGCTGCGGGTCGGCCGCATCCCCTATCTCAACTGCGAGCCGTTCTTCCACCGGCTGGAGGGCGCGGAGCTGGTCGACCTGATCCCGCGCCGGCTGGGGGTGGCCATGGCCTCGGGCGAGCTCGACGCGGGTCCTCTCTCGCTGATGGACTATGTGCGGCTCGAGACCCGACTGGTGCCCCTGCCCTACGGGATCGGCTGCCCCACGGGCGCGCGGAGCGTCCTGGTCTTCTCCGACCGGCCACTCTCCGCGCTGACCGGGGCGCGGGTCGGCATCACCGGGGAGACCTCGACGTCGGTGGAGCTGCTCCGGGTGCTGCTGGCTCTCCGCTACGGGGCCGAGCCGGCGGCCTGGGTGGGGGCCGAGGAGGCCTGCGACGCGGTGCTGCTGATCGGGGACCAGGCGATACAGCGGCTCACCCGCGGACCCCGGGCCCGGCACGTGGCGGACCTCGGCCTCGAGTGGCGCGACTGGACCGGGCTGCCCTTCGTCTTCGCCCGCTGGGCGGTGGCGGCGCGCGTGTCCGCCCCGGAGCGCCGGGCGTTCGAGACCGCGCTCGACGCCGCGCTCGACCGGGGGATGGAGGCTCTGCCCGGGATCGCGGCCGCGCATCGCGACCTCGGGTGGAGCCCGGTCGAGATCGCCTCGTATCTGCGCAACTTCAGCTTCCGGCTGGGCCCCGACGAGGAGAAGGGCGCCGCCGAGTTCCTCCGGCTGCGGAGCCAGCTCGGGGCCGGCTCGTGCTGAACCGCATCCAGGAGAAGGTCGCGGCGGGCCGGCGGCTCGATCGGACCGACGGGCACTGGCTCCTCACCGAGGCGCCGCTGCTCGACCTGGGCAGCCTGGCCCAGGAGGTCCGCTTCCGCCGCATCCCGGAGCGGCGGGTGACCTTCGTCATCGACACGAACCCGAACTACACCAACGTCTGCATCACCGACTGCCAGTTCTGCGCCTTCTATCGCCGGCCCGGGGACAAGGAGGCCTACACCCTCACGGTGGACGAGGTGATGGAGAAGGTGGCCTTCGCGGCCCGCGAGGGCGCGACCACGGTGCTGCTGCAGGGCGGACACAACCCGGCCCTGCCGCTTCCGTACTACCTGGACCTGGTGCGCGAGACCCGGCGGCGGTTTCCCTCGGTCACCCCGCACTTCTTCAGCGCCTCGGAGATCCGCACCATGTCCGACGTGGCGGGCAAGCCGGTGCCGGAGGTGCTGGCCCTGCTCCGGCAGGCCGGGCAGACGAGCATCCCGGGCGGCGGGGCGGAGGTGCTGTCCGAGCGGGTGCGCCGCCGCATCGAGCCCAAGAAGGGCGGCCCGGCCGCGTGGCTCGACGTGCACCGCGAGGCGCACCGGCAGGGCTTCAAGTCGACCGCGACCATGATGTACGGCCACGTGGAGCAGCCCGAGGACATCCTCGATCACCTGGACGCGATCCGCGAGCTCCAGGAGGAGCACGGAGGCTTCACCGCCTTCGTGCCGTGGTCGTTCAAGCCCGGCAACACGCTGCTCGAGAAGTGGATCAAGCACTACAAGGGCCCGAACGCCTACCTGCGGATGCTCGCGGTGGCGCGCCTGTACCTGGACAACTTCCCCCACGTCCAGGCCTCGTGGTTCTCGGAGGGCAAGCGGGCCGGGCAGGTCGCGCTGTCCTGGGGTGCCGACGACTTCGGCGGCACCCTCTTCGAGGAGAACGTCCACGCGGCGGCCGATTTCGTGAACAAGACCTCGGTGGACGAGATCGTGACGCTGATCCGCGACGCGGGCTTCACCCCCGCGCAGCGCACCACCGACTACGAGATCGTCAAGACGTATTGAGCCCCCGTGATGCGTGACGACTTCCTCGTCTTCGGGCGGCCGCCGATCGAGGAGCCCGAGATCGCGGAGGTGGTGGACACCCTCCGCTCCGGCTGGATCGGGACCGGCCCGCGGGTGGCCCGTTTCGAGGAGATGTTCAAGCGCTACATCGGCTGCGAGCACGCGGTCGCGGTCAACTCGTGTACCGCGGCGCTGCACCTCTCGATGGTGGTGTCGGGGGTGAAGCGGGGCGACGAGGTCATCACGAGTCCGATGACCTTCTGCGCCACCGCCAACGCGGTCGTGCACACCGGGGCCCGCCCGGTCTTCGCCGACGTCGAGCGGGACACCGGCAACCTCGATCCGGCCCGCGTGGAGGCCGCGATCACCCCCCGGACGCGCGCCATCGTGCCGGTGCACTACGCGGGGCGGCCGTGCCGCATGGACCGGCTCGAGGCCCTCGCCCGTCGCCACGGGCTGCTGCTCATCGAGGACGCGGCCCACGCCATCGAGAGCGCGTACCACGGGCGGAAGATCGGCACCATCGGGGACCTCACCTGCTTCAGCTTCTACGTGACGAAGAACCTGGTGACCGCCGAGGGCGGGATGGTCACGACCTCCGATCCGGAGCTCGCGGCCCGGATCAAGATGTACGCGCTGCACGGCATGAGCCGGGACGCCTGGAAGCGGTTCTCCGACGAGGGCTACAAGCACTACCAGGTGATGGTGCCCGGCTTCAAGTACAACATGACCGATCTGCAGGCGGCCCTCGGCATCCACCAGCTCGGTCGCCTCCAGGCGAACGCGGTCCGGCGCGAGGCGATCTGGGCCCGCTACGACGAGGCGTTCGCGTCGCTGCCGGTCGAGCGTCCGGCGCCGTTGGAGCCCCACACCGTGCACGGTCGCCACCTCTATACCATCCTGGTGGACCCGGAGCGGACGGCCATGAGCCGCGACCGCGCGCTCGACGAGCTCGTGCGACTCCACATCGGCACCGGGGTGCACTACACCGCGCTCCACCTGCACCCGTACTACCGGGAGACGTTCGGGCACAAGCCCGGCGATTTTCCGAACGCGGAGCACATCGGCGACCGCACCCTGTCGCTACCGCTCTCGCCGAAGCTCAGCGACCGGGACGTGGAGGACGTCATCGCGGCGGTGCGCCAGGTGGTCACCGGCCGGGATGAGGCGGGGCGCCGGTGATCCGTCGCGCCGTCGCGACGCCCGATTTCGCGCTGCCGGTCGTCGCCCACTCCTGCACGCCCTACCTCTTCGCGACCGGGAGCTGGATCTACTCGCAGCTCGTGCACCTGAGCCGGCACGAGGCCATCGTGCTGACCGACCGGACCGAGAACCTCGACGTCTTCCCGTTCCGGGAGGTCTACGCCTACAACGAGATCCACCCGCTGCGGCAGGCCTTCTTCCGGCTCAAGCGCGGGCGGGTGGCCGGAGGCCGCGACTCGTTCTTCGAGTCGGTCATGAAGCGGCGTGGAGCTCGGGTGATCCACAGCCACTTCGGCTACGTGGGCTGGCGGATGCTCGAGGCCAAGCGCCGGCTGGGGCTGCCGATGGCGACGTCCTTCTACGGAGCGGACGCCTCGCGGCTGCCCCGCGACCCGCTGTGGCGCTCCCGCTACGAGCGGCTGTTCGCCCACGGCGAGCTCTTCCTCGCCGAGGGCGAGGCGATGCGTCGGACACTCACCGAGCTCGGATGCCCGCGGGAGCGGATCTCGGTCCAGCACCTGGGCGTCGCGCTGGACGACCTGCCCTTCGTCGCGCGGCGCCCGGACGCGTCTGGTGTGCTCCGGGTGCTCGTCGCGGCGACGTTCCGGGAGAAGAAGGGGATTCCCGACGCCCTCCGGGCCGTCGAGCAGCTCCGGCCGCATCACCGACGGCTACAGGTCACCCTGGTCGGCGACAGCATGGGGACCGCGGCGGACGAAGAGGAGAAGCGCACGATCCTCGACCTGGTCGGCCGCCTCGAGGGCGTGGTCCGATGGGTCGGCTTCCAGCCGTACCCGGCGTTCCGGCGCGCGCTGCTCGACCACCACGTCTTCCTGAGCCCGAGCTGCACCGCTCGCGACGGGGACACCGAGGGGGGCGCCCCGGTCACCCTCATCGAGGCCCAGGCCACCGGGATGCCCGTCGTCTCGACCCGTCACTGCGACATCCCGGAGGTCGTGGTCGACGGGAGAACGGGGCACCTGAGCGCGGAGCGGGACGTGAAGGCGCTGGCCGCCAACCTGGAGCGCCTGATCGCCGCCCCGATTTCCGTCTGGGAGGCGATGGGCGCCGCCGCGCGGGCCCACATCGAGAAGCACTACAACGTCCGCACCCAGGTCGCCCGCCTGGAAGACCTGTACGAGCATCTCGCGGGGGCCGTCGGTCAGATCGGATCGACGGGCGGAACCGCCTGGATCAGCTTCTTCGCATGGGCCATCTCGTAGAGCCGCCGGAGCGCCGCGCGGCCGTCGTCGCCGAGACGCATGGTGTAGTCGTTCACGTACATCAGGACGAAGCGCCGGCACGTCTCCTTGTCGATGTCGCGGCCGTAGCGCATCGCGTAGTCGAGGGCCTCGTCGACATGGGCGAAGGCGTAGTCCATCGAGTCCCGGAGGCCCTGAGAGAGCTTCCGGTGGGTCTCCTCGCCCAGGTCACGGCGCATCACGTTGATGCCGAGCGGCAGGGGCAGGCCGGACTCCTTCTGCCACTCCTCGCCCAGGTCGAGCACCTTCACGAGCCCCATGCGCCGATGCGTGATCTGTCCCTCGTGGATGAGGAGCCCGAGGTCGGCCTGCCCCTCCAGCACGACCTTCGGGATCTTGTCGAAGGCCACCTCGATGGTGGGCGGATCGCCCACGTAGAGGCGGAGCAGCAGCGCGGCGGTGGTATGGCTGCCCGGGATCGCGACCACCTTCTCCTCGAGCTTCGCGCGCTCGATCGGCTCGCGCGCCACCAGGATGGGCCCGTAGCCCTTCCCCATGGACGCTCCGGGATCCATCATCCGGTAGGTGGGATGGACCAGGGTGTAGGTGGCCGCGGAGATCGCGGTGACCTCGAGCTCTCCGGTCCGCGCCCGACGGTTGAGCGATTCGATGTCCTCGAGCACGTGCTCGACGGTGACGCCGGGGATCTTCACCTTGCCGGCGGTGAGGGCGTAAAACATGAAGGCGTCGTCGGGATCCGGGCTGTGACCGATGCGAATCAGCATGCGACCTCCCTCGTCGTGAACCGGTGATGGCGACGCCCGCGACCCGCGACCGGATCCTCCAGGCCGCGCTGCAGGTCTTCGCGGAGAAAGGGTATCACAGGGCTCTGGTCGACGACATCGTGCGCGCCTCGCACACTTCGAAGGGGGCGGTCTACCACCACTTCCCGAACAAGGAGGCGCTCTTCCTCGCGCTCGTCGACGAGTTCGCCGGCCGCCTGGCCGAGTCGGTGGCCGCCGCCATCGCGGGTGCGGAGGGCGCCCTCGGCAAAGTGGAGGCCGCCCTGACCTCGGGACTCGAGACCTTCGCGCGGCACCGGGAGCTGGCCCGGATCCTCCTCCTCGAGTCGGTGAGCCTGGGTCCCTCGTACCAGTCGAAGCGGCTCGAGGTGCACGATCGCTTCGCCGCGCTCATCCAGGCGTACCTCGACGAGGCGGTCGCGGAAGGATCGATCCCGAGCCTCGATACGCGGGTGACGACGCTGGCGTGGCTCGGAGCGCTCAACGAGGTGGTGGTGCAGTGGCTCTGCCGCGGGCGACCGGACCTCCTGCGCGAGGCGGTGCCGGCCCTGGCTCCCCTGCTCCTGCGAAGCATCGGGGCGAAGCCGGCGGGCGGCTGAGCGCTCAGCTCCCCCAAGCGCCGAAGCGGAACCGGCGATCGCCGGCGAACCGTACCGCGAACTCTCCCGCCTTGATCGCGCGGAGGATCGCGTCCGGGCTCCGGGCCGCCTCGACCTCGACCCAGGCGCGCCCGAAGTCCTCGTCCCGGTGCCCGTCGTCGGTGGCGACCTTGGGAAGCGGGATCGCCTCCACGTCGTACTCGGCCTGATAGACGCCGGTGTCGGTGATCTCCACCGCGTGGATCGGAAGGCCGTCGCGGGTGATGGTGCGGATGCGCCTCAGGGTCTGCTCCACGGTGAGCGAGTACCGGGCCGGGTGATTCAGGATGTAGAGCGTTTCCTGATCGCCGGTCACCTTCCCCACGTGCTGCCCCAAGGGTCGGTAGTCGATCTCGACGCCGGCGAGCACGAGCATGCGATCGTCGCCGGGCGGGAGCCGGAACCAGTACTCGTCGTCGATGCGGTCGTCGTGGTCGGTGATGGCGAGGAAGTCGTAGCCGAGGTCGCGGTAGCGAGCGACCACGTCTTCCGCGGGCAGGCGCCCGTCGGAGAACGTCGTGTGGGTGTGGAGGTTGCCCTTCAGGAGGGGCATCGTGGAGACCGCGCGAGCCCGGGCGCTACGCGCCGCGGCTCAGCGGGGATTGGACACGCGCTGGGTCGACGCCGACGGCACCGAATCCCACACCACCGTGAACCCGAGCGCGAACCATCCGCTCCGGGCCCAGGGCTCCTGCGAGACGTAGCTGCCGACCGGCGTGGTGGGCGAGGTCCAACCCGAGAGGCCGTACTTGGTGCCCCCCTGCGTCTGGCCCACAAACGGCTCGATGAACGCCGGCTCATGCCGGACCCGGACGTCCTCGCGGTAGAAGTCAGCCTCCCGCGGGCGGGTCGCTTCGCGGGTGGCGGGGCTCGGCTCGACGATCCGGAGCTGCGGGGGCTTCTCGGGGGCCGTCGCCCGGATCTCGACCGGATTCTGGGCGGAGGCGGGCCCCGCGATCATGACGGCCAGCAACCCGGTCCCGATGGCCTTTGCGGTGAGCGCGCGCTTCATGTCCGGATCATCTCAGAACGAGCCTGCGGCCGCAAGAGAATCGCCGGGATACACCGCACCGCGGTTTCGCGTCGTGAACGTCGCACTAAGTTCCGTGATTGGGTATTGCTTTTCATATAAAGATGGGCAAGAGTGAAAATGTTCGGAAAAAATGCGGCAATCTGGTGGGAAGCCTTACCCCGCGGACGACGAGCGGGTCAGCCGCGAAAGGACCTCGGTGAACTGGGCAAGCCCGGCAGGCTTCATGATCACCTCCGAGGCCCCGAGCTCCATCGCCTCCCGGGTTTCTTCGTCCCCGGCATGAGCCGAAAGGATCACGACCGGCACGTGGGGAAACCGACTCCTGATACGGGTGAGCACGGCCAGGCCTCCCAGGCCCGGCATGACCAGGTCCAGGAACACCCCGTCGACCGGGGTCGACTCCAGAAGACGCAGTCCTTCGGTGCCGTCGAGCGCGACCACTGCCTCGTGGCCGAAGGTCCTGACCGCCTCCGCGATCATCTCCGCGACCGAAGGATCATCGTCCACCACCAGGATCTTCATGGGTTTCGCCGGGTGCCAGTATCGGGACCAGGGTCACCTTCGTCAAGGGCCTGCTTCACCCCCGCCCCTCCGGACCTGACCCCCACCCGATGAGCCCCGGCGCGATCCTCGTCGTCGACGGCAGGCCAGAAAGCCGCGCGGGACTGGTGCGGGTGGTCAAGGAGGGCGGGTACTCGGTCCTCGAGGCGGGGACCACCGCGGAGGCCCTGGCGCTCCTGTCCAGCCTCCACCCGCAGCTGGTGCTGCTCGACATCGATCAGCTCGACGCGAGCGCCCTGGACCTGGCCCGACAGATCAAGCTCGAGAGCGCCGACGTCCCGGTGGTCATCCTCTCCGGGACCGGGGACCGCGACCTCGTGGTCAAGGGCATGCGGACCGGCGCGTACGACTTCCTCGTCAAACCCGTCGCCGGTCCGACCCTCAGGGAGGTCCTGAAGGCCGCCCTGGCGCAGTCCGATAGCGCGCCGCTCGTGCCCGCGCCGGGAGGCAACGGGTCCGCGGGGCACCAGGCCCCGGTGGACGTCGACCTGCTGTTCCGGAACAGCGAGCGCATGCGGGCGGTGGAAGACATCGTCCGCCGCGCAGCCGACACCAACGCCACGATCCTGCTACAGGGCGAGAGCGGCACCGGCAAGGAGATGGTGGCCCGGGCGATTCACTACATCTCGGACCGACGGGACAAGCCGTTCCTCAAGGTCAACTGCGCGTCCCTCCCGGGGGACCTGCTCGAGTCTGAGCTGTTCGGCCACGAGAAGGGGTCCTTCACGGGAGCCCATCGCCGCAAGCCCGGCAAGTTCGAGCTGGCCCACCGGGGCACCTTCCTCCTGGACGAGATCGGGGAGATGCCGCTCGGCCTGCAGGCCAAGCTGCTCCACGTGCTGCAGGACGGGCAGTTCTTCCGCGTGGGCGGCAGCGAGGTGATCACCTCGGACGCGCGACTCATCGCGGCCACCAACCGGAACCTGGCATCGGTGATGACCACCGGGATGTTCCGGGAGGACCTCTACTACCGCCTGAACGTGGTAGCGATCTCGATTCCTCCCCTGCGTGAGCGCCGGGAGGAGATCCCGGTCCTCGTCGACTACTTCATGGGGCGGTTCTGTCGGCAGTACAACCGCGACGCCCTCAAGATCTCCCAGGCGACGATGCGTCTCCTCCAGGACTATTCCTGGCCGGGCAACGTCCGCGAGCTCGAGAACATGATCAAGCGGGCGGTGGTGCTGCAGACCGAGGCCCTCGTCCAGCAGGAGATCGCGCTTCGGAGCGAGAAGCCCTGGGCGCCGAAACCGGAGGCCGGTCCCCCGCCCGTCCAGGCGGCCGCACCGGTGGCCACCAGCGCGATTCCCGACAGCGAGATGGGGCTGAAGGACATTGCCCGCCGCGCGGCCATGGCGGCCGAGAAGGCGGTGATCAAGGAAGTGCTCGAGAAGGTGCGCTGGAACCGCGCCGAGGCGGCGCGCCTCCTGAAGATCAGCTACAAGGCCATGCTCTACAAGATCCGCCAGGTGGGACTGGACGATAGGCCCGAGCGGGGCTCGGGTAGGAAATGATTTGCTTCGTTTGCCCCGGTAACTACCTAAGTCCGTTCCTCAACTCCTAGCGTACCCGCCGCGTGAGGCGGCCCGCGCGCCTTGGCTTCGCTCCTTCCCTCGCTCGACCGTCGTACTCGCAACCAACAGTGAATCCGTCACGATAGACGCCTACCCCGCGGCCTAGCGTGGACGAACTGCGCCGGATGGCGCAAGACTTGCTCACGATCCGCCCGGAGGCGGCCCCGGGGCTGGCCGCGCTCGAATCGGTGGTCAACCCGTCACACGAAGGGAGGGGACACGTGAGCGAATTCATGGATACCCAGACCGGGGTATTTCATGAGGACACGTTCCGCCACCTGCTGACTCGGGAGGCGGGGCGCGCGACGCGGTACCAGGATTTCTTCTCGGTTTGCCTTCTGCGGCCCGACGTCAGCGGTGACCGGCAGCAGATCGCCGAAGAGATCGAGCGAGCGCTCTCCGAGAAGATCCCGGAGTTCGTGCGGGCGACCGACCTCGTCGGACAGCTCTCGTCCGCCATCGCCGTGATCCTGCTTCACACCGCCGGCAGCGACGCCCTGCGTGTGGCCGAGCGGATTCGCGCCAACATCGAGCAGGTCGCCTTCCGAGAGGGGCCCGAGGGCCGTCCCCAGCGGCTCACGGTGAGCGTCGGAAACGTCTCCTTCCCTCACGACGGGCACACGGACTCGATTCTGCTTTCGCAGGCGCTCGCCTACCTGGAGCAAGCCGTACAGCGCGGCGGCAATCAGGTCACCCACAGCACCGCAACCCCGGACTAGGCGTCGGGAGGAAAGGCCTCGCGTGAATCTCCTGGTGCTTGACGAATCACTGGATCTCGCCGTCGTGGTCGGACGCCTCGCGCCCGTCCGCGGGTGGGAGCCGCATTTCGTGGGGTCGCTGCACGAGCTGGAGCAGGCGGTGCAGGCGCACGGGCGGCCGGCGCTGACGGTGGTGAATCTGCAGCCGCCGCTGACGGCGTGGGAGCTGGGGCAGCGGCTGCGGGGGCTGGGG
>JBGQHJ010000130.1:0-13341 GCA_041497895.1 Methylomirabilia bacterium
ATTGGCACGGCAACGAGGTCTACCCGGCCGCCTACCCCGGCGCCGAGATCATCACGAACCAGCTCACCCGCGAGGCGATGGTGCGCAAGGGCCTCAAGCGCATCCAGGACCACGTGCGGCAGGTCCCCGCGGAGGTGGCCCGACTCCGCGCCGAGCTGGCCGCGGCCGGCACCCCGGAGCAGC
The DNA here is from genome assembly GCA_041497895.1 of Methylomirabilia bacterium. Taxonomy (GTDB): domain Bacteria; phylum Methylomirabilota; class Methylomirabilia; order Rokubacteriales; family CSP1-6; genus CAMLFJ01. The sequence continues at coordinate 184 of JBGQHJ010000130.1, forward strand.
GGGCCAGGCTCCAGGCCGATCTCCGCCTCGCCGAGTCGTACCTGGCCGAGGTGCGGGCGCTCAAGCCCGCGCTGCCCACGATGGCGTTCGAGCGGACCATGAAGCTCTACCGCCGCGACCGGGAGATCCACCTGCTCTACCTGGGGCGCGCCCACACCGAGGGCGACGTCTTCGTCTACCTGCCGAAGGAGCGCACCGTCGTCACCGGTGACGCGGTCATCGGATGGACCCCGTACATGGGCGACGGCTACCCGGAGGACTGGGTCACCACCATCGACCGGCTGGCCGAGCTCGACTTCGACACGATCGTCATGGGCCACGGCAACCCCGCGGGCCGGGATTGGCTCCGCACCTTTCGGGGCTACATCCACGACATGGTCGAGGCGGTGCGCGAGGAGGTCGCGACCGGCGCCAGCCTGGACGAGGTCAAGCAGCGCGTGCCCGCGCGCCTGGCTCCGACCTACGAGAAGGCCTTCGCGACCTACGAGCATTACCGCCCCTGGCGCACCGGGCTCCTCGCCAACATCGAGCGGACCTACGCGATGGTGAGCTGAGTCGGATGGCGGAGGCCGACCTCTTCAACCCGCTCTCGCCCGCCTTCCACGCCGATCCCTACCCGTTCTACCGGCATCTCCGCGAGACGGATCCCGTCCACCTGAGCGCGCTCGGCCTCTGGATCCTCACCCGGTACGAGGACTGCGTCACGTCGCTGCGGGATCCGCGCTTCGGCCGCGACGGCTTCGAGGCCATCCTGTCGGCCCAGTACGGCGAGGAGTCGGAGACCGGCCGTCTCCCCCGCTCCATGCTCTTCCGCGACCCGCCCGACCATACCCGCCTCCGCGCGCTCGTCAACCGGGCGTTCACCCCGCGGGTGATCGAGGGCATGCGCGGCCAGATCCAGGGCGTGGTGGACGGCCTGCTCGATCGGGTGCAGGCCTCGGGGCGGATGGACGTGATCGCCGATCTCGCCTATCCCCTTCCGGTGACCGTCATCTGCGACATGCTCGGGGTACCGGTCGGCGACCACGAGCAGATCAAGGAGTGGTCGTCGGACATCATCCGGAGCCTCGACGCGATCGGTATCCCGTCCGACCCGTCGATCGTCGAGCGCGGACGCATCGGCCGACGCGGCATCGCGGACTACTTCCGCGCGCTGCTTCCCGAGCGCCGCCGCCATCCGCGCGCGGACCTGCTATCCGCGCTCATCGCGGTCGAGGAGCAGGGCGACCGGCTCACCGAGGGCGAGCTGCTCGCCACCTGCGTCCTGCTCTTCATCGCGGGCCACGAGACCACCGTGAACCTGATCGGCAACGGCCTCCTCAGCCTGCTCCGGCATCCCGTCGAGGTCGAACGCCTCCGCCGGGAGCCCGGGCTCATCGGCAGCGCGGTGGAGGAGCTGCTGCGCTACGACAGCCCGGTGCAGCGGACCGCCCGCATCACGAACGCGGAGGTCGAGGTGGGCGGCAAGACGATTCCGAAAGGCGCCTTCGTGGTCACCGCGATCGGCGCGGCCAACCGGGATCCCGCGCACTTTCCGGACCCCGACCGGCTCGACGTCGCCCGCGTCGACAACCGCCACATCGCGTTCGGCTTCGGCATCCACTTCTGCCTGGGGGCTCCGCTCGCCCGCGTGGAGGGACAGCTCGCGCTCGGCACGCTGCTGCGGCGCATGCCACGGCTGCGGCTCGCTGGCGAGCCGCTCGAGTGGCGGGAGTCGTCGACGCTGCGGGGCCTCAAGGCCCTGCCCGTCGAGTTCTAGCCCCCGCCCTCTCCCCCGGAGGGCGAGAGGGCGGGATGGCCCCAGAGCGAGGGGCTACCTCAGCGCGTCGACGCCGGCCTTCGCCACCTGCCCGTCCTGCGGAGCGGTGCCGCCCGACACGCCGAAGGAGCCGATGATCTTGCCGCCGGCCATGAGCGGGATGCCGCCCTCGATCGGGGTCGCGCCGATGAGCGCGTCCCTCGTGGGGCGGCTAGGCGAGGGGCGGTTCGACGGCCACGCGCCGAGCGCGGGCTCGCGTGGCGGGGTACGGACCGGGCCGGGCGCCCCGAGCACCTCGCGGACCTTCTCGTGCAGGCGCGACCCGGTGAAGGGCTTGGCCAGGATGGCCGAGCCCGGCTCGAGGCCCCGGTCCTCGCCCGACGAACCGTAGTGAGCCGGCACCACGACGAACCCGGACATGAAGAGGATCCGGATCTCGGGACGGCGCCGCTCGACCTGCTCCGACAGGACGTAGCCGCTGGTTCCCGGCATGACCACGCCGGTGATCAGGAGATCGATCGGGCCGGGATGCGCGTCCAGGACCCGCAGGGTCTCCTCGGGGCGAGCGGGCGATCTTCTCGTCGTCATCGACCACCAGGAGTGTCGGCATGGCTCCACGCGATCGCGCCCGCGACGCGGATCACTGCGCAATCAGATTGCAATGCCGGTGCCACGGAAATACATCGCGTGCCCACCTACGTACGGCCCGCCGCTCGGGCCTGCTCGGCAAACCCTGCCGAGCAGCCCGGCGTAACGCGCATCTCCGGCGTGCCGGGGCGCGGACGCTAGAGCAGCGTGCCTCGCAGCACCAGGTACGCCACCGAGAAGTAGATGACAAGGCCCGTCACGTCGACCAGGGTGGCCACGAACGGCGCCGAGGCGCTCGCGGGATCGAAGCCCACCCGGCGGAGGACGAACGGCAGCATCGATCCGGCGAGCGAGCCGAACATCACCACGCCCACCAGGGCCGCGCCCACCGTCAGCGCGACCAGGGACCAGTGCGGGCCGTAGTCGTAGAAGCCGAGGAGCTGCCAGGCCGAGATCCGCACCATGCCGATGAACCCCAGGATGCTGCCGAGGGCCAGGCCCGCGGGCAGCTCCCGCACCGCGATCCACCACCAATCCCGCACCGCGACCTCCCGCAGCGCCAGCGCCCGGATGATCAGCGAGGTGGCCTGCGAGCCGGAGTTGCCGCCCGAGCTCATGACGAGCGGGATGAACAGGGTGAGCACGATCGCGCGGCTCAGCTCGCCCTCGAAGTACTGCATCGCGGTGGCGGTGAGCATCTCGCTCAGGAAGAGGGCGCAGAGCCAGCCCGCCCGCTTCCGGATCATGGTCCCGAACCCGATCCGGGTGTACGGCTCGTCGAGGGCCTCGACCCCGCCCAGCTTGTGCAGGTCTTCGGTCTGCTCCTTCACCATCGCGTCGATCATGTCGTCGACGGTCACGATGCCGAGGAGGTGGCCGCCCTCGTCGATCACCGGCACCGCCAGCAGGTCGTACTTGGCGATCAGGCGCGCCGCCTCCTCCCGGTCGGTCCAGGGGCCGACCGTCACCGGCGGGCGCCGCTCGCCCACCTCGAGCAGGGTGCGCGTGGGATCGGCCAGCACCAGCTCGCGGAGCGTCACCACGTGCACGAGGCGGCGGTCCACCGGATCGAGCACGTACACCGCGTAGACCGGGCGGCGCGGGTCCCCGGCGCTGCGGATCTGGGTGAGGACGCGCTCGACCGTCCAGGTGGCGGGCGCCTCCAAGTGCTCGGTGGTCATGATGCCGCCCGCGGTGGTCGGGGAGTAGCTCAGGAGCGAGCGGAGCGAGGCGCGGGTGCCACTGTCGATCGCGGGGATGAGCCGCGCCCGGGCACGGTCGGAGAGGCCGCGGAAGACCTCCGCCCGCTGATCGGCCGACATCGCGGTCATCAGGGCCACCGCCTTGTCGGTCGGCAGATGCTCGAAGAGGTGGGCCCGGTGATCGAGCTCGGGCTGGTTGACCGCGCGCACCGCCAGGTCGAACGGGAGCGCGGCCAGCACCCGCGCGGCGGCCGCGTGGTCGATGGCGTTCAGCGCCTCTGCGACGTCGGCGTCGTGCGCGGTCTCCAGGGTCTGCGCGACCTGCCTGGCCTCGTGCTGCTGCGCCTCACGCTCCATGTCGTCTCTCCCCCGGGGATCCCGGCTCCCGCGGCACCGCCGCGAACCGACGCATGGTTCCCTCGGCGCGGCGCCCGTCGTCCTCGATACGGAAGCCGCTCGCCTCGACCGCGCGCTCGGTGTCGCGGTTGGGATGGCATCCGCCGCTCACCCACGTCCAGGCCGGCTGCAGCCAGTCTTGGAGTCGGGCCTTCCAGGCCTCGGTCGCGCGCACGTGCTCGAGCATGCGGAGGCGCCCGCGCGGCGCCAGCACCCGCCGGACCTCGAGGAGACCCCGCCGGGCGTCCGGCACGCTGCAGAAGGCGAGGCCGCTCAGCACCGTGTCGAAGACGGCGGCGCGGAACGGCAGGTCCTCGGCGCTCGCGACCACCAGCGGCACGCCGGGCGCGCGGCGTCGAGCCCGCCGCAGGGAGTGCCAGGACGGATCGAGCCCGATCGCGACCGTGCCGGGTGGCAGGAGCGGGAGGTTGCGGCCGGTGCCGCAGCCCAGATCGAGCACCCGCCCCCGCGCCTGCCCGACGAGCCACCCTCGCCAGCGCTCGAGCCCGAAGGCCTCGCACGCCGCGCAGACGGCGTCGTACAGCCACGGGATCTGCTCCACGCCTCGCATGACGGCGGCCCATTGTCGCACGGGCCTCCCGCCGCCGGGCTGGCCTCGAAGCGCGGAAAGCCGTAGATTGCTGGTGCCGCGGGTCCCGGACGAGGATGCCGCGGCCGGGAGAGGCCCATGGCCATTCGGATGGAGCGCAGCGACATGGTGGCGACGATCGTGATCGACCGGCCGGAAGCGCGCAACGCGGTGGACGGCCCCGCGGCCCGCGCGCTGGTCGACGCGCTCCGGCAGTTCGAGGCCGACGACTCGCTGCGGGTGGCGGTGCTCTGGGGCGCGGGCGGCGTCTTCTGCGCCGGCGCGGATCTCAAGGCGCGGGGTACCGAACGCGGGCTCACCCTGTCCGCCGAGGGCGACGGGCCGATGGGCCCGACGCGGATGGCCTTCAGCAAGCCCACGATCGCCGCGGTCGAGGGCTACGCGGTGGCGGGCGGGCTCGAGCTGTCGCTCATGTGCGACCTGCGCGTCGCGGGCGACACCGCGGTCTTCGGGGTGTTCTGCCGGCGCTGGGGCGTGCCGCTGATCGACGGGGGCACCGTCCGGCTGCCACAGCTCATCGGCCTCTCCCGAGCCCTCGACCTGATCCTCACCGGCCGTCCGGTCGACGCGCACGAGGCGCTCGCGTTCGGGCTGGCCAATCGCGTGGTGCCGGCCGGGCGGGCCCGCGAGGAGGCGGAGGCGCTCGCCCGATCCATCGCCTCGTTCCCGCCCCGGTGCGTACGGAGCGATCGCCGCTCGGCCTGGGAGGGCGTGGGCCAGCCCCTGCGCGCGGCGATGGCCAACGAGTTCGCCCTCGGCAAGGCGACCACGGATACCGGCGAGAGCCAGGCGGGCGCCCAGCGCTTCGCGGCCGGCGCGGGCCGACACGGGCAGTTCTGACCCCCTAACCCGTTGTCCAAGGAGATCGCAGTGCCTGACAAGACCCCCCCAACGAGGACTCCGAAGGTCTACGTGATCCAGGGCCGTGGCCAGCGCGACTACGCCGATTGCCAGGCCGCGCTCGACCGCGTGCCCGCGCGCATGGAGTCCGTGCCGTTCATCGGCGACGCGGCGGAGGTGATCGAGCGCACCCGGGACGCGGACGCCCTCATCGTGTCCTTCTCCCCGGTCACCCGTCGGGTCATGGAGTCGCTCGAGGGTCTCAAGGTGGTGGTGCGCACCGGCGTGGGCTACGACGTCATCGACGTGCCCGCCGCCACCGAGCTCGGCGTCGTCGTGGTCAACGTGCCCGACATCTGGGTCCGCGAGGTGGCCAACCACGCCCTCGCCCTGCTGCTCGCCTGGAACCGCAAGATCGTCGTTCTCGATCGCGAGATCCGCGCCGGGGTATGGAGCGGGCGGGTGCCCGGCGCGGTCACCGGCTCGCTCCACGGCGAGACGGTGGGCATCGTGGGCCTGGGCAACATCGGAAGCGCCTTCGCCCGCCGCGTCGCGGCGCTCGAGACGCACGTCATCGCCTGCGACCCCTACGTCGACGACGCGCGCTTCAAGACGCTCGGGGTGGAGCGCGCCGACCTCGCCACGGTGGCCGCCCGATCCGACTACGTCTCGGTCCACACCCTCCTCAACGCCGAGACCCGCGGCCTGATCGACGAGGCCTTCCTCCGGCGCATGAAGCCCACCGCGTGTCTGATCAATACCTCGCGCGGGCCGGTCGTCCACGAGGCCGCCCTCGCGCGCGCGCTCGAGCAGGGGTGGCTCGCCGGCGCGGCGCTCGACGTGTTCGAGGAGGAGCCGCTCGGCCCCGACAGCCCGCTGCGGCGGCTCGACAACGTGATCCTCACCCCGCACGCGGCCTACTTCTCCTCGCCCGCGGTGGCCCAGGTGCCGCGCCGCTGCGGCGAGGAGGTCGCCCGGGTCCTGACCAAGGAGCGGCCGCTCCACGTGGTGAACCCCGAGGTCTACGCCCCCGGCCATCGCCGCCGCGGGCCCTGAGCGGGAGCGCGCGATGCACCTCGGCATCTTCAGTTACAACGTGGAGTACGGCGCGCGGCCGGACGAGCTGGCCCGCGCCGCGGAGGAGCGCGGCTTCGAGTCGTTCTGGGTCGGCGAGCACACCCACATCCCGGCCGGGCGCCAGACCCCGTACCCGGGCGGCGAGCCCCTGCCCAAGCCCTACTACCACATGGCCGATCCGTTCGTCTCGCTGATGGCCGCCGCCGCCGCGACCCGGACGATCAAGCTCGGCACCGGCATCTGTCTGGTGGTGGAGCACGACCCCATCGTGCTGGCCAAGAGCGTGGCCACGCTCGACTGGCTCTCGAACGGCCGCGTGCTCTTCGGCATCGGCGGCGGCTGGAACCGCGAGGAGATGGAGCACCACGGCACGCCGTTCGGCCGCCGCTGGCAGGTGCTCCGCGAGCGGGTGCTCGCCATGAAAGCGCTCTGGACGCAGGAGGAGGCGTCGTTCCACGGCGAGTTCGTCAACTTCGACCGCGCGATCTCGTTCCCCAAGCCGGTGCAGCGGCCCCACCCGCCGATCCTGTTCGGGGGCGCCACCGCCCAGGGCCGAGCCCGCGTGGTCGAGTACTGCGACGGGTGGATCCCCATCGACGTGCTGCTCGCCGATCTCCCCGCGGCCATCGCCGACCTCCGCCGCAAGGCCGACGCCGCGGGCCGGGGGGCCGACGGCCTCTCCGTCTCGGTGTTCGCCTTCCAGCCGCCCAAGCCGGACGCGCTGGCCCGCCTGCGCGACCTCGGTGTCGAGCGCGTCACGATGGTGGCCCCGCGGCGCCTGGCCGACGCCCTGCCGTTCCTCGATCGCATGGCGAGCCTCGAGCCCTAGCCCGTGCACACGCTGGCCTTCCTCGATCCCGGGCACTTCCACGCCGCGCTCACGCTGGGCGATCGGCATCCGCGCGTCCGGGACGAGCTGGTCGTCCACGCGCCGAAGGGCCCCGAGCTCGACGACTTCCTCGCGCTGGTCGACGCGTTCAACCATCGGCGCGAGCGCCCCACCGGCTGGCGCGTGACGGTCCACGCCGGCGAGCGGTCGCTCGAGCGTCTGGTGGACGAGCGGCCGGGCGACGTGGTGGTGCTCGCCGGCCGGAACGACCGCAAGCTGGCGACGATCCGGCGACTGCACGACGCCGGCTTCCACGTGCTGGCCGACAAGCCCTGGATGACGGGCCCGGACGGGCTCGACGATCTCCACCACGTGCTGGCGGCCCCGCGGGCCGGCGCCGACCGTCCGCTCGCCGTCGAGATGATGACCGGGCGACACGAGATCACCGCCCGGCTGGCCGAGCGGCTGGTGCGGGAGGCCGACGTCTTCGGCCGCTTCGCGGACGGTGGGGCCGACGAGCCCGGCATCGAGATCACGAGCGTCCATCACCTCGAGAAGACGGTCGACGGTCGGCCGCTCCGGCGCCCGCCCTGGTACTTCGACGTTCGCGTCCAGGGCGACGGGATCGCCGACATCCCCACCCACATGGTGGACCGGGCCCAGCGCCTCGTCCGGGCGGCCGCGACGGACCCGGCCGACGACGCTCCGCGGCTCGAGCTGCTCGCCGCGCGCACCTGGAGCACGGCGGTGCCGCGCGCCCTGTTCGCACGCGTGACCGGGCAACCCGAGTTCCCGCCCGAGCTCGCCGCGGTGGTCGCCGGATCGGAGCTCGCCTACCGCGGCAACGCCGCGCTCTCGTTCCGCGCCGGGTCGGTCCGGGTCGCGCTCGACACGCGCTGGGACCTGTCGGCTCCGCCCGGCGGCGGCGACACCCATCGGTCGGTGATGCGCGGGACGCGAAGCCTGGTCCGCGTCGAGCAGGGCCCGGCCACCGGCTTCCATCGCCGCCTCTCGATCGAGCCGCGCGGCGAGCCGGAGCGCGTGGAGGCCGCGCTCACGCGGGCGCTAGCCGCGTGGCAGGGCACGCATCCCGGTCTCTCCCTCGCGCCCGCCGCCGCGGGCTGGGAGATCCGGGTGCCGCCGGCCCTCGACACCGGGCACGAGCGGCACTTCCCGCTGGTCCTGGCCGATTTCCTGGCTCTGGTCGACGACGGCCGCCGGCCCGCGCGCCTGGCCGCCGACACCCTCGCCAAGTACACACTGCTCGCCCAGGCCGCGGCGAGACCGCGCGACGGCGCCGTCCGGCCATGACCACCGACACGGACCGCATCGCGCGGTACTGGGGACGCGAGCACCTCGCGGAGGCGATCCTCGCCGCGCTGACCGCCCGCGGCGTGAGCCTCGACGCGCTCACGGTCGACGCCCTGGCACCGGTGGATCAGTTCCACGGCGGGGGCAAGCCGGTCACGGTTCGTCTCGCGAAGCTCGGCGCGGCGCGGCCCGGGATGCGCGTCCTCGACGTGGGCGGCGGCTTCGGCGGGCCCGCGCGCACGCTCGCGGTCGAGTTCGGCTGCCACGTCACCGGGATCGACCTGACCGAGTCCTACGTCCGCGCCGCGACCGTGCTCACCGAGCGCATGGGCCTCCAGGATCGGGTCACCCACCGGGTCGGCAACGCGCTGGCCCTGCCCTTCCCCGACGGCGCGTTCGACGCGGTGTGGACCCAGAACACCGGCATGAACATCGCGGACAAGGAGGGCCTCTACGCGGGCTTCCATCGCGTCCTGCGGCCGGGGGGCCTGCTCGCGCTCCAGGAGCCGATGGCGGGGCCGGTACAGCCGGTGATCTACCCGGTCATGTGGGCGCGCGACGCCTCCACGAGCTTCCTGCGCCCGCCGGACGCGATGCGCGCGGTGATCGAGGCCGCCGGCTTCCGGGCCCGCGCCTGGGAGGACATGACCGCCGAGACCGCGGGGCCCGCCACCGGGGCGGCGATGCCGGCCCACAGCATCGCGCGCCTCGTGATGGGCGACGCGATCGACGGGATCGTCGCGGCCGGGCATCGCAACCGGGACGAAGGCCGCATCGTCTCGGTCCAGGCGGTCTTCGAGCGCCCGTGACCGCCCTCGACAACGCGCGGCCCGCTGGCTAGGATACCGACCCATGAGCGACGTCCTGACCGGCCAGACCGTGGAGCTGCTGCAGCAGATGATCCGCAACCAGTGCGTCAACGACGGCACCGTCCAGTCCGGGCAGGAGGTCCGCACCAGCGATCTGCTACGCACCTACCTCGAGGGCAGCGGCCTCGAGATCGAGGTCTACGAGCCGGTCGCGGCCCCGGGCCGCACGAGCCTGGTCGCCCGCATCGATGGCAGCGATCCGGCGGCGCCCACCCTGTGCCTGATGGGCCACACCGACGTGGTCCCGGTGAACCCCAAGACCTGGACGCGCGATCCCTTCGGCGGCGAGCTCGTGAACGGCGAGGTCTGGGGGCGCGGCGCGCTCGACATGCTCAACATCACCGCCTCCCAGGCGGTGGCGCTCAAGACGCTGGCGCGGCGCGGCTGGCGGCCCCGGGGCACGCTCGTCTACCTGGCCTGCGCGGACGAGGAGGCCGGCGGCACGCTCGGGGCCGGGCACGTCTGCGCGGAGCACTGGGACGCGCTCGAGGCGGACTACTGCCTCACCGAGAACGGCGGCACGGTCAGCGCGGGCCCGCACGGCCACGGGCTCAACGTCACCGTCCACGTCGGCGAGAAGGGCGTGGCCTGGCGCCGGCTGCGGGTCAAGGGCACGCCGGGACACGGCTCGATGCCCCACGGGGCGGACAACGCGCTGGTCAAGGCCGCACACGTGGTGAGCCGCCTGGCCGACTACCGGCCCTCGCCCTACGTGGACGAGCTCTGGCGCGGCTTCGTCGCCACCCTCAACCTCGCCCCCGCGGTGAAGGCCGCGCTCGTCGACCCGGCGCGCGTCGACGAGGCCATCGACGGGCTCGCGCCCGGCATGGCGAAGTACGCGTGGTCCGCCACCCACACCACCTTCTCGCCGAACGTGTGCGGCGGCGGCGTCAAGACCAACGTGATCCCCGACGTGGTCAACGTCGAGGTCGACATCCGCACCGTCCCCGGCGACAGCGAGGACGAGGTGCGGCGCCATCTCGACAAGGCGGTGGGCGGCGACCTGATGGAGGACGTGGAGATCGAGAAGCTCTTCTCCAAGCCGGCTTCCGCGTCGCCCACCGGCACCCCGCTCTGGGACGTGCTCGGCCGTGTCGTGGGCGCGCACTACCCGGGCGCGCGCCTGCTGCCGCGCATGATCGTGGGCTTCACCGACGCGCCCTACTTCCGGGAGAAGGGCGCGATCGCCTACGGCTTCGGCCTGTTCTCCCGGGCCCTCACCGCCGAGGCCATGGCCGGCCGGTTCCACGGCAACGACGAGCGCATCGACGTGGAGTCGCTCGCGCTCACCACCCAGGCCTGGCTCGAGGTGTGCGAGCAGTTCCTCGGGTGATCCCGCTCACCGGCTACACCGACCGCCTCTCCGCCGCGCCCGGCGAGCGCATCGCCTTCAAGATCTCCAGCGCCGCGGCCGGACCGTACCGCGCGAGCCTCGCGCGCGTCGTGCACGCCGACCCGAACCCGGCCGGGCCGGGCGTGAAGATGGTGGACCTGGCCGCTCGCTTCGCGATCGAGCGGCCCTCCCGCGTGCAGCCGCTCGCGCTGGGATCCTACGCGCGCGTCGACGCCGCGAGCGCCCTGCCCGCCGCCGGCCCCCTCACCCTGGTCGCGCTCGTGTGGCCGACGCTCGCCGCCGGCCGCGAGCAGTGCGTCGCGTCGCGATGGGACGATTCCACCGGCGCGGGCTGGGCCCTCTCCCTCGGGCCCGCCGGCGTCACCGCGCGCCTCGGCGTGCCCGGCGGGCCGCCCCTCGTGCTCGCCACCGGGCTCGCGCCCGCCCTCCGACGCTGGCACCGGATCTGGCTGGTCGTGGATCCCGCCGCGGGCGTGCTGCGCGTGGGTCAGCTCGCGCTCGGGGGCGGCGAGCGCCGGGAGGCGTCGGCGCCACTGAGCCCGGGGGCCCGGCCTCACCCGCGGGCCCCGCTGCTGCTCGGGGCGCGCCTGGCCGGGGAAACCCGCGAGCACTTCAACGGGAAGATCGAGGATCCGCTCCTGCTCGCGGTCGCGGCCGCCGCGCCCGAGTCGGTGGTGCTCGACCCCCTGCTGCCTCCCGACGGACTCGTCGCCGGCTGGGACTTCTCCCGGGGCATCGACGGGCTCGACATCGTCGACGTCGGCCCCCACCGCCTCGGCGGGCGCCTGGTGAACCTGCCCACCCGCGCGGTCACCGGCGCGCGCTGGACGGGGCGCGAGATGTGCTGGCGCCACGCCCCGCGCGAGTACGCGGCCATCCACTTCCACGAGGACGACCTCCACGACGCGGGCTGGGCCACCGACTTCGACTTCACGGTGCCGGAGGATCTGCCGAGCGGCGTGTACGTGATGCGTCTCGCCGCGGTGGGCCACGTCGACGAGCTGCCCTTCTACGTGCGGCCGCCCCGGGGGCGGCGGAGCGCGGACGTCCTCTTCATCGCGTCGACCTACACCTACCAGGCCTACGCCAACCACGCGCGGGGCAGCACCGACGCGGCCTACCGGGAGCGCGTCGCCGCGTGGGGCGCCGCGCCTCACAACCCGGACGACCACCCGGACTACGGCCGGTCGACGTACAACCGTCACCGGGACGGCAGCGGCATCTGCTACTCCTCTCGCCTGCGCCCGGTCCTGACGTTCCGCCCGCGCTACCTGACCTTCCTCGACGCGCGCGGATCTGGCATCCGCCACTTCTCGGCCGACACCCACCTGCTCGACTGGCTCGAGGCGCAGGGCATCGCGTACGACGTGGTGACCGACGAGGACGTCGAGGCCGAGGGCGCGGCCCTCCTCGCCCGGTACCCCACCGTGCTGACCGGCTCGCACCCGGAGTACCACACCGCGGCCACGCTCGACGCCCACGCGGGCTATCTCGCGGGCGGCGGCCGCCTCGTCTACCTGGGCGGCAACGGCTTCTACTGGCGCATCGCGGTCAGCCCCGCGGTGCCCGGGGTGCTCGAGGTGCGCCGCGCCGAGGGCGGCATCCGCACCTGGGACGCGCAGGCCGGCGAGTACCATCACGCGCTCGACGGCAACTACGGCGGCCTCTGGCGGCGCAACGGGCGCCCGCCGCAGCGGCTGGTGGGAGTCGGCTTCTCGGCCCAGGGGCCGTTCGAGAGCTCGTACTACCGCCGCCGGCCCGGCGCCGACGACCCGCGGGCCTCGTGGATCATGGAGGGCGTGAAGGACGAGGTGGTGGGCGACTTCGGTCTCTCGGGCGGGGGCGCCGCCGGTTTCGAGCTCGACCGCGCGGACCCGGCCCTCGGCACTCCGGCCGGGGCCATCGTGCTGGCCAGCTCCGAGGGATACGGCCCGGCCTTCGTGGTGGTGCCCGAGGAGCTGCTCTCCCACATCTCGACCGTCACCGGTGAGGCGCCCGCGCGGATGCTGCGGGCCGACATGACCTACGTCGAGCTGCCCGGCGGTGGCGCGGTCTTCGCGGTCGGGTCGATCACCTTCTGCGGCAGCCTGTCGCACAACCGCTACGACAACAACGTCTCGCGGATCCTGCGCAACGTGCTGGACCGCTTCCGGAGGCCGTCATGACCATGGTGGAGACCGCGCTGGGCCCGGTGGCGACCTCCGAGCTGGGCCCCACCCTGATGCACGAGCACATCGTGACCCGTTCACCCGGCGTGCAGGAGAACTGGCCGCACCTCTGGGACCGTCCGGGCATCCTCGCGCTTGCGGAACGGAAAATGGCC
>JBGQHJ010000131.1:0-13274 GCA_041497895.1 Methylomirabilia bacterium
CCCCGGTCGCTGGGCGACCCCGCTTTCCGCCGCGCCTTCCTCGCCGACCGGCACCAGGCCGCGATGCTGCGCACCACCTTCGCGGTCACCATGCTCCGGGGCAGCGAGAAGCGCAACGTGATCCCGCCCGAGGCGAGCGCGGACATCGACTGCCGCATGCTGCGGGGCGACGATCCGGAGGAGATCGTGGCCTGGGTGCGCGGGGTCATCGCCGACCCGCGGGTGGAGGTGAGCCTGATCAACCCGCCGCCCAAGATCCCCAACGCCTCGCCGCCCGACACGCAGCTCTACAAGGCGCTCGGCGAGGCGTTGCGACGCCGGGCCCCGGGCGCGGTGGTCGCGCCCGACATCCTGGTCGGCTTCACCGACAACTGGGTCTTCCGCAACTGCGGGCTGCACGGCTACGGCTTCAGCCCATTCATCCTGGAGGAGAGCGAGTGGCGTCGCGTCCACGGCAACGACGAGCGGATCTCGCTCGAGAATCTCCGCGAAGGGGCACGCTGCCACACCGAGCTGCTGCTCGAGATGGCGGGGGCCTGATGGCGCGCGCGCCGCTCGCCATCCGCGCCGGCACCGCGCGGGACGTGCCGACCATCCTGGCCCTGATCCGCGGCCTGGCCGAGTACGAGCGTCTCGCCCACCAGATGGAGGCCACCGCGGCCCGGGTGCGTGCCCACGGCTTCGGCCGGCGCCGCTACTTCGAGACCCTCATCTGCCGGCGCGGCGGTCGCCCGGTGGGCTTCGCGCTCTACTTCTTCACCTACTCCACGTTCCTGGCCCGTCCGAGCCTGTATCTCGAGGACCTCTTCGTGCTGCCCGAGGAGCGCGGCGCCGGCGCCGGGAAGGCGCTGCTCCGCGCCCTGGCCCGCATCGCGGTCCGGCGTGGGTGCGGGCGGATGGAGTGGGCGGTGCTCGACTGGAACCGCCCCGCCATCGGCTTCTACCGTCGCCTGGGGGCCCAGCTCAAGCGGCAGTGGATCCTCACGCGCCTCACCGGGCCCCCGCTGCGCCGTCTCGCCCGCTGATCGGATGGCCCGGCGTCGCCGCGTCGTCGCGTGTGTGTCGGTCGTCCTCCTGCTGCTCTCGGGGGTCCGCCCCGCGGCGGCCCAGATCACGTGCCCACCCGGCACGAAGCTCGGCAGTACCGAGGCCTCGGGCAGGAAGCTCAACTGGTGCGAGCGTCCCGACGCGGGCGGGGCGATCCGGCACGGGCCGATGCTGGGCTTCTACGCGAGTGGACGCCGGAGCTTCGAGGTGTCCTTCGTGGACGGCACCCCGCGCGGCCCGATCCGGGCCTGGTACGACAACGGGGAGATCAGCGCGATCGGCGAGACGCGGCCAGACAACGGCACGCTCACCCTACGCGACGAGCACGGACGCAAGCGCGCCCAGATCGACGTGCGGGACCGGCAGGTGGCCACCCAGGCCTGGGACGCGGACGGTCGCGAGGAGCGTTACGAGGAGGCGAAGCTGGTCAAGACGCTCGCCGCCAACCGCGACCTGCCGTTCATCATGAATCTCTTCGCGGTCGGCATCGGGATCCAGTGAGCGCTCAGGCGCCCGGCACCACCGGCGGAATGGCGCCCGCCCAGGGCTGAGCGGTCTCGAACGCGGCGGCGGCCCGCAGCACCGCGGCCTCCTGATGCCGCCGGCCCACGATTTGCAGGCCCACCGGCAGCCCGCTCCTGGTGAAGCCGCACGGGACCGAGATGACGGGCAGGCCGGTCACCGTGATGCCGTAGGTCAGGAAGAACCACTGGGTGTAGTTGTCGAGGGCCTTGCCGTTGATCTCGGTCGGGTAGGGCTGCTCGACCGGGAACGGCGGGATCGCCACCGTGGGCAGGATCAGCAGATCGCGCGTCTCCATGAACGCGCGCACGCGGTGCCAGAGACGGGTGCGCAGCGTCTCCCCCCGGCCGATCTGCTCGGGGGTCAGCGAGAGGCCCTGCTTGATGTTCCACACCAGGCCCCGCTGCATGACCGATTCCCACCGCGCGAGCTTCTCGGCGTGGCGCGCGACCATGCTGAGCCCGCGGGTGGCCAGCACGATGTCGTTGACCTCGCCGAAGTCGGGGCACGCGCGCTCGACCCGGACGCCGAGCGAGCGGAACACGCCGGTGGCGCGCTCGGCCACCGCGGCCACCTCGTCGTCCACCGGGATCAGGCCGTTCAGGTCGGGCGTCCAGGCGGCGCGCCAGCCCTTCACCGAGGGCCGCTTGACCGCGGCCGGGAAGCGCCGGGTGTCGACGTCGTAGGAAAGGGGCGCGCGGTCGTCGGGCCCCGCCATCACCGACAGCATGAGGGCCACGTCGCCGACGGTGCGGGCCATGGGCCCGGTCACGCTGAGCGAGTCCCACCCGAGATCCGCCGGGTAGACCGGGATCAGGCCCGGCGAGGTGCGGAAGCCGACCACGCCGCAGAAGGCGGCGGGGGTGCGCAGCGAGCCGCCCAGGTCCGAGCCCTGGGCGAGCGGGCCCATGCCGGTGGCGAGCGCCACCGCGGCGCCGCCGCTCGAGCCCCCGCAGGTGAGCGCGGTGTTCCACGGGTTGCGGGTGGCGCCGAAGACCGCGTTGAAGGTGTTGCCGCCGGCGCCGAACTCCGGGGTGTTGGTCTTGCCGACCACGATCGCGCCGGCCTCCTTGAGCCGTGCCACGTAGAGCGCATCCTCGTCCGGCACGTGGTGCTCGAAGATCTTGGAGCCCCAGGTGGTCCGGATGCCCTTGGTCGGGGTCAGGTCCTTGATCGAGACCGGGACGCCGTGGAGCGGTCCGAGGCTCGCCCCCTTGCGCGCGAGCGCGGCGGTCGCCTTCTTCGCGGCGGCGAGGGCCTGCTCGCGGGCCACCGTGACGTAGGCGTTCACCCGCGGGTTGACCGCGTCGATGCGGGCGAGCACCGCCTGCATCACCTCGAGGGGAGACGCCTTGCGCGAGCGGTAGAGGCGCTGGAGCATGGTGGCGGGCACGAAACAGAGGTCGCGGTCGGTCACGAAGGATCTCCTCGGCGGTGCGGGTTGCTACCTAACTAACACAGATGCCGGGAGGTCCGACCGTATTTCGGGGTCCGTGGTACCCTCCACGGACCTCTGATGCAGTGCACCCCTGGGACGGGAGCTCGAGGTGGACGATCTGCTCATCCGCGGTGGTGAGGTGCTGGACGGTAGCGGCTCCGACGCGGTCCGCGGCGACGTGGCGATCCGGGACGGCCGGATCGTCTCGATCTCGGCCCGCTACTCCGGAACGGCGCGTCGCACGATCGACGCGCGCGGCCTGGTGGTGGCGCCCGGGTTCATCGACATCAAGACGCATTCCGACTTCACGCTGCCCTACGCGCCGGGAGCCGAGAGCAAGGTCTTCCAGGGCGTGACCACCGAGGTGGTCGGTCACTGCGGGCTGTCGGCGGCGCCCGCCTTGCCGGGCCGCGCGCGGCTGCTCCAGGAGTACCTCGCCGCCTTCGCCCCCTGGATCGAGATCGAGGAGACGACCTTCGCCGGCTACCTGGATCGCTTCCCGCCGACCGCGGTGAACACGATCATGCAGGTCGGCCACAACACGCTGCGCCTGATGACGGTCGGGATGGAGCATCGCGCCCCGACCGGCGACGAGCTGGCCGCGATGGGCGGGCTCCTCGAGGAGGGGCTCGCGGCGGGCGCCACCGGCCTGTCGTCGGGGCTCTTCACCGCGCCCGGCTCCTTCGCCCGGCCGGAGGAGCTGATCGGGCTGCTCGGGATCGTCAGGCGCCACGGCGGCACGTACGCCACCCACGTTCGCGACGAGGCGGGCGGGGTCTTCGACGCCGTCCGGGAGGCGATCGCGGCGGCCGAGGCGACGCAGGTCCACGTCCAGATCGTCCACCTCAAGCTGTCGGGCACCGACAACTGGGGGCGGGCCGGCCGGCTGATCGCGGAGATCGAGGCGGCGCGGGCGCGCGGGGTGCGGGTCGACTGCGACGTCTACCCGTACACCTTCGCGTCCAACCCGCTCCGCAACCTGCTCCCCCTGTGGGTGCAGGAGGGCGGGCTCGGGCCCATGCTGGGACGGCTCCGCGAGCCGGAGATCCGCCGGCGCATCACGGGTGAGATCGAGGAGCGCGGTCTCACCAGCTTCGGACGGGTGCCCTCGTGGGACGCGGTCAGCATCGGCACCTCGCGGACCCGGTCGCGGGACGCGGGACGGAGCCTGGGCGAGCTGGCGAGGGCCGCCGGGGTCGCGCCCATCGACCTGGTGTGCGACCTCCTCGCCGCCGACGAGGGCGCGACCTACGTCGCGGTCTTCTCCATCGACGAGGCCGACGTGCGGACGCTGCTCCGATCGCCCGCGGCCTTCGTCGGCTCGGACGGCCGGGCGGTGGCGCGGGACAGCGTGACCGGGCAGGGCCGGCCGCACCCGCGCTTCTACGGAACGTTTCCGCGGGTGATCGGCCGCTACGCCCGCGACCTCGGCCTGATGTCGCTCGCGACCGCGGTGTTCAAGATGACCGGTGGGCCCGCCGCCGCGCTGGGGCTGGCCGATCGCGGGCTCCTGCGCGAGGGCTACCGGGCCGACGTCACCGTGTTCGACCCCGCGACGATCATCGACCGGGCCACCTTCGAGGAGCCGCACCAGTATCCGGATGGCATCTCGACCACGATCGTCAACGGCGTGGTGGTCGTGGATGCGGGCCGCCACTCGGGCGCGCTGCCGGGGCGGGTGCTGCGACGGGGTCCGGCCGGCGTCGCCTGACGCGGGCGGCTACGACAGGACCTTGCGGGGATCGAGGGCGTCGCGGAGGCCGTCGCCGATGTAGTTGATGCTGAGCACGGTGAGGAAGATCGCGAAGCCCGGGAAGATGGCCCAGTGGGGGGCGAAGTCGAGGTTGTCCTTGGCGTCGAAGAGGATGCGCCCCCAGGTCGGGATGTCGGGCGGGAAGCCCAGGCCCAGGAAGGAGAGCGACGACTCCGCGATGATGGCGGCGGCCACGTCGATGGTGCCGGCCACGATGACCGGGCCCACCGCGTTGGGCAGGATGTGGCGGAGCACCTGGCGCACCGGCGCGGCGCCGAGGCCGCGCGCGGCCTCGACGAACTCCTTCTCGCGGAGCGACAGGAACTGGGCGCGCACGAGGCGCGCCACCGGCATCCAGCGCAGGCCGCCGATCACGATCACCACCAGCACGAACACGCCCATCTCCGGGCCGAGCACCTTCTTGAGCGCGTCGCGGAAGAGATACACGAGCAGCAGGAGCAGCGGGAGCTGGGGCAGGGACAGGAAGAGATCGGTCAGGCGCATCAGGGTGTGATCGGTCGCGCCGCCGAGGTGCCCGGCCACCGCCCCGATCATGGTGCCGGCGGTGATCGAGATCAGCATGGCCGCCACGCCCACCGCGAGGGAGATGCGCCCGCCGTAGAGCATGCGGGCCAGGAGGTCCTGCCCCAGGTCGTCGGTGCCGAGCGGATGGGCCCACGAGGGCATCTTCAATTTCGCCTTGAAGTCGATCTCGTCGATCGGGACCCGGTACACGAACGGTCCGGCCACCACCGCGATCACCATCACCACCAGGACCGCGGTCCCGAAGGTGGCCAGGTGGTGCTTGCGGAAGCGGCGCCACGCCTCGCTCCACAGCGACTCCACCCCCCGCGGACGGGTCGACGTCACCGCGGGGGAGACCGCCTCGGACACGACGCCGTTGGGCGGGGTCATGGCTAGCGGAGGGAGATCCGCGGATCGAGCCAGCCGTAGAGCAGATCCGCCACCAGGTTGAAGAGCACCACCAGGCACGAGAACACGAAGGTGATCGCCATGATCACCGGGGTGTCGTTGGCGAGGATCGAGGTGATCAGGAGCGAGCCGATGCCGGGCACCCGGAAGATCTGCTCGGTGATGACCGCGCCGGTGAAGATGCCCGGGATCTGCAGCGCCACCAGGGTGACCACCGGGATGAGGGCGTTCCGCACCGCGTGCTTCAGGATCGTCACCTTCTCGGAGAGGCCCTTGGCCCGCGCGGTGTTGATGTAGTCGAGCCGGATGACCTCCAGCATCGCGGAGCGCACGAAGCGGGTCATCGAGGCGCCCTGGGCGAGCCCGAGCACCGCCACCGGCATGACCGCCTGGCGCGCGTTCTCCCAGTACCAGCGCCAGCCGGTGGCGCCGATATCGGCCCGGTAGATGAAGGGCAGCCAGTCCAGGTAGATGCTGAAGAACAGGATGAACAGGATGCCGGTGAAGAAGGTCGGCAGCGAGAAGCCCACGAAGGCCAGCGTGGTCGAGACCTGGTCGAAGAACGAGTACGGCCGCATCGCCGCGTAGATCCCGATCGGCAGGGCCACCAGCAGGCCCAGCACTTGGGCCAGGCCCAGCACCCAGAGGGTGGTGGGCAGCCGCTGCAGGATCAGGGTGCCCACGTCGATGCGACTCACGAACGAGAAGCCCCAGTCGCCCTTCAGCATCGAGGTGAACCAGCGCGCGTAACGGATCGGAATCGGATCGTCGAGCCCGAACTGATGGCGAAGGTTGGCGCGGACCTCGGGCGGCACGTTGGGGTTGGTGGCGAGCTCCTCGAAGGGGTCGCCCGGGGCCAGGGCCAGCACCGTGAACAGCACCAGGCTGATCCCCGCGAGCACGGGGATCATGATCAACACCCGCCTGAGCAGATACTTTGACATGGTGTCACCGCCCCGGCCGCCGAGAGGGGCCCAGATGCGAGGCGGCGCCCGAAGGCCGCCCGCGAGGCGTACTTTCCGTACGTCGAGCGGGCGGCCGAGGGCGCCAACGAAGCAGATGGGCCTCTCTCGGCGGCCGGGCTACGCTTCCTTGTACCAGAACGGAAGCTGCCAGAAATCCGAGTCCCAGCCGCTCTGGACCGCCTTCAGCTTGTTGCTGATCGCGGCCACCCGCGGCCGCCACGCCACCGGGATGACCACCACGTTCTTGATCACCATGTCGTTCATCTGGATGAAGGTGGCGGCGCGCTTCACCGGGTCGAGCTCGTTCTCGGCCGCGCGGTAGAGCTTGCCGTACTCCTCGCTCTGCCAGCGGGTGATGTTGCGCCCCTGCCACTTGTTCTCCTTGGACGCGATCTCCCAGGGGGTGAACGCGAGCATGAAGTCCTGGGGATCCGGCATGGTCTGGGTCACGGTGTACATCTGGATGTCGGTGGCGAAGTGCGGATAGGTGTCCCAGTTCGCGGGGTCCGACGAGAAGTACACCGACGCGGTCACCGACTTGATCTCGACCTCGATGCCCGCCTTGGCGCACGCCTGCTTGACGATCTGCTGGTTCTTCTGACGGGGGGCGTTGATCGAGGTCTGGTAGACGATCTTGAGCTTCTTGCCGTCCTTGGCCCGGATCCCGTCGGCGCCCTTCTTCCAGCCGGCCTGCTCCAGGACCTGGTTGGCCTTGTCGACGTTGAACTCCCACTTGTTGTTCTTCGAAGAATAGCGGGCGGGGGCGTTCAGGTAGTTCGCGGTGGTGATCGCGGTGCGGCCGTAGATCTCCTCCTGCACGGAGGCGCGGTCCACCAGCAGGCTCAGGGCCTGGCGCACCGCGGGGTCGGTCAGGAAGGGGTGCTTGGACTTGATGCTGGAGCGCTCGCCGTCGACCTCGGTCCACGGGTCGGTGTTGTTGAGCTGGATGTGCTCCATGTTGCCGCCGGTGACCATGTCCGCCTTGCCCCGGCCGCCCTGCTCGAAGCGCTTGAGGATCTCGTCCTCCACCTGCATGTTCCAGGCGTAGTCGTACTCGCCGGTCTGCATGACCGCGCGCGCGGCCGAGACCGCGTCGCCGCCGCCCTTCATCTCGATGGAGTCGAAGAAGGGCCGGTTCGGCACGTGGTAGTTGAGGTTGATCTCTCCCCGGACGATGTCACCCGGCTTGAAGTCCACGAACTTGAAGGGGCCGGTGCCGACCGGCTTCAGGTTGTTCGGCGCCTCGCGCGACTTCTCGCCCTTGTAGGCCTCGAAGAGGTGCTTGGGGATGATCATGCCGTTGACGCCGCAGAAGGCGTCGGCCCAGAACGGCACCGGCTTCTTGAACACCAGGCGGACGGTGTGGGAGTCGAGGGTGTCGATCTTCTCGATGTCGACGTACGACCCGAGCGTGCGCGCCGCGGTCTTGGGATCGCGGGCGAACTCCCAGTTGAAGACGACGTCGGCCGCGGTGAACGGCTTGCCGTCGTGCCAGGTGACTCCCTTCTTGAGCTTCCAGGTGACCGAGCGGCCGTCCTTGCTGACCCCGCCGTTCTGCACGCTCGGGATCTCGGCGGCCAGCACCGGGAAGAGATTGCCCTCGGGGTCATTGGAGGCCAGCGGCTCGTAGAAGATCCGGGAGCCGTCCTGGTCCTTGGTGCCGGTGGCGAAGTGCGGGTTGAGCAGGGTCGGCGCCTGCCACCACAGGACCTTGAGCTGGCCGCCCCCGCCGCGCTTCGTGGGATTGAACATCCCGCCGCTCTTGGGCTGGGCCTGGGCGACCCCGGCCGAGGCCAGCATCTGACCGGCCAGGGGGGCGGTCAGACCGAGCGCGACCATGGCCTGGACGAACGCGCGGCGGCTCAGAGTCCCGGCCTTGACCTGGCCGATCATGTCCCTCAGTGCATGTTCTTGCATCGATGGCCCTCCTGGGAGTGGTCTGCGGTGACCGGGCTGGATGGCCCGTTATACGGCCTCGGTGCCGAAACTGTCAAGTTGTCCGCCGGGTTCCGCGCTATGCCTGCTTGTACCAGTACGGCAGCCGCCAGAAGGTGGAGTCCCAGCCGGTGAGGTCCAGGCCCATGAGGGCGTTGGCCGCCCCCGAGACGCCGCTGCGCCACAGGACCGGGATGACCACCACGTTGGCGATCACGATGTCGTTCATCTTGATGAACAGCGCCGCGCGCTTGACCGGGTCGACCTCGCTGTCGGCGGCCTTGTAGGTCCGGTCGTACTCGTCGCTCTTGAACCGGGTGACGTTGCGCCCCTGCCACTTGTTGGCCTTCTGCGAGGCCTCCCACGAGCAGAACTGGTTCATGAAATACTGGGGGTCCGGCGCGGTCATGGTGGTGTTGTACATCTGGAGGTCCGCGTAGAAGTGCGGGTAGGTGTCGGAGTTGGCCGGGTCCGACGAGAAGAACACCGAGGCCACCACCGACTTGATCTCGATCTCGATGCCCGCCTTGGCGGCCGCCTGCTTGACGATGGCCTGGTTCTTCTGGCGGGGGGCGTTGATCGAGGTCTGGAAGACGAACTTGAGCCGCTTGCCGTCCTTGGCCCGGATGCCGTCGGCGCCACGCTTCCAGCCGGCCGCGTCGAGGACCTGGTTGGCCTTGTCCACGTTGAACTCCCAGCGGGTGTTCTTCGAGTAGAACCGCGACGGGGCGTTGAGGAAGTTCGCGCTGGTCTGCCCGCCGCGCCCGTAGATCTCCTCCTGCACCGCGGCCCGGTCCACCAGCAGGTTCAGGGCCTGACGCACCGCCGGGTCCGCGAGCGTCGGGTGGGTGGTCTTGGCGCTGGACCGCTCGCCCTCCACCTCGGTCCACGGGTCGGAGAAATTGCACTGCATGTGCTCGGGGTTGCCGGTGGGCCAGATGTTCACCCGCCCCTTGCCGCCCTGCTCCAGGCGCCGCAGGATGTCGTCCTCCACCTGCAGGTTCCAGGCGTAGTCGTACTCGCCGGTCTGCAGCACCGCTCGGGCCGCCGAGGCGGCGTAGCCGCCGCCCTTCATCTCGATGGCGTCGAAGAACGGGCGGTTCGGCACGTGGTACGCGGGGTTCGCCTCCCCGCGCACGGTGTCGCCCGGCTTGAAGTCGACGATGCGGTAGGCGCCGGTGCCGACGGGCCGGAGATTGGCCGGCGCCTCGCGGCTCTTGGCCCCCTTGAACGGGTCGAAGACGTGCTTGGGCAGGATCGATCCGCGGGTGCCGCAGAAGGGATCGGCCCAGAACGGCTGGGGCTTGTTGAACGTGAGCTTGACGACGTGGCTGTCGAGCTTCTCGATCTTGGCGATCTCGTGATACGAGCCGCTGCTCACCGCCGCGGTGGCCGGGTCGGAGGCGAACTCGTAAGTGAAGACCACGTCGTCGGCGGTGAACGGCTTGCCGTCGTGCCACGTCACGCCCTTCTTGAGGCGCCAGGTGACCGCGGTGAGGTCGCGGGAGAGCCCGCCGTTCTGCACGCTCGGCGTCTCGGCGGCGAGGATCGGGATCACGTTGCCGTCGGGATCGAAGCCGGCCAGCGGCTCGTAGAAGATCCGCGAAGCGTCCTGGTCCTTGGTGCCGGTGGCGAAGTGCGGGTTCAGCAGCGTGGGCGCTTGCCACCAGAGGGTCTTGAGCAGCCCGCCGCCACCGCGCTTCGTCGGGGTGAACGCGGGAGCCTTGGACTGGGCCCGCGCGACCCCGGCGGAGCCCAGCATCTGGACGGCCATCGGGGCGGTGAGGCCCAGGCCGACCATCATCTGGACGAAGGCGCGGCGGCCGAGACGGCCCGCCTTGACGTGGGCGATCAGCTCGTGGAGTGCGTGGTGGTCCATGGGGTCCTCGTCGAGTTAGAGGGCAGCGATCACGGCGTCGGCGCATCGGCGGGTCGAGGCCGATCCGCCGATGTCCTGGGTATGAGCGCGGGAATCGGTGAGGGCGCGGGCCACCGCCGCGTCGATGCGGTCGGCGGCGGCGGTCACCGCGGGGTCTCCATGCTGGAGGCCGAGCCAGCGGCACAGGAGCGCGGCCGAGAGGATGGCCGCGATCGGGTTGGCGAGGTCCTTGCCGGCGATGTCGGGGGCGCTGCCGTGGCAGGGCTGGAAGAGCGCGTAGCGGTCGCCCACGTCGCCCGAGGGGGCCAGGCCGAGCCCGCCCACGGTGGCGGCGCCGAGGTCGGACAGGATGTCGCCGAACATGTTCTCGAGCACGATCACGTCGTAGCGCCACGGCGCCTGCACCACGTACATGCTCATCGCGTCCACGTAGGCGAAGTCGGTGCGCACGTCGGGGTAGGCGCACGCGGTCTCCTGGAATACCTGGCGGAAGAACGCGTAGGAGCGGAACACGTTGGCCTTGTCCGCGCAAGTGACGCGGGTGACGCCGTCGGCGGGCGCCCCGTGGCCGCGCGCCCGCGCGGTCTCGAAGGCGCGGCGTACCACCCGCTCGGTGCCCTTGCGCGTGATGACCAGCGTGTCCACCGCCAGCTCCTCGCCGACCTTGGAGCCGCCGCCCAGCGAGGCGAAGAGGCCCTCGGTGTTCTCGCGGAAGATCACGTAGTCGATGCGCCCGTCGGCGGGCAGGCGCAGGGGACTCGGCACGCCGGGGTAGAGCTTCACCGGTCGCATGCCCGCGTAGAGATCGAGGACGATGCGGAGCGTGATCTGGGGCGTGAGCTCGGTGCGGTCGGCGTGCGGATGTCGGGCAGCCCGGCCGCGCCGAAGAGGATGGCGTCGACCGCCCGGCAGAGGTCCACCGTCTCGCGGGGGAGATCCTCGCCGGTGCGCCGGTAGAGCGCGGCGCCGACCTCCGCCTCCTCGAACGAGAAGCGCAGCCCGTCCCGCTGGCTCGCCTCGAGCAGGCGCACCGCCTCGCCCAGCACCTCGGGCCCGATCCCGTCGCCGCCGATCTGGGCGATCTTGTAGTGCACGTGATTTACGGTCGCCGCCGCCGTGAGTGGGCTGCCGCCGTGACGGCCTGTTTTGTATCGGGGGGGAGCGGGCGCCGCTCCTCCCCCGAGCCCCCCCACCGCCGTCCGGATATGCCGTGCCGGTGCGGGCTCACCGATCCGTGTTTACTTTTTCCGCGGTGAGCATGCGGACGGCGACGTCGATGGCTTCGAGCATGCTCTCGGGGTTGGCGATGCCCTTCCAGGCGCGGTCGAAGGCGGTGCCGTGGTCGACCGAGACGCGCAGGAACGGCAGGCCGACCGTGACGTTGACCCCGGAGAGCCCGGTCCAGCTGCCGCTCTTCTCGTCGTAGTTGAAGCCGAGGGTCTTGACCGGGACGTGGCCCTGGTCGTGGTACATCGCGACCACGATGTCGAACTCCCCGCCGCGCGCGCGCGAGAAGAGCGTGTCGGCGGGCAGGGGGCCGTACACGTCGAGTCCCTGTCGGCGCGCCTCCTCGACGGCGGGGATGATCTGGGTCTTCTCCTCGTCGCCGAAGAGGCCGTCCTCGCCCGCGTGCGGGTTGAGCCCGCACACCGCGATCCGGGCCCGCGGGCGACCGAGCCCGGTCATGGTCTGCTGCGCGAGCTGGATGACCCGGCCGACCCGCTCGCGGGTCACCAGGTCCGGGACGCGCCGCAGGGCCACGTGGGTGGTCACGTGGATCACGCGCAGCTCCTTGCCCATCAGCAGCATCGCGAAGTCCTTGGTCGCGGTCAGCCGCGCCAGGATCTCGGTGTGGCCGGAGTGCTGCACGCCGGCGGCCGCGAGCGCCTCCTTGTTGACCGGCGCGGTGACGATGGCGTCGATCTTCCCGGCCTGGCAGAGCCGCACCCCGGCCTCGATGTAGGCGTAGGCGGCGCGTCCGGCCTCCGGGCTCACGGTGGACTTGGGCAAGGTCGCGCAGTCCACGTTGGCGAGGTCCAGGCACTCGAGCTGCCCCGGCCGGAACTCGCAGGCGTCCACCGAGGAGACCGCGTGGAGCGTGAGGGGCGAGCGGAGCAGGCCGAGCGTGGCCGCCATCACCGACCGGTCGCCGATCACCACCGCGTGGCAGGCGGCGGCGACCTCCGGACGGGCCAGGGCCTTGGCGATGATCTCCGGGCCGACCCCGGCAGGGTCCCCCATGGTGATGCCGAGCACGGGAACGCGGGCAGCGGTCACGAGGTTCCTCCGAGGAGCGCGGTGAAGAGATCCGGCCGGCCGAATCCGCCGGCCTTGGTGAGCACGGGCAGGACCGGCGCTCCGTCGCGGGTCAGGTGGCCCAGCGCCAGGCCGTCGGCGGGCGCGCCGAGCAGCTCGAAGCGGCGGGGCCGGAGCGCGCGGAGCAGGGCGTGGGCGGTGTCGCCGCCGGTGACCGCCACCAGGTCGGCCCGGGCGCGGTCGAGGATGCATGTCGCGGTGTCCGCCAGGCGCCGGACGATCGCCTCGCGGGCCGCGGGGGTGGAGGCGCTCGCCACCACCGCGGGCCGCCTGCGCTCGAGCGCCGCGATCGCGGGCGCCGGGTCGCCCCGGCCGGAGGCGTCGACGGTCACCACCGCGACCCCGGCGCGCTCGAGCGCGTCGAGCTGGGCCCGGCTGGCCGGATGGAGGCTGCCGACCACGACGAGCCGGGCCGGGCCCGCGGGCAGAGCGACCGCCGGTCCGGCCAGCCCGAGCGCGTCGCTCAGCGCGCGCCCGAGGCCCGCC
>JBGQHJ010000132.1:0-13260 GCA_041497895.1 Methylomirabilia bacterium
CACCGAGGGCATGAAGGGCTCCCTGATCAGCCGGGAGGTCGTGGCCGACTCGGTGGAGCTGGTGGCGCGCAGCCACATGTTCGACGGCATCGTGACCATCTCCGGCTGCGACAAGACCATCCCGGCGATGACCATGGTGCTCGGCCGGCTCGACATCCCGGCCCTCATGCTCTACTGCGGCTCGATCATGTTCGGGCGCTGTGTCGGCACCGAGGGGCCGTTCGCCGGCCGCAACCTCACGATCCAGGACGTCTTCGAGGCGCTCGGCGCCTACAACGCGGGGAAGATCCCGCTCGAGCAGTTCAAGGACGTGGAGGACCACGCCTGTCCCGGCGCGGGCGCGTGCGGCGGCCAGTTCACTGCCAACACCATGGCCACCGCCTACGAGATGCTCGGCGTGTCGCCGATGGGCTGGAACGACATCCCGGCCGTCGACCCGCGCAAGGAGGAAGTGGCCTTCGAGTCCGGCAAGCTCGTGATGGACCTCCTGCGCAAGGGCGTCACCCCGCGCTCGCTCATCACCCGCAAGAGCTTCGAGAACGCCATCAGCGGGGTCATGGCCACCGGCGGCTCCACCAACGCGGTGCTGCACCTGCTGGCGACCGCGCGCGACTTCGGGATCAAGCTCGCCATCGACGACTTCGACCGCATCTCGCGCAAGACGCCGGTGCTCGCCGACCTGAAACCCTGGGGGAGCTACACCGCGCCCGAGATGTACGACGCGGGCGGCATGGCGGTGGTGGGCAAGCGGTTGCTGGAGGCGGGCCTGCTGCACGCCTCCGAGAAGACGGTCACCGGCCGCACCATCGGCGAGGAGGTGAAGGCGGCCGCCGAACCCGCGGGCCAGCAGGTGATCAAGCCGCTCGCGAAGGCGCTCAAGTCGGAGGGCGGGATCGCGATCCTGCGGGGCAACCTGGCCCCGGACGGCTGCGTGATCAAGCTCTCGGGCCAGAAGAAGTACGCCCACCGCGGGCCCGCGCGGGTGTTCGAGCGCGAGGAGGACGCCTTCCAGGCGGTCAAGAAGGGCAAGATCAAGCCAAACGACGTGATCGTCATCCGCTACGAGGGCCCCAAGGGCGGGCCGGGCATGCGCGAGATGCTGCACGTCACCGGCGCGCTGCAGGGGGCCGGGCTGGGGGAGAGCGTCGCGCTCATGACCGACGGTCGCTTCTCGGGCGCCACCCACGGCTTCATGATCGCCCACATCGTGCCCGAGGCGGCCGACCGCGGCCCGATCGCGGCCATCAAGAGCGGCGACATCATCAACATCGACGTGAAGAAGCGGCGCCTGGACATGGAGGTGCCGGTCGGCGAGATCCGGAAGCGGCTGGCCAAGTGGAAGGCGCCCAAGCCGCGCAACACGACCGGCGTCTTCGCCAAGTATGCGAAGACGGTGGCCCACGCCTCCGTCGGCGCCTATACATAGCTCGTCCCCCCCTCACCCTGCCCTCTCCCCTCAGGGGAGAGGGCAGGGTGAGGGGGGGTGCAAGGCGACGGAGTACGTCTACTCCAGCCGGATATCCAGCCACCCCTGGCGGGTGACGACCGCCCGCTCCCGCGCGCGGATCAGCACCGTGGTCGTCGCCGACTCGAAAATCGCTGGCCCCTTCACCTCCTGGCCCTCGGCCAGGCCGTCCATGTCGTGGACCGGGATCTCCATCCATCGCCCGAGGTAGACGCGTCGGCTCCGGGGCGCGGCGGGCGCCACCGCGCGCCGCTCGGGCTCGGCCGGTAGCGCGGGCAGGCGGCCGATCACCGCGGCCCGCACGTTCACCAGCACCACATCCTGCCCGGGGGCGCTGTAGGTGTAGAGCTCCTCGTGGCGCCGGTGGAAGCGCTCGACCACCTGGGACATGAGATCCTTCGCCTCCATGTCGACCCCGTCGAGCGACACCTGGATCTCGAAGGTCTGCTCGCCGTAGCGCATGTCCACCGAGCGGCGCACGTCGATCTGGCCCGCGAAGGTCTTGCCGAGTCGCCGCCGCCCCTCGGTCTCCATGTCCGCGAAGAGTCGGCGCAGGCGTGCCGCGCCGACGTGCCCGGCCTCGCCCACGTGGGTGCGCACGAACTCGTAGCGCAGGTCGGTGGCCAGCATGCCCCACGCCGAGAGCACCGACGCCACCCGTGGCACCACCACCCGGCCGATCTCGAGCATGCGCGCGACCTCGGTGATGTGGAGTCCCGCCGCGCCGCCGAAGGAGAGCAGCGCGAAGCGCCGCGGATCGGCGCCGCGGCGGACCGAGACCAGCCGGATACCCTCTGCCATGTTGGTGTTCACCACGCGATGGACGCCTTCCGCCGCGGCCATCACGTCCAGGCCGAGCCGGCGCGCGACCGCTTCCACCGCCACGCGCGCCGCCTTCGGATCGAGCCGGGCGCGCCCGCCGAGGAAGCCCGCGGGGTCGAGCAGCCCGAGCACGAGATTGGCGTCGGTGACGGTGGCCGCGGTGCCGCCGCGGCCGTAGCAGGCCGGCCCGGGCGCGGCGCCCGCGCTCTCCGGGCCGACGTGGAGAATCCCACCGGCGTCCACCCGGGCGATCGAGCCGCCCCCCGCGCCCAGGGTGTGGATGTCGATGCTCGGCAGCGCGACCCGGCTCGCCCCCACCGCCTTGTCGCCGGTGAGGTGCGGCTCCCCGCCCTCCAGCAGCGCGATATCGGTGCTGGTACCGCCCATGTCGAAGGTGATCAGGTTGCCCTCGCCGAGGAGCCGCGCGGCGTGGCGGCTGCCCGCGATGCCGCCCGCGGGACCCGAGAGCACCGCCCCCGCGGCGAGGCGCACCGAATCCGCGATGGTGGCCACGCCCCCGTGCGACTGCATGATCAGCACGTCGCCGCGGTAGCCCGCCTTCTGCAGGCGTGACCCCAGGCTGCCGAGATACCGCGCGAGCACCGGGCCGACGTAGGCGTTGACCGCGGTGGTACAGAACCGCTCGTACTCCTTGATCTGGGCGAGCACGTCGGAGGACAGCGATACGTAGGCGTCCGGCAGCAGCCGCGCGAGCAGCCTGCGCGTCTCCCGCTCGTGACGCGGATCGCGATACGAGTGCAGATAGCAGACCGCCACCGCGCCCACCCCCGCGGCGCCGAGCCGGCGGATGGCCGCCTCCGCGGAGGTCTTCGAGAGCGGCGTCTCCACCGTCCCGTCGAAGCGCATCCGCTCCGTCACGTCGAGCCGGCGGGCCCGCGGCACCAGCGGCACCGGAGGCGGCATCCTCAGGTTGTAGCGATCGTCCTTGAGCCCCTCGCGCATCTCGATGACGTCGCGGTGCCCCGCGGTGGTCAGCATGCCGACCGTCGCGCCCTTCCGCTCGAGCAGCGCATTGGTGGCCACCGTGGTGCCGTGCACCACCAGCCCGGTGTCGGCCAGGAGCCCGGCGAGGTCGGTCTGAAGCTCGGCGGCGAGCAGAACCAGCCCGTCCATGACCCCGATGGATGGATCGGCGGGGGTGGAGGCCGACTTGGCGAGGGTCACGCGGCCCGCGTCGTCCACGCCCACCAGGTCCGTGAACGTGCCGCCCACGTCGATGCCGACCCGGAGCACCTCAGGCCCTCCCGCGCTTCGGCCGGCCCGAGACGAAGCCGTTGGCGCGGTCGGCGACGCGGGCCTCGGGCGAGCGCTTGGCGGGTGGACCGTAGCCGCCGCCGCCCATGGACTCCACCAGGAACATCGCCCCGGGCGGGATCGGCACGCCCACCTCCTTGGTCTTGAGCACGCGGGTCTTGCCGCGCGCAATCATCCGGTAGCGATGGGGCAGCCCGTCCCGGCCGCCCAGCACCCCGTAGGCCGGGTGGCGGACGCCGTCGCCCGCGGTGTTGCCCAGCGCGGGCTCGGTGGTCTCCATGCGCAGCTCGAGCACCGACCCCACGCCGCCCCGGAACTGCCCGTCGCCCGCGGAGTCGGGGCGGAACTCGTGGCGCTTGAAGAAGAGCG
Source organism: Methylomirabilia bacterium (assembly GCA_041497895.1). Taxonomy (GTDB): domain Bacteria; phylum Methylomirabilota; class Methylomirabilia; order Rokubacteriales; family CSP1-6; genus CAMLFJ01. The sequence continues at coordinate 3,932 of JBGQHJ010000132.1, forward strand.
GAAAGCGCGTCTCCGCGACCTCGACCGAGCCGAACTTGATGCCGCCCGCGGCCTGGCCCTCGCCGGCGGTCTCCCACCCGTCGCCCGCCGAGGACGCCCCACCGCCGCCGCGCGCGTGGAAGAGGTGCCAGATGAACTTGCGCCGCGTCCGCGGGTTCGTGCCCGAGATCGCGATGCGGAAGCGGCGCGACCAGCCCGCGAGCACCCGGTCCGGGCAGCTCCGGGCGAGGGCCTTGATCATCGCCTCCGCGATCTCCTGCGCGCAGTGGTTGGTCGACAGCGTCACCGGCGCGGGCGGGTAGGGCCAGACCACCGTCCCTTCCTTGGCCTTCACGGTCACCGGGCGGAACGTCCCCTCGTTCTTCGGCGTGCGCGGGTCGATCAGGTAGGCCAGCGCCATGTGCACCGCGGACATGGTGTTGGGGAAGGCCGAGTTGATGAAGCCGGTCACCTGCGCGTGCGAGTCGGAGAGATCGACGGTGAGCGAATCGCCCTTCTTGGTGACGGTGGCGCGGATGTGGACGTCGCGGGCGCCGTGCCCGTCGTCGTCGAGGATGGCCTCGCCCTTGAAGACCCCGTCCTTCCAGCTCCGGATGCACTCGCGACTCTGGCGCTCCGCCCCGTCGAGGATCTCGCCGATGGTCTCGAGCACGGTCTCGAGCCCGTACTCGTCCACCAGCTTCAGGAGCCGGCGCTCGCCGATGCGCGCCGACCCCATCATCGCCCGCAGGTCGCCCTGGAAGTCGCGCGGATGCCGCACGTTGGTCGCCACCATCTGGAGCACGTCGTCGCGCAGTAGGCCCCGGTCGTAGAGCTTGAGCGGGGTGATCCGGATGCCCTCCTGCCAGATCTCGGTGGCGCCCGGGTTGTAGGCCCCGTGGGTGGCGCCGCCGATGTCGTGCTGGTGCGCGCGGTTGATCGACCAGAAGACCGGCCGGTCGCCCACGAAGACCGGCAGCAGCACGGTGAGATCGGGCAGGTGATTGTTGCCGTGGTAGGGATCGTTCAGGAGGAAGAGGTCGCCCGGGGCGATCCGCCCCTTGAAGAAGTCGGCCACCGACGCCACCGCCCAGGGCAGGGCGCCCACGTGGATGGGCACGTGCTCGGCCTGCGCCGCGAGCCGGCCCTGGCCGTCGAACACCGCGGTGGAGAAGTCGCGGCTCGAGTTCAGGATCTGCGAGTAGGCGGTGCGCAGCATGGCCTCGCCCATCTCCTGCACGATCGACTCGAGGCGGTGCTGGATCACCGAGACGGTGATTCGATCGGGGCGCATGCGGGGCACCTCCTGGATGCGGGTCACCGCCCCCGGCGGGCGGTCGCCAGGGCCTGCCACACCCGCGCGGGCGTGACCGGGACCTGCAGCACGTCGGCGCCCCGCGAGTGGAGCGCGTCCTCCACCGCGTTCGCGATCGCGGCGGGCGGGGCGATGATCGCACTCTCGCCCACGCCCTTGATCCCGAGGTCGTTGCGGGTGGAGGGGAACGCCAGGCTGCGCGTCTCGAAGTCGGGCAGGTCGGCCGCGGAGGGGATCGCGTAGTCCATCAGGCTGCCGGTGAGCAGCTGGCCGTCGCGGTCGTAGAGCAGGTCCTCCATCAGCGCGGTGCCGATCCCGCCCGCGAGACCCCCGTGCAATTGGCCGTCTACGATCATCGGATTGATGGCCCGCCCGCAGTCGTGGGCGGCCAGGTACCGGAGGATCCGCACGCGCCCGGTCTCCACGTCCACCTCGACCGCGCACGCCTGGGCGCCGAAGGCGAAGGTCACGGTCTCGGGCGCGAAGTAGCCGCACGCCTGGAGCCCGGGCCGCGCCTCGCGCAGCAGGGTCTTGCTCCGCACCGCGGCCCGCGCCAGGTCCGCCAGGGCGACACCGCGCTGGGGCATCCCCGCCACGTGCGCGCGTCCCTGGGCCAGCACCACGTCGGCCGCCGCGCACTCGAGCATCTCCGCGGCCACCACGCGCGCCTTGCCCGCAACCTCGCGCGCGGTGCGCGCCACCGACGGCCCCGCGTTGGCCGCGACCCGGCTGCCCCCGGTGCCGTTGCCGTAGGGCAGCAGCGTGGTGTCGGCCGCGACCACGAAGACGCGGTCCGGGTCCACCCCGAGCTCGGCGGCCGCGATCTGGGCCATCGTGGTCTCGTGCGACTGGCCCTGGGACGAGACCCCGATGTGGACATGCACCGCGCCGGTCCCGTCGATGCGAACGTCGGCGCTCTCGAAGGGCCCGACCCCGGTGCCCTGCACGTAGGCCGCGAGCCCGACCCCGATCGGGCGCGCGCCCGCGGCGGACTCGCGCTGCCGGCGCCGCCAGCCCTCGTAGTCGAAGTCGGCGAGGAGCCGATCGAAGCTGCCGAGGTAGTCGGCCGGATCGTACGAGACCGGGGTGCCGTCCCGGTAGACGAGCCCGGTGCGGTAGGGCATCTCGTCCGCCCGGACCATGTTCCGGCGTCTCAGCTCGGCCGGGTCCATGCCGAGCGCGCGGGCCCCGCGGTCGAGGAGCCGCTCGAGGACGAAGTTGGCCTCGGGCCGGCCCGAGCCCCGGTACGCGGCGCCGAACACGGCGTGGGTCACCACGTTGCTCGCGGTCACCTCGAGGCTCGGGATGCGATAGGGGCCGGGCAGGTGGTTGATGGTGTTCCGGGTCACCACCTCCCCGCTCGCGACATACGCACCGTGCTCCCGCGTGAACCGCGTCGCCAGTGCCGCGATATTCCCCTCCCGCGTGAGCCCCAGCCGGGCCACGTGCCGCTGTCCGCGGTCGGGCGAGGCGGTGAGGAAGTGCTCGCGCCGCGACTCGGTCCACTTCACCGGCCGGCCGAGCCGCCGCGCCGCCGCGGCCACGATCAGGTCCTCGGCGTAGGCGTGCCCCTTGATCCCGAAGCCTCCGCCGGTGTCCATCACCACCACGCGCACCTGCTCCTCGTTGAGACCGAGCGCCCCCGCAATCACCCCGCGCAGGCCGTACGGGCTCTGGCTCGACGTCCAGAGCGTCAGGCGGCCGTCCGGCCCCTCGGGAGTCGCGACGATCCCGCGCGTCTCGATCGGCACGCCGTGGACCCGGGCCAGGCCGAGCGCGGCCTCGACCACCACGTGAGCCGACGCGAATGCCGCATCGGGATCGCCCACCCGCGCGGTGGAGAGCCCGGCCACGTTGTCCGGCCAGGACTCGAACACGCGGGGCGCGGCCGGCTCGAGCGCGGCCTCCACGGTGCCCACCGCGGGCAGCGGCTCGTAGTCGACGCGCACCGCGGCCGCGGCGTCGGCCGCCGTGTAGGGATCCTCGGCCACCACCGCCGCCACCACCTCGCCCACGTAGCGCACCAGGGGATCCGCGAACACCGGCTGCTCGGTCGCGCGGAAGCCCGCCGGCGCCGCGATCGAGGGCGGGATGGGCTTGGCGCACTCCGGGAGATCGCGCGCGGTGTAGACCGCGACCACGCCCTCCATCGCGCGCGCCGAGACCGTGTCGACACCGCGGACGCGCGCGTGCGCGTGGGGGCTACGCACGAAGGCCGCGTGCACCATGCCGGAAAACCGGAGATCCTCGACGTAGCGGCCGCGGCCGGTGATGAGGCGCTGATCTTCCTTGCGACGGAGCGGGGCGCCGAACGGGCTGTCCATGCGGGCCGGAGTATACCGCAGTCGCCCGTCGACGATTTGACAGCGGTGCACCGCGTGGGCCAAAGTCGTCCTCCGTGAACACGGTCTTCGAGGCGTTCATGGTCACCGCCGCCGCCGCGCCCGACCACGCCTTCCTCTGCGCGACGCCGGCGCCCGATCGCGCGTACCATCCGGACGGCGTCGAGCTGACCTACGCCGCGGTGCGGAGCGAGGTGCTGCGACGGCGCGACGCCTACGCCGCCGCCGGCTACGGCCACGGCCACCGGATCGCGCTCCTCTTCGAGAACCGGCCCGAGTTCTTCTTCCACTACCTCGCCGCGAACGCGCTCGGCGTCGGCGTCGTGCCGGTGAATCCCGACTACCGGCACGACGAGCTGGCCTACCAGCTGGAGCACTCGGAGGCGGACCTGGCGGTCTCGGTGCCCGAGCGCGTGGGCCCGCTCCAGGCCGCGGCGCGCGAGCGCGCCCGGCCGCTGCCGGTGGTGGACGCCGGCGCGTGGCCCGCCGCGCTGCCGCGTCCGGGCCCGGCCCCGCGCCGGGGCGCGCCGGGGCTCGACAGCGAGTGCGGGCTCCTCTACACCTCCGGCACCACCGGCCGGCCCAAGGGCTGCGTGCTCAGCAACTTCTACTACCTGAACGCGGGCGCCTGGTACCGCGGGCTCGGCGGCCGGCTCGCGATCGAGCCGGGGCGCGAGCGCTTCCTCAATCCGCTCCCGCTCTTCCACATGAACTGCCAGGCGGTGACCGCGACGTGCGCGATCCTCACCGCCGGCTGCTTGATCCTTCCCGAGCGCTTCAGCCCGCGCCGCTGGTGGCCCGACGTGGTGGCCACGCGCGCGACCGTCATCCACTACCTGGGCGTGATGCCGCCGTTGCTGCTGAACCAGGCGCCCGTCCCGGAGGAGACCGCGCACCGGGTGAAGGCGGGCCTCGGCGCGGGCGTGGAGCCCGAGCTGCACGAGGCCTTCGAGCGGCGCTTCGGCTTCCCCCTGGTCGAGGTGTGGGGGATGACCGAGACCGGGCGCATCTTCTCCGACTGTCACGAGCCGCGCGCCATCCACACGCGCGCCTTCGGCCGCCCGCACGGACGTTTCGAGGCGAGGGTGGTGGACGAGCACGACCGCGAGGTTCCGCGCGAGACCGAAGGGGAGCTGCTCGTGCGCTGGGGCGGACCGGAGGGCCCGCGCCACGGCTTCTTCTCCGGCTATCTCAAGAACGCGGAGTCGACCGCGGAGGCGTGGCGCGGGGAGTGGTTCCACACCGGCGACGTGGTCCGCCAGGCCGCCGACGGCATGCTCGTGTTCGTCGACCGCAAGAAGAACATCATCCGGCGCTCGGGGGAGAACATCGCGGCCGCCGAGGTGGAGGCGGTGCTCCAGGCCCACGAGGCGGTGGCCCAGGTGGCGGTGCTCGCGGTGCCGGACGAGATCCGCGAGGAGGAGGTCATGGCCTGTGTGGTGGCCATGCCGGGGGCGGTGCCCGGACCCGCCCTCGCGCAGCGGCTGGCCGACCACTGCCTCGCGCGCCTGGCCTACTTCAAGGCGCCCGGCTGGGTGCTCTTCGTCGACCGCCTGCCCACCACCGGCACCCAGAAGGTGCAGAAGGCCCAGATCTTCCCCCGGGGCGAGGACCCGCGCGGCCGCCCCGGCGCGGTGGACCTGCGCGGTCGGAAGAAGCGCGGCTGACTCGGCGGGCGCGGCCCCGCTCGGGCATGCGCTACAATCGACGGCATGACCCTTCCCGAGCGCTCCGCGCGCCTGGCCCAGGAGCTGCGTCACCGCATCCTGGTGCTGGACGGCGCCATGGGCACCATGATCCAGGCGCGAGGACTCTCCGCGGCCGACTTCGGCGGGCCGCAGTACGAGGGCTGCAACGAGAACCTGAATCTCACCCGCCCGGACGTCATCACCGACATCCACGCGGCCTATCTCGAGGCGGGCGCGGACCTGGTCTCGACCAACACCTTCGGCTGCGCGCCCTACGTCCTGGGCGAGTACGGCCTCGCCGAGCGCTGCCACGAGATCACGCTCGCCGCCGCGCGGCTCTGCCGGGCCGCGGTGGACCGGGTCTCGACGCCCGAGCGGCCGCGCTTCACGATCGGCGCCATGGGGCCGGGCACCCGCACGATCACGGTCACCGCCAACGTCACCTTCGAGGAGGTGCGCGACGCCTACTACCGTCAGGCGCGCGCGCTCATCGAGGGCCGGGTCGACGCCCTCCTGCTCGAGACCTGCCAGGACACCCTCAACGTCAAGGCGGCCGCGATCGGGGTGCGGCAGGCCATGGCCGAGGCCGGCGTCGAGCTGCCGCTCATGGTCAGCGGCACCGTCGAGCCCATGGGGACGATGCTGGCCGGGCAGGGGGTCGATGCCTTCTACGCGTCGATCGAGCATCTGGCCCCGTTCTCGGTCGGGCTCAACTGCTCGACCGGTCCCGAGTTCATGACCGACCACCTGCGCACGCTCGCGGACCTCGCCACCTGCTTCGTCTCGGTGTACCCGAACGCGGGGCTGCCCGACGAGCACGGCCACTACGAGGAGACCGCGGAGAGCCTCGCCCTCAAGATGCGGCGCTTCGTGGACGAGGGCTGGGTGAACGTGGTGGGCGGCTGCTGCGGCACGACCCCGGCCCACACCCGGGAGCTGGCCCGCCTGGTGGCCGGACGGCCCGCGCGCCGGCCCGCCGCGGCCCTCGCCCCCGCGGTCAGCGGCGTCGAGGCGGTCTACCCGGCCGACGACGTGCGACCGGTCATCGTGGGCGAGCGGACCAACGTGATCGGGTCGCGGCGCTTCAAGGAGCTCATCGTCGAGGAGAAGTTCGAGGAGGCCTCCGAGATCGGCCGGGCCCAGGTGCGGGGCGGAGCCCAGGTACTCGACGTGTGCCTGGCCAACCCGGACCGGGACGAGGCCGCCGACGTCGACCGCTTCATGGACTTCGTCACCCGCAAGGTCAAGGCCCCGCTGATGATCGACTCGACCGACGCGCGGGTGCTCGAGCTCGCGCTCCGGAAGTGCCAGGGCAAGGCCATCGTCAACTCCATCAACCTGGAGGACGGCGAGGAGCGGTTCGAGCGGGTGGTGCCGCTGCTCCGCACCTACGGGGGCGCGGTGGTGGTGGGCTGCATCGACGAGGACAAGCAGCAGGGCATGGCGGTGACCCGCCAGCGCAAGCTCGCCGTCGCGGAGCGCTCCCACGAGCTGCTCACCGGCAAGTACGGCCTGCCCGAGCGCGACCTGATCTTCGATCCGCTCGTCTTCCCGGTGGGCACCGGCGACGCCAACTACATCGGCTCCGCGGTCGAGACCATCGAGGGCCTGCGGGCGATCAAGGCGCGGTTCCCGCACTGCAAGACCATCCTCGGCATCTCCAACGTCTCCTTTGGCTTGCCCACCGCGGGGCGCGAGGTGCTGAACGCGGTCTTCCTCTACGAGTGCACGAAGGCCGGGCTCGACTACGCCATCGTCAACAGCGAGCGGCTCGAGCGCTACGCCTCGATCCCCGAGGAGGAGCGCCGGCTCGCCGAGGATCTCATCTACTGGCGGGGACCGGACCCGGTGGCCGCTTTCGCGGCCCACTTCCGCGGGCGCACGCGGGCCCCGAAGGACGCCGGCGCCCGGCTGCCCTTGGACGAGCGCCTCGCCCGCTACGTGGTGGAGGGCTCCAAGGACGGGCTGCTCGACGACCTCGCGCTGAAGCTCGAGGAGCAGAGCGCGCTCGACATCGTCAACGGGCCGCTCATGAAGGGCATGGAGGAGGTCGGGCGCCTCTTCAACGACAACCAGCTCATCGTGGCCGAGGTGCTCCAGTCCGCCGAGGCCATGAAGGCGGCGGTGGCCTACCTCGAGGGGTTCATGGCCAAGGACGAGAGCGCGGCGCGCGGCACCATCGTGCTGGCCACCGTGAAGGGCGACGTCCACGACATCGGCAAGAACCTGGTCGAGATCATCCTCAAGAACAACGGCTACCGGATCGTGAACCTCGGCATCAAGGTGCCGCCCGAGGATCTGATCGCGGCGTACCACAGCCACAAGCCGGACGCGATCGGCCTCTCCGGCCTCCTGGTGAAGTCGGCCCAGCAGATGGTGGTGACGGCCCAGGACCTGCGCGCGGCCGGCATCGAGGTCCCGCTCTTCGTGGGCGGCGCCGCGCTGACCCGCAAGTTCACCGCGACCCGCATCGCCCGCGAGTACGGAGGCCTCACCCTCTACGCCAAGGACGCGATGGACGGCCTCGACCTCGCCAACCGGCTCTTCGGCGCGACCACGCGCGACGCGCTGGTCGATCGCCTGCGCGCCGAGCAGGAGGCCCTGCGGGCCGGCGCCGACGTCGCGGAGGCCGCCCCGGCCCCCGCGCCGGCCGCCGGCCCGAGCCGCTCCGCGGTGTCCCGCACGGTGCCGGTGCCCACGCCGCCCGACCTCGAGCTCCACGTGCTGCGCGACGTGCCGCTCACCCACGTCTTCCCGTACCTGAATCTCCAGATGCTGCTGGGCAAGCACCTGGGCGTGAAGGGCTCGGTGGCGCGGCTGATCGGGCAGCGCGACCCGAAGGTGCTCGAGATCCAGCAGGTGGTGGAGGAGCTCGAGCGCCAGGCCGTCGAGCAGCGCATCCTGCGCGCGAACGGGCTCTACCGCTTCTACGAGGCCGCCGCCGCGGGGGACGACCTGGTGCTGTCGGAGGCCGGCCGCGAGGTCGCCCGCTTCCACTTCCCCCGCCAGCCCGGCGGCGAGCGCCGGTGCCTCGCCGACTATGTGCGCGATCAAGGGAGCGGCGAGAAGGACTACGTCGCGCTCTTCGCGGTGACCTGCGGCGCGGGCGTCCGCGATCTGGCCGAGCGATGGAAGGACGAGGGTCAGTACCTCCGCTCCCACGCGCTCCAGGCGCTCGCCATCGAGTCCGCGGAGGCGTTCGCGGAGATGCTACACGCGCGGCTACGCACCCAGTGGGGCTTCCCGGATCCGCCCGGACTCGATCTCCAGGAGAAGCTCAAGGCCCACTACCGCGGGCTGCGGGTCTCCTTCGGCTACCCGGCCTGCCCGAACCTCGCCGACCAGCGCATCCTCTTCGATCTGCTCCGACCCGAGCAGATCGGGCTCGGCCTGACCGAGGGCTTCATGATGGATCCCGAGGCCTCGGTCTCCGCGCTGGTCTTCCACCATCCCGAGGCCAAGTACTTCAAGGCCGAGTAGGCGAGCGTCCGCGTGCCGATCCTGATCCAGGCCGCCGGCGTCAGTCCCCGATTCCTCGATCTCCTCGCCCGCGAGCCGCTGCGGGACGGCCGCGTGCTCGACGTGGGCTGCGGCTCGGGCCGTCTCTCCCTCGCGCTGGCGCCGATCGCCCGCTGGGTGGTCGGCCTCGACCGCGACGCCGCCGCGATCGAGGAGGCGCGCCGGCGCGCCGCGGTGGCCGGGCTCGGCAACGTGGAATTCCACGAGGCCGACGTCGAGGCCGAGCCGTATTCTCCGTGGCACCCGGACCTGGTGACCGCGCACCTCTGCGCCTCGGACGCGATCATCGAGCGCGCCGGGGCCGCGCTCCGTCCCGGCAACGCCCTGGCCATGGTCGCCTTCCACGTGGACCAGTGGAAGGAGACCGGCCGGGTCTCGCGGTTCGCCTACGACGAGGCGCGCATGCGCACGGCTCTCGAGGAGCGGGGATTCGCGGTGGAGGCGCTCGAGGTCGAGCGCGAGGTGCGGCGCTTCGGATCCGTGGAG
>JBGQHJ010000133.1:0-13184 GCA_041497895.1 Methylomirabilia bacterium
GGGCGTGTCGACGAGGCGCTGGCGAAGGTGGAGGAGGCGCTCCGGATCGATCCCGGCTATATCCACGCCCACTGGGACCGGACGCAGTACCTCTTCTACGGCAAGCGGGATTTCCCCGGGACGGTCAAGGCGGGGGAGGCGTTCCTGCGAGTTCTCCCCAAGGGAGCGGACGCCGACAACGTGCGTCGGCTGATGGCGGAAGCTCAAGCCCAGACCGCCAAGCCCCGGAGCAACTAGCCCTGGGGCGCGACGTCCTCACCCTGTGGCGTCGGCGGGCCACAGTGGTGGGGCTCCATTCGACGAGCCGGAGTAACACCGCGAGGTTCAATCGCTTTCGGCCCTGCCCGCGCGGCATTTGGTTTGCATCGACCCGTCTCCAGAGGTGACGATCATGGACTGGCCGATCGGGTACGACGGCGACGTACGGGGGTTGGCTGAGAATGCGGCGACCGCCTACTGGTGGTGGCCGCTCTTGGCCTGGGTCGCCGGTGTCGTGATCCTGCTTGTCCTTGTCGTGCTGGTGACCGGGCTACCCGTGCGCCGCCGCTTCTGGTGCGCACAGGCCGGGCGCGAGGTCGACGTGGCGTTCGAGGAGGATGGGCTACCCGGCGCCCGCCGATTCATCGCGGTGGTGAGCTGTACCGCCTTCGAGCCTTCCACCCATGTGCGATGCCATCGCGAGTGTCTCGACCACGAGGTCTCAAGTCTCGAACTCCGTACACCGTGATGAGGAGGGTCGGCGTCGGGGCCCTGGGCGTTCTTCTCGTCCTGATCGTGTCATCCGGCCTTCTCGTCGGGAGCCACGCGCAGACACCGCTGCCGCCCGGTCATCCCCCGGTGGGCAAGGGTGAACCGGGCCCCCCGATTCCCGGCCCCCCGCTCGGTAGTGGAAGCGGCAGCCAGGGGCTCACGTGGACGGCGCCGTCGGGCTGGACCAAGGAGACGCCCTCGTCTCCGATGCGGCGCGCCCAGTATCGCGTTCCGGGTCCGGGTGGCCCCGGGGAGTGCGTGGTGTTCTACTTCGGGCCCGGGCAGGGGGGCGACGCGAAGACGAACGCGGCTCGCTGGGCCGGTCAGTTTCGGCGGCCGGACGGCAGTCCGGTCGGCGATGGCTACACGATGCGGGAGACGAAGGTGGGCGATCTCTCCGTCCTCTTGGTAGAGGTCACGGGCACCTACGTGGGCGGGATGGGCGGTGGCCCCGTCGGCCCGGAGCGCCCGAGCTACATGCTGCTGGGTGCCATCGCCGACGGACCCGACGCCAAGTGGTTCTTCCGGGCCATCGGTCCCCGGGCGACGCTCGAAGCGCAGCGGTCGGCCTTCGACCGCATGATCCGTTCGCTCAAGCGAGGCCAGAATACCAGCTAGCGGCGACCCGCTTCGCGGCTAGCGGTGGTACGGTCGTGCCATGGCGACGAGGGCCAGAGGCAAGCGTGGGCCGGCGACGGCGAAGGCAGCGGCTCCGGCCCGCGATGCGTTCCGGGAAGACCCGCTCGGCCGGTCGGCGCACTTCGGTCTCCTCCCTGCGGCCGAGCGGCGACGGCTTCTCGGGCACAGCACGGAGCGCGTCCTGAGGGAAGGGGAGGTCCTGTTCACGGCGGGAGAGCCGTGCCGCGGCCTGTACCTCCTGGTGGAAGGCCAAGTCGAGATGCGTCAGCTCTCGCCCCGCGGGCGAGAGCAGGTGCTCCACTCGGAGGGGCCCGGCGCAACCCTCGGCGAGGCGCCCCTGTTCGATCGGGGGGGATACGTGGCTTCCGCGATCGCCACCGCGCCCACGCGAGCCCTCTTCGTTCCCGGGCCGGCGGTGATCGCCTTGTTCCGAAGGTACCCGGCGGTGGCCCTGTCGCTGCTGGAGACCATGGCGCGTCGCGTCCGGCACTTCGCGGACCTGGCGGAAAGCCTCACCTTCCGTCCGGTGCACGAGCGGCTGGCGCACTACATCGTCAGGGCCGCCGGCGGGTCCGGGCACCGGATCCCGGCCGGGCTCACGGTGGATCTCGCCCTCACACAGGAGCAGCTCGCGGCCCGCGTCGGCACCGTTCGCGAGCTGGTGGCGCGTGCCTTGTCGCAGCTCGAGAAGAGCGGGGTGATCGCGCGCGATCGCTCGCGCATCACGATCCGAGATCCGGTGGCGCTGGCCCGCCTCGCTCGCGGCGCGGAAGAGCCGACCCGCGCCCGCGGCGGTGTGATGTAAGTCATAGATTCGATCGGCCCCGGCCTTCATGCTGGCTGGTATCCGATTCCAACGGGAGGCAATCATGTGGAGAGCAACCGTGGCCGTCGGGCTCGGCGTCGCACTTGTGGGAGCCGCGCCCGCCGTCTTCGCGGCAGATCCGCCCGCCGGGCAGAGCCCGTCGCATCAGCACGACGCCCCGGGCGCGTCCGGGGCGGACAAGCACGCCGAGCACATGCGCCAGCACATGGAGATGATGCGCGAGGCGAAGGCGGGCGGGCCGACGATGCCCGGCCAGGACGCCTTCGGCGCCATCGCCGAGGTCGTCAGGATCCTCGAGGCCGATCCCGCCACCGACTGGAGCAAGGTGGATATCGAGCGGCTGCGCCAGCATCTCATCGACATGAACGAGGTCGTGCTGCGCGCGGCCGTCAAGCAGGCGCCCGTTCCCGGTGGCCTCGCCATGGAGATCACCGGCGCGGGGCGCACCGAGCAGGCCATCGGCGCGATGGTGGTGCCGCACGCGGTCGAGCTCGACGGCATGCCGGACTGGTCGGCCCGGACCGAGACCATCCCGGGCGGCGTCCGCCTCACGGTGGTCGCGAGGAAGCCCGAGGCCGCGGCGGGCGTCGCGCGCATCCGTGGGCTCGGCTTCGCGGGCCTGATCACCGAAGGGGCGCACCACCAGGCGCATCACCTGGCGATGGCCCGGGGCGAGGCGCTCGGCCACACCCACACGCACTGAGGCCGCGCCGTGGTGGGACACCGCTATCCCACCGGGGCGGCCCGGCCTCACTCCGAGGCGGCCCGCCGCATCGCAAGGGCTTGATTCGGCGTGCGACGGGCGATGGCATCGCGGTTGCCTACTACCGCATGACCTCGCGCCTGCGCTTCGATCAGGCTCCCCGCCGGGTGTACTGGGAGGTGACGCGGGCGTGCGACCTCGCCTGCCATCACTGCCGCGCCGCGGCGGCGACCGCGCCGGACCCGGCCGAGCTGACGTCCGACGAGGGCTTCGGCCTCATCGATCGGCTGGCCGCGTTCGGGGCGCCGCTGCCGCACCTCGTGCTGACGGGAGGCGATCCGCTGCGGCGGCCGGACCTCTTCGCGCTGATCGCGGCGGCGCGCGCGCGGGGCTTCGACGTCTCGGTGGCGCCGAGCGCCACGCCGCTGCTGACGCCGAAGGTGATCGCCCGGCTCAAGGCGGCCGGCGTGGACGCGGTCTCGCTCAGCCTCGACGGCTCCGATGCGACCCGGCACGACGCCATCCGGCGCATCCCCGGGTGCTTCGATCGCACGATCACCGCGGCGCGCGCCTGCGTGGTGGAGCGCCTGCCGTTCCAGATCAACACGCTGGTGAGCGAGGAGACCCTGGGCGACCTGCCCGCGATCCACGCCCTGGCCACCAAGCTCGGCGCCGCCCGCTGGAGCCTCTTCTTCCTGATCGGGGTCGGCCGCGGCGCGCTGCTTCGCCCCATCACCGCCCAGGCCTGCGAGGATCTCTTCGAGTGGCTGCTGACCCGAGCCGCGGTGCCGGGCCCGATCGTCACGACCACCGAGGCTCCGCACTTCCGACGCGTCGTGGGGAAGCCCGGACACGGGGCGGGCATCCGGGACGGCAACGGCATCATGTTCATCTCCGACGCCGGCGAGGTTCGCCCCTCGGGATTCTTCGCGGTGGCGGCGGGCGACGTCCGGACCGCGGACCCGGTGGATCTCTATCGCCACTCGGACCTCTTCCGCGCGCTGAGGCGACCGGATCTCTTCCGCGGCCGCTGTGGGCAGTGCGAGTGGCGCGAGGTCTGCGGGGGCTCCCGGGCGCGCGCCCTGGCCGCGGGCGACGCCCTCGGCGAGGATCCGCTCTGCCTCTACGAGCCGGGGGCGGTGGCGCGCTCGAGCGGGTGACCGCCGAGGATCAGGGGCGGCCCTCGATGGCGACGTCGAGCAGGAAGGGCCGCCCGGCGCCGAGCGCCCGGTCGAGCGCGGGGCGCAGCTCGCCCGGCGTGGCCACGCGCACGGCCTCCACGCCCAGCCCGCGCGCGATGTCGACGAAGCCCAGGTCGGGCGAGACGAGGTCCATGTTCGGGTAGCCGCGGTCCGGTTTGGCGCCGAAGCGCTGTCGGAAAGTATCCATGTTGTGCTTCAGGATGCGGTACTCCCGGTTGTTCAGGATCACGAAGGCGACCGCGAGGTCGTGATGGGCGGCGGTCCAGAGCGCCTGGATGCTGTACATCGCCGAGCCGTCGCCCGAGAGCGCGACGACCGGGCGGTCGGGATGGCCGAGCTTGACGCCGAGCGCGCCCGGCAGCGCCTGGCCGATCCCGCCGCCGCGCGCGCCGACGTAGTCGCCCGCGCGCTCGAACTGGACGGTGCGGGCGAGGTCGGGCCCGGCGGTGATCGATTCGTCGACGACGATGGCGTCGGGCGGCAGCGCGGCCTCGATCTCGGCCATCAGGCGCGGGACCGAGATCGGCGCGTTGTTCCAGCGCTTCGCGGCGCGGGTGCGCTGGGCCTGCGCGTCCTGGGTCTTGAGCGCCTGGAGGGCGTCGTTGCGGCTGGCCGCCGCGGCGCGGAAGCCCGGCCCGGCGCCGCGCTCCACCGCCGCCCGCAGAGCCGCGAGGGCCGCGCGCGGGTGGCTCACGAGGCCGACCGTGACCGGGAGATTGTGGGCGAGCCGCTCCGGAGAGGCCTCCACCTGGATGGCCGCGGCGCCGGGCGGGAGCGGAGAGCCGGGGGCGTACCAGACCTCCTCGAAGAACGGGCCGCCGATCAGCAGCACGACGTCCGCGTCGTCGAGCGCCCGGCGGATGGCGACCGCGTCGAAGGGCAGGCCGAGCCGGAAGTTCGGATGGCTGCTCGGCACGACCTGGTGCGCGCGGATGCCCTCGCACCAGACCGCGGCCCCGAGCAGCGAAGAGAGCGCCACGAGGTCGGCCACCGCGCTCGCGGCGTCGTCCCCCGCGACGATGACCGGGCGCCGCCCGCCGAGCAGGAGCGCGGCGGCCGCCTCGATGCCCGCCGGGTCGGGCTCGGTGGCGCGGTGGAGCCGGCCCGGGGGCAGGGGACCGAGCTCGGTCTCCTGCTCGAGCACGTCGATCGGCAGGGCGACGAACACCGGCCCCGCCGGCGGATCGGTGGCGATCTTCAGCGCACGGTGCATGATCGGCGCGAACTCGTCGGCGCGCTCGACCTGCACGCTCCACTTGGTGAGCGGCGCGGCCATCGCCACCAGGTCGTGCCCGAGCACGGGCCCGCGCAACCGGAGGCGCGTGTCCTGCTGCCCGGCCGTCACCACCAGTGGCGCTCGGGCCTTGAAGGCGTTGTAGAGCATGCCGAGCGCGTTGCCGAGCCCCGGCGCCACGTGCACGTTGACCACCGCGGGCCGCCCGGTCGTCTGCGCGTAGTAGCTGGCCGCGCCGAGCGCCACCCCCTCGTGCAGGGCCACGATGTAGCGGAGCTGCGGGTAGTCGAGCAAGGCGTCGAGGATGGGGCTCTCGGTGGTGCCGGGGTTGCCGAAGATGTACTCCACCCCGTGGGCGATGAGGCTCTCCATGAAGACCTGCTTGCCGCGCATGCGGGCTACTCGTGGCTTCGCAGGATGCGCCCGGGCATGGCCCCGGTGTGCTTGCCGTCGTCGTAGAGCTGCGTGCCCGCCACGAACGTGGCCTTGATCCCCTCCGACTCCGAGACGAGGCGCCGGCCGTTGCACGGCAGGTCGTAGGCGTAGTGCGGCGTCTTCGCGGTCACGGTTGCCGGGTCGAAGAGGACCAGGTCGGCGACCTTGCCCTCCGCCAGCACGCCGCGGTCGGGGATGCCGAACACGGCGGCCGGCACCTGGGTCAGCTTGTGGACCGCCTTCTCCAGCGTGAGCACGCCGCGCCGCCGCACCCAGAGATCCAGCAGGGCGGTGGCGTAGCCCACGTCGCAGATGAAGTCGACGTGCGCGCCGCCGTCGGAGAGGCCGATCAGGCAGCGGTCGTCGGTGATGAGCCGCTCGATGCCCGCCGGATCGAAGTTGAACGTGGAGGACTGGAAGCGCGTGTCGAGGTTGTCGGCCAGTGCCAGGTCGAAGTAGGCGTCCACCGGGCGCTTGCCCTGAGCCGCCGCGATCTCCTCGATGGTGCGGCCCACGTGGGCGGCCAGCTCGGGCCGGCCCACCTCCAGCACGCGCATCTGCCCCCACATGTGGCTGCGCTTGCGGCTCTCGAGCTCCTGCCGGAAGGCCTCGCGGAACTCGGAGTCGCGGTAGAGCGCGATCTGCTCGGCGGGCGCGCGGTTGAACGCCTTCTGCCAGGAGACGAAGGAGCCGAACATGGTCGGGCTCTTGAGGTCGCCCTGGCTCATGATCGGCCGCGGCGTCACCTGGGGGATGGCCTGCTTCACCAGGTCGCCGAGCTTGGCGAAGGTCTGGTCGTGGAAGTCGGGATCGCCCGGGTGGGCGAACAGCGCGAGCCACGTCACCGGCCGGCCACTCGCCCGCGTGATCTGGCGCAGGAGATCGACGTCGTCGTCACTCACCGCGTACATGCCGCCCGAGTTCAGGATGATCTCGATCGCACCGCGGCCGGCGTCGCGGAGGCCCCCGACCACGCCGATCAGCTCCTCGCGGCTCGCGTTGCGGCAGGCGAGGGGACGTCCCTGGTAGCCGACGTGGTTGCGCGAGGTCGTGGTGGTGAAGCCGAAGGCCCCGGCCTCCACGGCCTCCCGGAGCAGCCGTCGCATGATCGCGATCTCGGCCGGCGTGGCCGCCCGCTCGAACGAGGCCTCGCCCATCACGTAGTGGCGGAGCGGGGTGAACGCCACCAGGCCCGCCACGTTGATGCCGAGCCCGCCGCGCCCGATCGCGTCGAGGTACTGGCCGTAGCTCTCCCACTGCCAGTCGATGCCCGCCTTCATCACGTCGTAGGGGATGGCCTCGACGTTGACCAGGTCCTGCATGAGGATCTCGCGCGTCTCGGGCCGCACCGGCGCGACGCCGACCCCGCAGTTGCCCATGACGACGGTGGTCACCCCGTGCCACGGCGAGCAGGTGAGAAGCGGATCCCAGGCGATCTGGGCGTCGTAGTGGGTGTGGGGATCCACGAAGCCCGGAGCCAGAACCAGGCCGTCGGCGTCCAGCACCCGCTCCGCGGCCTGTCCGCTGGACGGGCCCACGTACCGGATCCGGCCGCCCGCCACTCCCAGGTCGCCCATGAAGGCCGGCGCCCCCGTGCCGTCGCAGATGCGCGCGTTCCTGATCAAGAGATCGAGCATGAGCGCTCCCCTTTCTCCACGCCTGGAGGTGAACCACCGAGGCCGACCCTGCCGGCGGCCTCAAGAATGGCGAGTCTCGGTACCCTGGTCAAGTCCCTCACCGACCAGCGACCTCCCCGCACCCGGTGCGACGCCTCCGTATTGCCCGGCTCCCGGACCCCCGTGCTATTATTGGCCGCTTTGTCGAAGAGCGATCTGCCGTGTCTCCGACCGGAACGAGGGAGTCATCGATGATCCGGGCTTTCATGATGCTCATCGCGGCGGCCGCGCTCCTCGCTGGATCGACGGGCGTCACGTGGGCGCAGTCTCCCAGCTCTGGGCAGGATCCGGCCGCCGGCTCGCGGGTGTTCGACGCGAAGGGGTGCGTGAAGTGCCACTCGCTGAACGGCTCCGGCGGGAAGATCGGACCGGACCTGGCAAAGATCTCGCGGCCGCATACCTTCTACGACCTGGCCGCCGCGATGTGGAACCACCTCCCGCGCATGACCGAGCGGATGAAGCAGCTCGGGATCACCCGACCTCAGCTCGATTCCGACGAGGCGAAGAACCTCGTCGGATTCCTGTACTCGCTCGGCTACTTCGACAGCCCGGGGAACACCGAGAGCGGCAAGCGGCTCTTCACGACCAAGCATTGCGCGGAGTGTCACGGGCCCGCGGGGCCGGGCCCGAACGTGGACCACCTCAAGCAGTTCGGCTCGCCCCTCTACGCGGCCGCGGCGATGTGGAACCACGGCCCGCAGATGGCCGACGTGATGAAGACCAAGGGTATCGAGCGGCCCACCTTCACCGCGCCCGAGCTCCGCGATCTCATCGCGTATCTCTCCCCCGGCACCGGGGCGGCGGCCGGGTCGGTGTTCGTGCTGCCGGGCAGCGCCGAGAGGGGGCGGCTTCTGTTCGCGGAAAAACAATGCGTGCAATGCCATAGCGTCGGCGGCGTGGGCGGCAACGTGGGCCCCTCGCTCACCGACAAGGGCGTGCGCCGGAGCCCGCTCGAGTTCGCGGCCGCGATCTGGAACAAGGCTCCCGCGATGACGGCCGCGATGGCGGCGCGGAACATCACGATCCCGCAGCTCCGGCCAGAGGACATGGCCGACCTCGTGGCCTACCTCTACTCGTCGGGCTATTTCGCGGCCCCGGGAAGCCCGAGCCGCGGCTGGGCCACGCTGTCCACCAAGGGCTGCTTTGCGTGCCACGGCGTCTACGGCGAGCGGGGGAAGTCCGCGAGCGACCTCACCCGGGCGAAGGGCATGGACTCTCCCGCGGGCGTGCTGGCCGCCCTCTGGAACCACACCGTGGTGACGGCTCCCGCTCCCGGTGGGGGCAAGGCACCCTGGCCGATCTTCAAGTCGCAGGAGATGGCGGATCTCGTCGCGCTGCTTCAGGGCATTCGACGGGCGCAGTGAAATCGTGACCAGGATCGCGCCTCGGTCCGCATCGCGATGGCGGGGGAGGAGCAATGGCCCGGTGGACCAGCGCGATGGCCGGCCACCGGGCCGATGTGCGGCAGGCCCGCTCGGCCCGCTCGCGTCCCGGCAGCAACCGGGACCTTGGTACTGCCTTGCCGCTCGACGGGCTCTGTCGGTTGACCAGGCCCCGACGGTGTCCGTCGACACGAGTTGACTCCTACTGGCCTCCGCTGGCAATGAGGCCGCTGCACCAATTCCCTGATGCGCCCGGCCCATCCTGGGTCCATGGACTGGGCCATGAGCCATGGCTCGAGCGGGAGAGTTCGAGGGGCACGGCGCGCCCGGCCCTCGCCGGTTCATCGCGGGCCGAAGGCGGTGACGTGTGGGAGGTCCTGCCTCGATCCGGGGGCCGCGGCGACCTGCGCGGTGCCCTCGCCCTGAGGCGCCGCCTCCCCATCTGGGGCTCCGCCGCAACACGGCCTCTCGCGCTTCCGGGGGCGTGCAGCCGTAGCAACCCGAGTCGAAACAGCTAGTTGGGTCGGGTTCTCGCTCGGCACCTTGATTGCACCACTCGCCCGGCAACCGGGTCTGACAGGGAGAGAGGAGAAAGAGGATGCTGATGAAGAGCCGCATGAAGCCCTCCGAGGCAACCGACCTGGGGGAGCTGCTCGCCGGGACCGCGGACGGGGGGTTCGCGATCGACGCGGAGGGCCGGATCGTCCTGTGGAACCGCGCGGCGGAGAGCATGCTCGGCCACACCGAGCGCGAGGTGGTTGGTCGGCGGTGCTGCGACCTGCTCATGGGTGACGACGAGAACGGCAACCGGCTCTGCTGCCGCGGCTGTCACATCAAGGAGATCGCGAGGACCGGTACCCCGGTCCACAGCTTCGACATGCGCACTCGCACCAAGGCCGGGTCGCCCATCTGGGTGAACGTCAGCACGCTCCGGGTCTCGAGCAACGGAGCTGGCGACCGTACGGTGCACCTGATCCGCGACGTGACCGCGACCCGGGAGATCCTGGCCCTGATCCGCGAGCGCCTAGTGACCCCCGCCCCGCCCTCGCCCGCGCCGCTGGACGGCAGCAACGGCGTCCTCACCCGGCGCGAGATCGAGATCCTGCACCTCATCGCGAGCGGCCTCAATACCAAGGACACCGCCGAGCGCCTGCACGTGAGCCCGGCCACCGTCCGCAATCACGTCCAGAACATCCTCGGCAAGCTCGGCGCCCACAGCCGGCTCGAGGCGGTGGCCTACGCGAACCGGCACCGCCTGATCTGAGCCCTCGCGCCGGGGTCGCCTCCGGCCGAGCCCGCGCGTCCTCCTCGCTCCACGTTGCCGCTATACTCTGGGTCAGCGATGCCGTCCGGCCGCCTCGCCGCCGCGCTCGAAGTCCTCGTGGTCGCCACCCGCCTGGGCCTCACGTCCTTCGGGGGGCCGGTGGCCCACCTCGGCTATTTCCGGAGCGAGTACGTGGTGCGGCGCCGATGGCTGGACGAGCAGACCTACGCCGACGTGGTGGCGCTCTGCCAGTTCCTGCCGGGCCCGGCGAGCAGCCAGGTCGGGATCGCGATCGGCATCTTCCGCGCCGGGTTGCTGGGCGGGCTGGCCGCCTGGCTCGGTTTCACGTTGCCGTCGGCGATCGCGCTGGTGGTGTTCGCGCTCGGCATCCGGGGGCTCGATCTCTCCGGGGCCGGCTGGCTCCTCGGTCTCAAGATCGCGGCGGTCGCGGTGGTGGCGCAGGCGGTGTGGGGGATGGCGCGCACGCTCTGCCCGGACCGCGAGCGGGCCTCGATCGCGATCGCGGCCGCGCTGATCGTCACCGCGTGGCCGACCGCGTGGGGCCAGGTGCTGGTGATCGCGGTGGCGGGCGTCGTCGGCCTGCGCCTGCTGCCGGGATCGGGCGACCCGGGCGCCCCTCATGCGAAAGTGCCGCTCGGGCGCCGGCTCGGGGTCGCGGCCCTGGCCCTGTTCTTCGCGCTGCTGATCGCGCTACCGGTCCTGCGCTACCTGACCGGGTCGCCCGCGCTCGCCGTGTTCGACGGCTTCTATCGGGCCGGCGCGCTCGTCTTCGGGGGCGGGCACGTCGTGCTGCCCCTGCTGCAGGCCGAGGTGGTGCCACCCGGCTGGGTGTCCAACGAGCAGTTCCTCGCCGGGTACGGCGCCGCGCAGGCGGTACCGGGGCCGCTCTTCACTCTCGCGGCGTACCTGGGCGCGGTCATGCGCTCGTGGCCGACGGGCTGGCTCGGGGCGTTCCTGGCCCTGGTGGGGATCTTCCTGCCCGGCGCCCTGCTGTTGATCGGCACGCTGCCGTTCTGGGACGCGCTCCGGGGCCGGCCGTCGTTCCGGGCCGCGCTGCGCGGGATCAACGCGGCGGTCGTCGGCCTGCTGCTCGCCGCGCTGTATCAGCCGGTCTGGACGAGCGCGATTCACGCGCCCGCCGACTTCGCCCTCGCCCTCGCCGCCTTCGGCCTGCTCACCCTGTGGGGCGCGCCGCCCTGGCTCGTGGTGGCGTTCTGCGCGGCGGGCGGCCAGACGATTGCGCTGCTCCGCTGAGCGCGCGAGCGCGGCACCCCGCCGCTCAGGCCTCGATCATCTCCACCCGGAAGAGCGCGCCCGGATCGTCCACCGCGACCAGGTGGTGGATCGTGAACTCGTAGGCCTCACCCGCGCGGAGGTCCGAGGGCGAGAACGGGAAGGCGAGGTTACCCGCGATCGCCTTTCGGCCGGGGTAGGTGACGTGGAGAGCCACCGAGCGCGCGAGGGCCAGTACCGCGGCGGAGGTCTCGGCGTCGTCGGCGATCACCTCGATGATCAGCCCGATCTCGTGCGGATGGCTCCCGCGCACCGGCTCGAGCGGGCCCATGACCCCGTCGCGGCCGTAGACGTGGAACATCAGCCGGTAGCCGTCGGGGTAGGTGTCGGCGACGCGGGTGCGGACGTTGGCGAGGTAGGCGTCGAGGTTCGCGATGAGCTGGGGCTCGCGCACGCCCGCGATGGCCAGCGTGCGGAAGCCGACGCGCGCCACCCCCTCGAGCTTCAGGGTCGGCGTCGCCGCGGGGACGAAGCGGGTACCCGAGACGCGCACCGCGCGATCCCCGGCGGCCTCGAAGCGCGTGGCCTTGAGATCGATGTGGCCGTGGGGCAGGTGGAGCTCGTAGGGATTGGCGCGCTCGTAGAGCGAGTGCGCGGCCACCGAGGCGACCGTGCAGACCTTGTCCGGGTTCGGCGGCTCGACCGTGAACGCGTCGTCCTCGATGACGCCGAGCAGGCTGTCCGAGCCGTGCCGCGGGTAGGCGGCCGCGCCGCCGCACTCGAGGATCTTGCCCATGTGGAGCGCCAGGCCGGGGTCGAAGCCGGCGCGGATCGGCAGCGCGGCGATGACCGCGGCGTCGCACGCGCGGCCCGCGATCACCACCTCGGCGCCCGCGTCGAGGGCACTGAGAAACGGCTCGACGCCCATCTGGGCGACGATGCGGGTGGCCGCGTCGACCTCCGAACCGGTCAGGGCGCGGTCGTGGTCGAGCGGCCGGACCCGGCCGGCCGCCACCTGGGCGCGGAGCCAGGCGCGGTCCACCTCGGCGTCGATCACCGCGGTGCGGAAGCGATAGCCCCGCTCGCGGCAGAGCTCCCGGTAGAGATCGAGCGTCCACTCCACGTGCGGCCGACCGCCCCCGCCACCCGCGGAGCCGATCAGCACCGGGATGTGCCGGTCGCGCGCGGCGTCGAGGATCATGGTGAGGTCCTTCTTCGCCGCCCGGCGGTTGACGAACGGCACGCCCGCGCCCAGGTAGTACGGGCCGGGATCGGTTGAGCCGGCGTCGAGGGCCAGGACCGCGGGGTCGCGGGCGAGGCCGCGCTCCATCGAGCGCGCCGGGATGCCGTAGCCGAGCATGCCGAGCGGGGCGAGGACGGTCATGGGATTCATCACGCGGTCTCCGGCCACTCGATCGCGTGGCGGGCGAGGGGCACGTGCTGCTGGGCTCCGTACACGTCGGTCTCCCCGACCGCGCCGGAGGCCCACGGACGCCGCAGGGTGATCTTCACCGCGAACGCGGGCTCGAACTCGATGATGTCGACGACGTCATCGGGGGAGAGCCCGTACAGGCGCGCCACCGTGACGCGATCGAGCGGCCGCCCGGCCACGAACCGGCGGTAGGTCGCCTCGTCCGGGAAGACGATGTCGAGCGTCAGCAGGAACGGTCCCGCATTCTTGCTCGTCACGAAGGTGGCGATCTCGCCGATGGTCCGCATTCGGGGGCCATCGCAACATCCGGGACCGCCCGCTGTCAATAGACGCCTTGATTGCGGCCTGTCGTCGGGCGCGCCCGCCGACCTCGACGCGCGGATCGAC
>JBGQHJ010000134.1:0-13085 GCA_041497895.1 Methylomirabilia bacterium
CGCCTTCATGGGCTACGCGCTCGCGCACACCTACGGGACGGTGCTGCTGCTGCGGGTGGCGCAGGGCCTGGGGGGCGGCCTCGTCTACGGCACCGCGCCCGCGCTGGTGACCCTGTCGCTGCCGCGCGAGCGTCACGGCCGAGGGCTCGGGCTGATGAGCCTGGGCCTGGGCGTGGGGCTCGGGATCGGGCCGCTGGTGGGCGGCGCGCTGCTGGACGGCTTCGGATGGTCGGCCGCCTTCGTCTTCCGCGCGCCGCTCTTCCTGGCGCTCGGGGTGCTGGCCCAGACCCGGTTCCGGCGCCTGGGTGGCGCCGCGCCGGTCCGGCGCCGCGTCGCGCTCGCGGATCTCCTGCGGCTGCCCGTCCTGCGGGCCGCGCTGCTCGCGTTCCTGTCGAACCACGCGCAGTTCTCGGTGTGGCTGCTGATGCCGTTCTTCCTGGTGGGCCCCCTCGGTCTCACGCCCACCGTGGGCGGGCTCGTGTTCGCGCTCACCCCGCTCGCCAACGCGCTGGTCGCTCCGCTCGGCGGCTGGGCCACCGACCGCGTCGGGCCGCGCGGGCCGCTCGCGTGCGGCCTCGCGCTCGAGGTGGCGGGCCTCCTCACCATCGGGACGCTCTCCGGCGCTCCGTCGCTCGTCCTGGTCGGCGTCGCGATGGCGCTCGTGGGGCTGGGCGTCGGCCTGTTCCAGGTGCCGAACCTGGCCCTGATGATGGCGTCCTTCCCGCCGGCGCAGCAGGGCGTGGCGGGCGGGCTCGCGTTCCTGAGCCGTACCCTCGGCAGCGCGGTGGGGGTGCAGGTGACCGCCGCGCTGTTCGACGCGCGCCTCGGCCGCGACGGCTTCCTGCCCGCGTTCCACGGCGCGTTCCTCGCCGCGGGGGCGGTGTGCGCGCTCGCGGTCGCGCTCTCGCTGCTCCCCGGGGGCGCGCCTCCCCGGCCGCGATGACCGCGGAGGCCAGACCCTCTCGCTGGGCCATCCTCGCGGAACCTCTTCTGCTTCGTGGGCGGTCTCGTGGTGCCGGTGGTGCTCGGCTACGCCCTCGACCTGACCGGCAGCTTCCGCGCCGCCTTCACCGCCTGCGCGGTCTTCGAGGCGGTGGCCCTCGCCATCGCGTGCTTCACGCGGGAGAGCGGCGGCCGGGCCGCTACGGCTTCGGGATCCTGAGGGTCTTGCTGATCATCAGGCTGCCGGAGAGCAGGAACAGCAGCGTGACCAGGTGCAGCTCGAGGCCGAGCGCGCGCACCGGGTAGAGCGTGCCGTAGTGGAAGGCCAGCATCAGCAGGCCCAGGGGGACGACGCTGGTCGGGATCGGCGTGCCCTCGAAGTAGGCGACCTTCCCGGTCTCACGGGAGAGGTCGGCGGCGGTGACGTTGTAGCGCGCGAGGCGGCTCACCCCGCACCCCACGAAGTACATCAGGACGAGCTGGTCGACCATGCGGTCGAGGCCGGCCGCGAACGCGATGCCGGCCGGGGCCACCCCGAAGGAGATCACGTCGGCCAGCGAGTCGAGCTCGCGTCCCATCGGCGAGCCGCCGTGCCGCCAGCGCGCGATGCGCCCGTCGAGCACGTCGAAGATCAGCGCGAGCGGGACCAGCAGCGCGGCGCCGTAGAGATACCGGCGGTCGCCGGTGGAGAGAAAGCGCATGGCCGCGAAGAGGGCCGCGACCCCGCAGAACCCGTTCGCGAA
This sequence comes from Methylomirabilia bacterium, assembly GCA_041497895.1. GTDB lineage: Bacteria > Methylomirabilota > Methylomirabilia > Rokubacteriales > CSP1-6 > CAMLFJ01. The sequence goes on from JBGQHJ010000134.1 coordinate 1,686, forward strand.
CGTGAAGAGGTCCGCGAGGTGGAAGTTCCGCAGCATCGAGAAGTGACGGCGCGGGGCCGGCGCGGCCACGGGGCTATTCCTCCCGCGGGCGGCCCGCGGGCGCGCCCAGCACGTAGGCCGCGAACAGCTCGTCGAGGGCCCGCGCCGGATCGTCGGTGAGCCCGGCGTGGACCGGCGAGCTCTGGAGCACGTCCGAGCGCGGGGCGGTGAGCCAGTGGAAGCGCTCGGACGGCGGGGCGAGCGCGACCGGGCCCGCGGCGGGGTCGCCCGCGGCGACCGCGCAGCCCGACGCCAGGTAGCGGGCGAGCAGCTCGTGGTCGATGTCGGGCACCCGCGCGCGCAGGTCGTCCAGCGCGGCGAGGGTCCGCATCCCCAGGTAGCCCGCGGTGCGCGCGTGGAGCACCACCCCGACCGGCACGAAGGCCCCCAGGTGCACGTGGGGCACCGCGCGGAGCACCGCGAAGTCGTAGGCGATCGGGACCCCGGCGGTCATCGGCGCGCGGAGAGGGGACGCGGCCGCTCGCGACGCGCCTGCTCTCGCGCGCGGGTCGCCTCGGCCACGAAGACGCGGGGCTCGCGCAGGCGCACCGCCAGGTATTCGAGGTAGCGGGCGCGGGCGGCCGCCGCGGAGGGAAAGTCGCGCCCGCCCACCGGATCGGTCAGGAGCTCGTCCGGCACCCGCGCGAGGATGCCGGCGAGCACCTCGGGGGAGAGTGCGCCGGCCAGGGGCGCGTCGACCGCACCCAGGTCGCCGGCCCGATCGAGCAGCACGTGGTCCCGGATGTGCGGGAAGGGGGTCCGGGCTCGCGCCTCGTCCACCGTGGCCCAGTCGTGATGCGCGTAGAGCGCTCCGCCGTGATCGATCAGCCACGGGCCGCGCCGCCACACGAGCAGGTTGGGATTACGATGGCTGCGGTCCGGGTTGGTGACGAGCGCGTCGAGCCACACGAGCCGCGTGGCGAAGTCGGTGGAGATCAGCTCCCCCGCGGCGGTGGCGTCGAAGTTGAACGCGCCGTCGAGGTAGCGCAGCCCCACGTTGACGCCCTGGCTGCCCCGCAGGATGTCCTGGATCTCCGGGTCGGGCTCGCTCCGCCCGAAGGCCGCGGAGAGGTCCACGATCGCGAGCTCGGGCACCGGCAGGTCGAGCGCCTGCGCGAGCTGGCCCACCACCAGCTCGGCGATCAGGGCCTTCGGGCCCTGCCCCGCGCCCCGGAACTTGACCACGAACAGTCCCCCGGTGGCGGTGTCGACGACCGCGGGCAGCGAGCCGCCCTCCCGCAGCGGCTGCACGTAGCGGGTCGCCGCGTGACGCGCGAGCGAGTCGGGTGTGGCCATCCCCGCTCAGGACTGTACTACACGGGCCCGGGGCCGCGGTATGATGCGGGCCATGGAGATCCTCGACCCGGTCGGCTCGTCCGCCGCCGCCACGCGCACCGGGGCGCCGCGCCCGGCCTCGCTGCAGGGAGCGGTCATCGGCATCCTCGACAACTCCAAGCCCAACGCGCGCGTCCTGCTGGAAGGCGTGGCCCGCGCGCTCGCGGCCAAGCTCGGCGCCGCCGAGGTGCGCGTGTGGCGCAAGCCCGGTGCCTCCATCGGCGCGACGCGCGCCGTGCTCGACGAGATGGCGGCCCACTGCGGGGCCGTCCTGACCGCCTCCGCCGACTGAGGGTCGTGCACGTCGTGGAGTATCCACGACGCCACGGAGCTGGAAGGGCGGGGGATCGCGACCGTCGTCCTGGGCACGCACGAGTTCCGCCCGCTCGCCCTCGCCGAGGCCCGCGCCAAGGGACTGGCCTCGCTCGGGATCGTCACGGTGCCACACCCCATCGGCGGCGTGGCGGAGGACCTGGTCGCGAGCAAGGCGGCGGGCGCGGTCGACCAGGTGCTGGCCGCGCTCATCGGCACCGTGGCCGCGAGCGGAGTGGATGCCGGGGTGGCGGAAGGGCCGGCCCCGCGCCACCGCGCGCCCGACGATCTCCTCGATTTCCAGGCCTTCCTGATGGAGCGCGGCTGGGGCGACGGGCTGCCCGCCATTCCCGCCACCCCGGAGCGGGTGGCCGCGATGCTCGCGGGCACGCGGCGTGCGGCCGGCGACCCGGTCGCGGTGCTGCCCCCCCGGCTCGGCCGCGCCACCGTCGAGCGGGTGGCGGTGAACGCGGTGCTGGCGGGCGCGCTGCCCGAGCACCTGCCGGTGATCCTGGCCGTGGTCGAGGCGGTGAGCCAGCCCGCCTTCAACCTGCAGGCCATCCAGACCACCACCCATCCCTGCTCGCCGCTCGTCATCGTCAACGGCCCGCTCGCGGTCCGGCTCGGCGTCAACGGGGGCGGCAACGCGCTCGGGCAGGGCCATCGCGCCAACGCGGTCATCGGGCGCGCCCTGCGGCTCGTGCTGCAGAACGTGGGCGGGGCCCGGCCCGGTCACGAGGATCGCGCGACCCAGGGGCACCCGGGCAAGTACAGCTACTGCGTGGCCGAGAACGAGGCCGCGTCGCCCTGGGAGCCGCTCTCCGTCGAGCGGGGCTTCGGGCGCGAGGTCAGCACGGTGACGGTCTGCGGCTCGGAGGCCCCGCACAACATCAACGACCACGGCTCCTCCACTCCCGAGGGCATCCTCGCCACGGTGGCGGGCAGCGTGGCCACGGTGGGGAGCAACAACATCTACCTGGGCGGCGAGCCGCTGGTGATCCTGGGGCCCGAGCACGCGGCCACCGTGGCCGGCGGGGGCTGGACCAAGGCCCGGTTCAAGCGCGAGCTGTGGGAGCGCGCCCAGGTGCCGCTCTCGCGCTTCGATCCCTCCAACATCGAGCGCTTCGCGGTGATCCACCCCGCCGGTTTCAAGGACCGCCCGCCCGACACGCTGGCCCCGATCGCGCGCGAGTGGGCCGACATCATGATCGTGGTGGCGGGCGGGGCCGGAAAGCACTCGGTGTTCGTGCCCACCTTCGGGGCGACGCGCTCGGTCACCCAGCGCATCGAGGTGTGACGGTGCGCGGCCGGGTCCTCACGCTGGTCGGGCTCCTGGTGCTGGCGGCCGCCGCACCGGCCGCCGCCGAGATGACCCCGACGCCCCCGCCCAGCCGCTTGCCGCCCGTGCCGTCGGCGGAAGGGGAGTACGCGCGCGGGGTCGCGGCCACGCGCGCGAAGGAGTGGAGCGTGGCCGCGGTCGCCTTCAGCCGGGCGGTGGAGATGAAGCCCGCGTACCCCGAGGCCTGGAACGGGCTCGGGTTCGCGCTCCGCAACCAGGGCAAGTACGCCGAAGCGCTCAAGGCCTACGACGAGGCGCTGCGCCTGCGCCCGGACTACCCCGACGCGCTCGAGTACCTGGGCGAGGCCTACGTGAAGATGGGGCGGCTCGAGGACGCCCGTCGCGTGCTCGAGCGCCTCACCCCGCTCGACCGCGAGCGGGCCAAGGAGCTGTCCGAGGCTATCGCGCGGGGGAAGTGACCGAGTAGAGCCGCTCGAAGTACTCCCGGACCATCCGGTCCGAGGAGAAGCGCTCCACCCCCATCCGGATCGACCCCCGCATCATCCGCGTCCAGCGCGCCCGGTCGGCGAAGGTGGGCAGGACCTCGGTCTCGAGCGTGTCGTAGAGCGCGCGCAGGTCGCGGGGGTCGGGGTCGCCGCTCACGGTGCCGTCGCCGATGGCCCACCCGGTCACGCCGTGCTCGCAGCCCTCCGGCCACCACCCGTCGAGCACCGAGAGGTTGAGGGTGCCGTTCATGGCCGCCTTCATGCCGGAGGTGCCGCTCGCCTCCATCGGGCGCCGCGGGGTGTTCAGCCAGACGTCGCAGCCGCGCGTGAGCACGCGGCCGAGCGCCATGTCGTAGTCCTCGAGGAAGGCCACGCTGTCGGGCCACTGGCGCAGCCCCTCGACGAGCCGCGCGATGACCGCCTTGCCCTCGTGATCGGCCGGATGGGCCTTGCCCGCGAAGAGGAGCTGGACCCGGTGGCGCTTGATCAAGGTCGCGAAGCGGCCCGGGTCGCGCAGCAGCAGGTCCGGCCGCTTGTAGGTGGCGGCCCGCCGGGCGAACCCGATGGTGAGCGCGTCGGGATCGAGACGGGTGCCGGTCCGCGCGCGCACCTCGGCCAGGAGCTCGCCCTTGAGCGCGCGCTTGGCCGCGAGCAGCCGCTCGTCGCTGCCGTGCGCCGCCGCGATGCGCGGGTCCTGCCAGGTGCCCGTGTGCACCCCGTTGGTGATCGCGATGATCGGCGCCGCGTCCTCCACGTGGGCCCACATCGCGCGGGCGGTCTCGCCGTGCAGATGGGCCACCGCGTTGGCCGCGTGGGCGAGCCGCAGCCCCGCCACCGTCATGTTGAACGGATCGCCGCCGATCTCGGCCAGCTCGCTCGCCACCAGCTCGCAGCCCGCGCCGAGCCGCCGCAGCTCGGCGAGCGCGTGGACCTCGTTGCCGGCCGGCACCGGGGTGTGGGTGGTGAACACGATGGACCGGCGCGCCTTGCGCCACGCGTCGTGGAAGCGGCTGCCGGTCTCCATCCGGTCCGCGATCAGCTCGATCCCGGCGAAGACCGCGTGCCCCTCGTTGAAGTGGTAGAGCTCGACCGGGAGGTGCAGCGCCCGGAGCGCGCGCACCCCCCCGATGCCGAGCAGCATCTCCTGGGCGACCCGGCAGTCCGGTCGCGGGTCGTAGAGGCGGCGGGTGATCCACAGATCGCGCGGGTCGGTGGGCTCGAGCAGGTAGAGGGGGGCGATGGCGTAGCGGCCCACGCGCCACACGCGGCACTCCACCTCGCGCGCCGCGACCCGCACGCGCACGCGCGCCCCGGTGTCGGAGAGCACGTCGGTCTTCTGCTGGGCCCACTCGTCGTAGGGATACCCGTCGGAGCCGATGTGCTGCGAGGTGTAGCCCTGGCCCCAGCGGAGCCCCACGCCCACGACCGGCATTCCGAGATCCCCGGCCGACTTCATGAAGTCGCCCGCGAGCACTCCCAGGCCGCCCGCGTACGAGTGGAACTCCTCGTGCAGCCCGTACTCCATCGAGAAGTACGCGACCAGCGGCAACCGACTCTCCGAGTTCACGGCGCGAGTGCCCGTGTCGTGATCAGCCGCAGATAGGTGCTCACCGGATCGAGCATAGGCCATGCGTCCAGCAACGCAAAGCCCCGGGAGGCGCGGCGGTGGGGCGGGGGCGGCGGGGGCCCTCCCGCCGCCCCCACCCCACCGCCGCGGACACCGTCAGCGTCGTGAGCGCCAGGGCCCGGTGATCAGGCGCGCGCCGCGCTGCCAGCTGATGTACGCCCACGCCCATTCGAACAGCACCAGGAAGCGGTTGCGGAAGCCGATCAGGAACGCGATGTGCACGAAGAGCCACGCGAGCCAGGCCGGCAGGCCGGAGAGGCGGAGGCGCCCGACCACCGCGACCGCGGCCGCGCGGCCGATGGTGGCCATGCTGCCGCGGTCGCGGTAGCGGAACGCGTCGGTCGGCTCTCCGGCCAGATGGTGCAGCACGTTGCGGGCCGTCGCGCGCCCCTGCTGCAAGGCGACCGGCGCCAGCCCGGGTAACGGTCGGCCGTCGGCCCCGGTGAAGGAGCACAGGTCGCCGATGGCGAAGGCCTCGGGGTGGCCGGGGATCGAGAGGTCGCGCTCGACCAGCACGCGCCCGGCCCGGTCGAGCGGCACGCCCAGCGTGCGGGTGAGCGGCGCGGCGGCGACGCCGGCCGCCCACAGCACGGTGCGCGCGCGGATCTGCTCCCCGCCCAGCCAGACCGCGTCGGGGGTTACCCGCGTGACGGTGGCGCCGGTGCGCACCTCGACCCCGATGCGCGCGAGCGCGGCGGCGGCGCGCGCGGGCAGGGGATCGGGGAAGGCGGCCAGGACGCGGGGGCTGCCCTCGAGCAGCACGATCCGCGCCTTGGTGGGGTCGATCAGGCGGAAGTCGCGCGCGATGGTCTCGCGCGAGATCTCGGCCAGGGCCCCGGCCAGCTCCACCCCGGTCGGGCCGCCGCCGATCACCACCGAGGTGAGCAGCGCGCGCTGCTCGGCGCCGTCCTGCTCCCGCTCGGCCTCCTCGTAGGCCAGCAGCACGCGGCGCCGGATCTCGAGCGCGTCCTCCAGGGTCTTGAGGCTCGGGGCCAGCGGCTCCCAGTCGTCGTGGCCGAAGTAGGAGTGGCCGGCGCCCGCGGCGAGCACGAGCGCGTCGTAGGGCATCGCGCCCTCGTCGAGGACGAGGCGTCGGCCGGCCAGGTCCACCGACACGACCTCGGCCAGGAACACGGTGACGTTCGGGGCGCGGCGCAGGATGGAGCGAAGCGGGGTCGCGATGTCGGACGGGTTGAGGGCCGCGGTGGCCACCTGGTAGAGCAGGGGCTGGAAGAGATGATGGTTGCGCCGGTCGAGGAGGGTGACGCGGACCGGCCGGTTCGCGAGCGCGCGGGCCGCGTAGAGCCCGCCGAATCCGCCGCCCACGATGACCACGTGCGGATGCCCGTCGCGGTCGCTCACGGACTCATCTTCCGGGGGACCTCGGACGGTGTCAACCGAGCGCGAGCCGCGGCCGGCTTGACAGGACGCGGGCTTCGCCCTAGGGTGAGCGCACACAGGAGGAGTCGCTCATGACCGCGAGGATCTCGTCACAGCGCTACGCCGTCGAGGGTTTCCAGGAGGCGCTCGACCTCTGCTACAGCCGGGGATGGACCGACGGCCTGCCGGTGGTGCCGCCGACCGAGCCGGCGGTGCGGGCCATGCTCGACGCGGTCGCGCTCGAGCCCGACGCGCAGGTCGCCTTCATCACCAACCGACAGGTGGCGATCTCCGCCGAGAAGGTCGCGATCAACGCGGTGATGGCGGGCTGCCGGCCCGAGTACATGCCGGTGGTGGTGGCCGCGATCGAGGGCATCGCCGATCCCCGGTGGGGCTATCACGGGCCGGCCACGTCCACCGGGAGCGCGGCGGTCCTCACGATCGTCAACGGGCCCGTCGCCAAGCGGCTCGACTTCAACTCGGGCGACAATCTCTTCGCGCCGGGCTGGCGGGCGAACGCCACCGTCGGGCGCGCGGTGCGGCTGGTGATGCGCAACGTGATCGGGACGATGCCCGGACGGCTCGACCGCGGGACTTTCGGCCATCCGGGCCGCTACACGTACGTGATGGCCGAGAACGAGGCGGAGAGCCCGTGGACACCGCTGCACGTCGAGCGGGCCGGCTGCCGGCCCACCGACAGCGCGGTCACGGTCATGGCCGCGCTGGCCCCGATCCAGTTCTACAACCAGCTCTCGAGCACCGCGGCCGGCGTGCTCGGCACGCTCTGCGACACGATGCGGTATCCCGGGCAGATCGGACAGCCCAACTACTGCGTGGTGCTGGCCGGCGAGCACATGCGCACGATCGCGGCCGACGGCTGGTCCAAGGCCGACATCCGCAAGTTCATCTTCGAGAACTCCACGAACACGGTGGCGCACTTCAAGCGGACCGCGCGGATGCCCGGCGGGGTGAAGCCGGAGGACGAGGCCACGAGCCGGCCGATCGTGCAGTCGCCGGACGACATCCTGGTGGTGGCGGCGGGGGGGCGCGCCGGCTCCTTCTCGTGCTTCATCCCGGGCTGGGCGAGCCGCACCTCGTCGGAAGCAGTGACGGTGGTCATCAAAGAGAGGAGCGCATGATGGCGGGATTCGAGATCCTCGACCCCACGGTCGAGCCGCGGCGACAGCCGCTCACGTACGTGCCGCGCCCGGATTCGCTCAAGGGCAAGCGCATCGGACTGGTGGAGAACACCAAGTTCAACTCGGACAAGCTGCTGCAGAAGATCGGGGTCATCCTCAAGACCGAGTACGGCGCCGCCGAGGCGCGGATGTGGCGCAAGCACAACTCGAGCGTGCCGGCCCACAAGGAGATCATCGACGACGCCAAGCAGACCGTGGACGTCGTCGTCGCCGGCATCGGCGACTGAGGGTCCTGCTCGTCGGGCAGTGTGCTCGACGGAATCCTGTTCGAGAAGATCGGCGTCCCCGCCGCGTCCATCGTGACCGACGTCTTCGAGGCCACCGGGCACGCCATGGCCCAGTCGTGGGGCGTCCCGGAGTACAGGTTCCTCTCGGTGCCGCATCCGATCGCGAACCTCACCGACGCCGAGCTGGACGCGCGGGCCCGCACGATCGCCCCCGAGGTCGTGCGACTGCTGCTGAAGGGCCAGGAAGGCTAGAACACAAACAAACACAACACGGCCCGCCGCATGCCAGACGACTCCGCCTACCGTCCGCCGTTCTGGTACCGGGGCCGGCACCTCCAGACGCTGTGGGGGCCGCTGGTGCGCCACTGGCGGCGGCCCCCGCTGCGGCGCGAGCGGCTCGAGACGCCCGACGGCGACTTCGTCGATCTCGACTGGCTCGCCGGCGCCCCCGAGTCCGGCCCCGTGGTCCTGATCCTCCACGGCCTCGAGGGATCGTCGAATTCTCACTACGCGCGCGGCCTGCTGCGCGGAGCGGGGCGGCTCGGCTGGCGCCCCGCCGTGCTCCACTTCCGCTCGTGTAGCGGCGAGGTGAACCGGCTCCCGCGGCTGTACCACTCGGGCGACACCCGCGATCTCGAGTGGGTGCTCGAGCGGCTGCAGAAGCGCGAGGCCGATCCCCGGATCGGCCTGATCGGGATCTCGCTGGGCGGCAACGTGGTGCTGAAGTGGCTCGGGGAGCAGGGCGAGGCCGCGCCCGCCGCGGTGGTGGGCTCGGTCGCGATCTCGACCCCGTTCGACCTGGCCGCGTGCGCGGAGGTGCTGGACCGCGGCTTCAACCGCGCGGTCTACACCGGGAGCTTCCTGCGCACCATGAAGGCCAAGGTGCGGGCCAAGACCCATCTCTACGACGGCCGGATCGACGTGCCCGCGGTGCTGCGCTCGCGCACCTTCGCGGAGTACGACCGGTGGTTCACCGCGCCGCTGAACGGCTTCGCCGACGAGCGCGACTACTGGAGCCGGGCGAGCTGCGGGCCCTTTCTCGAGCGCGTCCGGCGCCCCACGTTGCTGATCAACGCGACCAACGATCCGTTCCTGCCCGGGGAGCGCCTTCCCGCGGCGGCGGTCGCGCGATCGCACTGGCTCGAGGCGGCCTTCGTGGAGCAGGGCGGGCACGTGGGATTTCTGGACGGTCCGCTCGGGGGCTCGTCGTGGGCGGAGCGGCGCGCCCTCGCGTTCCTCCGGCGCCTTCTGCTACCATGACCGCCGTGCTGCGCGACGCGTACGGCCTGGCCGTCTCGACCTCGTCCCGCCCCGCGGTCGACGCCCACGACCGGGGCGTGCGCGCGCTCCTGGGCTTCGGGGCCGACACCGTGGAGTGCTTCCGCCAGGCGCTCGCCGCCGACCCCGACTTCGTGCTGGCCCGCGCCGCCCTCGCGGTCGCGCTCTACCTGGACGAGCAGATCCCGGCGGCCCGGACCGAGATGGAGCGGGCGATCGCGGACGGGACCGCCCAGGCCGCGTCGCTCACCGCTCGCGAGCGCCGGCACCTGGAGGCCCTGCGCCTCTTCGTGGGCGGGCGCGGCAACGACGCCATCGCGGTGATGCAGGAGATCCTGGGTGAGTTCCCGCGCGACGTGCTGCTGATGCAGCGCCTCTACTACATCTACTTCTGGCAGGGGCGCTCGGCCGAGATGCTCGAGGTGACCCGCGCGGTGCTGCCGGCCCTGGCCGACGACGGCTACGCCCTCGGCTATCACGCCTTCGCGCTCGAGGAGAATCGGCGCTTCGACGAGGCGTTGCCGCTCGCCGAGCGGGCGGTCGCGCTGAACCCGCGGGACGCCTGGGCGGTGCACGCCATCGCCCACGTGCACTACGAGCGGGGCGACAATCGTCGCGGGATCGAGAGCCTGCCGGGGCGGATCCGTCCCTGCGATCACCTGGGCTACTTCCGGAACCACCTGCTCTGGCACCTGGCCCTGCTCCACCTGGCCGAGGGCGACTACGAGCGCGGCGGGCGGCTGTTCGAGAGCGTGTTCGGCCGCATCCCGATCGCGATCGCCTCCGACCTGCAAGACTCGGTGGCCCTGGCGTGGCGTCTCGATCTCTTCGGCCGTCCGGATCCACGCCGCTGGGCCAAGCTCGGCGAGGCGGCGCGGCGGTGGCTCGACATGCCGTTGCTGCTCTTCCACGACCTGCACGTGGGGATGGCGCTCGCGGCGGCGGGCGACTGGAGCAGTGCGTCGCTCCAGCTCGACCGGCTCCGGCAGCGCGGGGCCAGGTCGAAGAACCCCACGCTCGCCGGGGTGGTGGTGCCGCTCATGGAGGGGCTGCACGCCTTCGCCCGCGGCGACTACGCGGCCGCGGTGACGCGCATCGAGCCCGTCGAGGCGCGCATCGTCGAGGTGGGCGGCAGCCACGCTCAGCGCGAGGTCTTCCACGACACGCTCCTCGCGGCGGCCCTGCGCGGATCCGAGCCGCGCGCGGTGGCCCTGCTCGAGCGGCGCCTGGCCAAGCGCCCCAACCCCGGTCGCTTCTGGGAGCAGGCGCGCGCGTCATGAACTGGGACGCCCTCGGGCGCGAGACCGTCGAGCTGCTCCGGCAGTACCTGACGCTCGACACGACCAATCCGCCCGGCAACGAGACCCTCGGGGCGCGCTTCCTCGAGGAGGTGCTGCGGCGGGAGGGCATCGCGAGCGAGACCGTGGAGTCCGCCCCCGGCCGCGGCAACCTGGTGGCACGCCTGCGGGGCGACGGGTCCGAGGGCGGCATCGTGCTCCACCACCACATCGACGTGGTCTACGCGGACCCGCGCTACTGGACGGTGGATCCGTTCGGCGGCGTGATCCAGGACGGCTTCCTCTACGGCCGCGGCGCGCTCGACATGAAGTCCACCGGCATCCTCCACCTGGCCGGGGTGCTGGCGATCAAGCGGGCGGGGGTGCGGCTCAAGCGCGACCTGATCCTGCTCGCGACCGCCGACGAGGAGGCGGGGAGCCGCTTCGGCGCTCAGTGGGTGGCCGACCAGCGGCGGGAGTGGCTGGCGGGCGCCGAGTACGCGCTGTCGGAGCTGGGCGGCATCTATCCGGAGAGCGGGCCGGCCGGGGGCCGCCGGGCGCCGTTCGGCAGCATCGTGACCTCCGAGAAGACGGGCCTGCCGCTCCGCCTCACCGCGCGGAGCCAGCCCGGGCACGGCTCGATGCCGTGGCCCGACACCGCGCCGAACCACCTGATCCGCGCCCTCGGCCGCCTGCTCGAGGCGGAGCGGCCGCTCCGGGTGCTGGCGGAGGTGCAGGAGTACTTCGAGCGGCTTGGCTCGGTGATGCCGGGCGACACCGGGAAGGGATACGACGACCTTCCCCGGTCGCTGGGCGACCCCGCTTTCCGCCGCGCCTTCCTCGCCGACCGGCACCAGGCCGCGATGCTGCGCACCACCTTCGCGGTCACCATGCTCCGGGGCAGCGAGAAGCGCAACGTGATCCCGCCCGAGGCGAGCGCG
>JBGQHJ010000135.1:0-13031 GCA_041497895.1 Methylomirabilia bacterium
CGCATCGCCGAGCTGCGCGCCTCCGAGGACTCGCTCGCCGCGCGCGACGAGATCGCGAAGCTCGAGGAGCGGCTCGCCCGCCAGCAGCAGCGGATCTACGCGGGCCTGACCGCCTGGCAGCGCACCCAGATCGCCCGGCACCCGAAGCGCCCCCACACCCTCGACCTCGTCAACCTGCTGCTGGAGGACTGGGTCGAGCTGCACGGCGATCGCGTCTTCGGCGACGACAAGGCGATCGTGGGCGGCCTCGCCACCTTCGACGGCGAGCCGGTGGTGGTGATCGGGCATCAGAAGGGGCGCGACACCCGCGAGAACATCGCCCGCAACTTCGGCATGCCGCATCCGGAGGGCTACCGCAAGGCGCTCCGGCTGATGCAGCTCGCGGGCAAGTTCGGCAAGCCCATCATCACCCTCATCGACACGCCGGGCGCCTACCCGGGCCTGGCCGCCGAGGAGCGGGGTCAGGCGGAGGCCATCGCGCGCAACCTGCGGGAGATGGCGGGGCTACCCACCCCGATCGTGTGCGTGGTCACCGGCGAGGGCGGCAGCGGCGGCGCGCTCGCGCTCGGCGTCGGCAACCGGGTGCTGATGCTCGAGTACGCGATCTACTCGGTGATCTCGCCCGAGGGCTGCGCGGCCATCCTCTGGGGCGAGGCCGCGAAGGCGCCCGAGGCGGCCGAGCTGATGCGGGTGACCGCGCCGGACCTGCTCAAGCTGGGTGTCATCGACGGGATCGTGCCGGAGCCGGTGGGGGGCGCCCACCGCAACTGGGAGGCCACCGCGGCGAGCCTGCGCGCGGCGCTGCGCGAGCAACTCTGGCAGCTCAAGTCCAAGTCCGAGGCGGAGCTGATCGAGGAGCGCCAGGAGAAGTTCCGGCGGATCGGCGTCTTCGAGGAGACCGTCTGAGCCGTCCGATTCGCCCGGAGTTTGACATGCCCGGGGGCGGATGCTACCGTAAGTCCCGACCAATTATGCAGAAAAATCCTCCGTGGCCGTCTCGCGCGTCGTCGATCCGCTGATGGCCAAGCTCCACCTGATCACCTACGGCTGCCAGATGAACGAGTACGACTCCGAGCGCGTGGCGGGCCTGCTCAAGCAGGAGCGCTACGAGCTGACCGATCGCCCGGAGGAAGCCGACCTGATCCTGCTCAACACCTGCTCGATCCGCGAGAAGGCGGAGGACAAGGTGTTCTCGCAGCTCGGCGCGCTCCGGCTGCTCAAGCATCGGCGGCCCGACCTGACGATCGGGGTCATGGGGTGCATGGCCCAGCTTCAGAAGGGCCGCATCCAGGAGCGCGCTCCCTACGTGGACCTGGTCTTCGGCTCGCCCGCGATCGCCCGGGTCGCCGAGCTGGTCGAGCGGGCCCGCACCGGGCGGGGCCCGGTGCTCGAGACCGGGGAGGGGTCGCTCGTGAAGATCACCGCGCGACCCGACGGCGGCCGGCGGCTCAAGGCGTTCGTCACGGTCATGGAAGGCTGCGAGAAGTTCTGCACCTTCTGCGTCGTGCCGACCACGCGGGGCCGGGAGCGCAGCCACGCCCCCGCGGTCATCGTCGAGGAGATCCGGGGCCTCGCCGCGGCGGGCTGCCGGGAGGTGACCCTGCTGGGCCAGACCGTCAACGCCTACGGGCGGGACCTGAGCCCGCCCACCGATCTGGCCGATTTGCTCGAGCGGGTCAACGACATCGACGGCATCGAGCGGATCCGCTTCACGACCTCGAATCCGTACAACCTGACGCCCCGGCTGATCCGCGCCATTCGCGACGTCCCCAAGGTCTGCGAGTACCTGCACCTGCCGCTGCAATCCGGATCCGATCGCGTGCTCGAGCGGATGAACCGCGGCTACACCCGCGCCCGCTACCTCGAACTGATCGCGGAGCTGCAGGAGACGGTGCCGGATCTCGCCCTGTCCACCGACCTGATCGTCGGCTTCCCCGGCGAGACCGACCTGGACTTCGCGCGCACGGTGGAGATGGTGGAGCGCGTGGGCTACGACAACGTCTTCGCCTTCCGTTACTCCCGTCGGCCCGGCACGCCCGCCGCCGACATGGCGGATCAGGTGTCGGAGGCGGTGAAGGCGGAGCGCAACACCCGGCTGCTCGAGGTGACGACCCGGGTGGCTGCTGCGCGGAGCCGCCGGCTCGAGGGCCGGACGCTCCCGGTGCTGGTCGACGGGGTCTCGCGCAAGAATCCCGACGAGGCGGCCGGCCGGACCCGCTGCAATCGTGTGGTGAACTTCGACACCGGAGGCCGTGACCTTCTGGGCCGGGTGGTGGAGGTGCGCATCACCCGGGCCCTGCCGCACAGCCTCCGGGGGGAGCTCGATTCGCCCGAGGACCCGAGAGTTGACGACCGGTTCCCGGTGGGCCTGGCCGAGCCCGCGTTACCGGCCTAGGGAGGAAGCGCACCATGGTGCTGGAGATGAAAGTGAAGGGGCTCGCGCTGGATCCGCTCTCCAACATGCCCATGATCATCCTCCGCGACGAGGAAGAGAAGCGCTCCCTGCCGATCTGGGTGGGCCTCTTCGAGGCCAACGCCATCGCGCTGGAGCTGGAGAAGATCTCCACGCCGCGGCCGATGACCCACGACCTGATCAAGAACATCCTGGAGGCGGTCGAGGCACGCGTGCAGAAGGTCGTGGTCAACGACCTGCGGGACAACACCTTCTACGCGGTGCTCCACCTCCGGCTGGGCAACGCCGAGCTCACGGTGGACTCTCGCCCCTCCGACGCGATCGCGCTGGCCTTGCGGGTGGGCGCGCCGATCTTCGTTGAGGAGGACGTCGTGCACAAGGCCCGCACCGTCGAGGTCGCCAAGGAGACCGAGATCGGCACCGGCAAGGGCGACGACCAGGCCAAGATCAAGGAGTGGCTCGAGTCGCTCAAGCCGGGCGACTTCGATCGGATCGAGCCCGGCAAGGACCCGAAGAGCGCGGACGAATAGTGAATGCGCGTCGGGCTGTTCACCAACAACTACCTGCCGTTCCGCGGCGGGGTCACGACCGCGGTCGAGACCCTGCGGCTGGGGCTTGAGGCGCTCGGCCACCGGGCCTGGGTCTTCGCGCCGGCCGCGCAGCATCCGCACCCCGATCCGCCGTTCGTCTTCCGCTATCCGTCGATCCCCGCGCCGACGTACCCCGGCTTCTCGCTGCCGCTGCCCGTCTCCCGTCGCCTGGGGCGGGTCGCCCGCGCGCTCGAGCTCGACGTCGTCCACGTCCACCATCCGTTCCTGCTCGGGGTGACCGGCCGGAGGCTGGCCCGGGGGCAGGGGCGCCCGCTCGTCTTCACCTACCACACGCGCTACGAGAAGTACGCCCACTACGTCCCGCTGCCTCCGCGCCTGGTGCGGAGCCTCGCGGTGCGTCTCTCCTGCCGCTTCGCCGACTCGGCGGACCTGGTCGTGGCGCCCTCCGATCACGTGGCGGACACGCTGCGGCGCCGCGGCGTCCGCGCGCCGGTCGCGGTGATCCCGACCGGAGTCGACCTCGCGCTGTTCAGCCCGGGCAGCCGTGAGCGGGCGCGCCGCCGGCTCGGGCTGTCCGGCGACGGCCTGATCTGCCTCTACACCGGGCGCCTCGATCGCGAGAAGAGCCTCGAGCGCGTGCTCGACGCCTTCGAGTCGGTGGCCGCCGCGGTGTCGAGCGCGACCCTGCACCTGGTCGGGAAGGGGAGCCACGGGGCGGCGCTCGAGGCGCGGGCCGCCGCGGGGGGCGCGGGGCGCCGCGTCGTCTTCCACGGCGGGCTCAGCCGGGAGGCCCTGCCCGACTACTATCGCGCCGCCGACCTCTTCCTCTTCGCGTCGGAGACCGAGACCCAGGGCCTGGTCCTGGCCGAGGCGCACGCCTGCGGGCTCCCCGCGGTGGCGGTCCGTGCCTCCGGGGTGGACGAGGTGGTGACCGACGGCGAGACCGGGTTCCTCACCAAGAGCGACACCGGCGAGATGGCGGACGCGGCCATCGGCCTCCTGCTCGACGCGGAGCGCCGGGTGGCGATGGGCCAGGCCGCGCGCCGGCTCGCGGAGGCGCGCTTCTCCACCGAGCGGCAGATCCACGCCATGGTCGAGCATTACGAGGCCCTGTGCCGCGGGCCGCGCTGATGCCGGCCACCGCCCTGGGCCGCACCCTGCGGGTGGGGCTGCAGGCCGACTGGGACCCGCACACCGCCGGCCCCGGCCACCAGGGCCTCCTGGCCTGGGACCAGCGGGTGCGGACGCTGCTTCGCGTGCTCGTGTCCTACCCGGAGGTCCGCTACATCCTGCCGGACCGGATCAGCCTGGACGCCGCCGCCGACCCGCGCACGCTCGAGACCATGGCCCGCTTCCTCGAGCGGCAGAGTTGGCTGGTGCGCCGGGTGGCGGTGACCTAGCGCCATGATCTGGAACCGCGAGATCGAGACCGCGCCGCGCGCGGCCCTGCGCGCGCTCCAGGCCGAGCGCCTGCGCGCCACCGTGACGCGGGCGCGGGCGCGGGTGCCCTTCTACCGCACCGCCCTCGCCGCGGCCGGCGTTCGCGACGGCGACGTCGACCTGACGCGGCTCGGCGAGCTGCCGTTCACGCGGAAGGAGGACCTGCGGGACCACTATCCGTTCGGCCTCTTCGCGGTCCCGCGCGAGGACGTGGTGCGCATCCACGCCTCCTCCGGCACGCGAGGCAAGCCCACCGTGGTCGGCTACACCCGGAGCGACCTCGAGGTGTGGCGCGAAGTGATGGCCCGCGCCCTGGCCGCGGCCGGCGCCGAGCCCGGCCAGCTCGTGCAGGTCGCCTACGGATACGGCCTCTTCACCGGCGGGCTCGGCTTCCACGACGGCGCGGAGCACATGGGCCTCACGGTGGTGCCGGTGTCCTCCGGCAACACCCTGCGCCAGATCCTGCTGCTCCAGGACTTCCGCCCGCACGGCCTCGCCTGCACGCCCTCCTTCGCGCTCCACATCGGGGAGAGCATGCTCGAGCAGGGCCTGGACCCGCGAAAGGTCGGCCTCGCCTATGGGCTCTTCGGAGCCGAGCCGTGGACCGAGGCGATGCGGGGGCAGCTCCAGACGCTCTGGGGCTGCGCGGCGGTGGACTTCTACGGGCTCAGCGAGATGATCGGGCCCGGGGTGGCCACCGAGTGCGTCGAGGCGCGCGACGGCCTCCACCTGAACGAGGACCACTTCCTGCCCGAGATCGTCGACCCGCGCACCGGGGCGCCGCTGTCGGACGGGCGCGAGGGCGAGCTGGTGCTGACCTCGCTCACCAAGGAGGCGCTGCCGATGATCCGCTACCGCACCGGCGACGTCACCCGGCTCGACCCCTCGCCGTGCCGCTGTGGGCGCACCACCGTGCGCATGGCCCGCATCAAGGGCCGCACCGACGACATGCTGATCATCAAGGGCGTCAACGTCTACCCGTCCCAGCTCGAGGCCGCGCTCCTCACCGTCCCGGAGCTGGCCCCGCACTACCAGCTCCTGGTGGACCGGCGCAGCGCGTTCCCGACGCTGGCCGTGCATGTGGAGCCCACGGAGCACGTGGTGCGGGAGTGGGGCGGCTTCGAGGCGGCCCGGCCCCAGATCAGCGCGCTCTGCGCACGGGTCGCGGAGCGGCTCCGCGGCCACCTCGGGCTCAACCCGGAGATCGCGGTGGTGGCGCCGAAGACCATCCCGCGCAGCGAAGGCAAGGCGGTGCGGGTCGTGGAAAGGAGATAGTCATGGCCGAGCGAGACGAAGCCCGACTGCTGGCCCGCATCGAGGCGGGGGAGCGCATCGAATCCCTCGACGAGATGACGGAGGACTACCGGCAGAACCTGATCCACCTCATGACCATGCAGGCCGACTCGGAGCTGGCCGGCGGCTACGGCTACGTGCCGTGGATCGCGAAGGCGCCCGGAGTGGAGGAGAAGCACGTGGTGGCCCAGATCGTGAAGGACGAGCTGCGCCACGCCACCGTCATGTACGGGCTCCTGGCCGACCTGGGGGTCGACGTGGATGCCCACGTGCGCGCCCACGACGAGGTGCTCACCATGCGCATCGCGGCGGACGCGGACATCGGCACGTCCCGCATCACCGCCGACAAGCGGGTGAACATCTTCTACTACCCGATCGACACCTGGGCCGACTTCATCTTCTTCAACTTCTGCATGGACCGCGGCGCGGGGCACCAGCTGGAGGACGTGCGGACCTGCTCCTACGGGCCCTGGGTGCGCGCCATCGAGGGTATCTTCAAGGAGGAGAAGTTCCACATCCGCCACGGCGAGTTCTGGGTCAAGCGGCTGGCCGAGGATCCGAAGACCCACGACGAGGCGCAGGAGACGCTGAACCGCTGGTACATCCGCACCATGAACATCTTCGGCCGGCCGGGCTCGGCCAAGAACGTGCTCTACCGCAAGTACCGCCTCAAGCTCCGCGACAACGACGAGGTGCGCCAGACCTTCGCGCGCGAGGTGGCCGAGAAGGCGGGCGCGGTCGGGCTCACGCTGCCGGAGTGGACGCCGGTCTGGGACCGCCTGCCCGAAGAAGCGCAGATCCCGGGATAACGCGTGCGCCTCACCGGCATTCTCGGGCTCGGGGTCCTGGCCGTGGCCGCTCTCGCGGCGGTCGGGGGGCCGCGCCCGGCAGTCGCCCAGGGCACGCGCCAGGTTCGGGTGCTGCTGGAGTTCCAGCAGCAGGCGCAGGGCAGCCGTCAGGGCGTGCAGGGGCAGGGGAACGTGATCGTCGAGCAGCGCAGGAGCGGTGACCCGCGGGTGCGCGGGCGCGGCGGGCTCGCGGTGGAGGACACCACCACCCGCGTCACCCGCTCGTCGGGCCTCTTCACGGTGGTGCTCGACGGCGGCGCCGGCTCGATCATGGTGGCGGACGACGTGCCGACCCCGCAGCTCGCCTATTACTACGACTACGCGACCGGCAAGGGCTACGTGGCCCAGGGGGTCGCGTGGCAGCGGGTAGGGACCGCGCTGTCGGTGCGGCCGGTGATCCTGCCCGGCAACCAGATCCGGGTCACCCTCACCCCGGTGATCAGCTACTTCACGGCCGCGGGCGGCGGCACCATCGAGGTCGTCGAGGCCGCGACCCAGCTGATCGTGCCCAACGGCGGGCGCATGCAGTTCGGCGGGAGCACCGGCAGCCTCCACGCGGTCACCCGGCAGGTGCTGGGCTACCGCGCCGAGCAGTCGTCGCAGGACACCGCCCTGACGGTCACGGCCACGATCCAGTAGAGCCGCGGTGACCGCCCACGCGCGACGCCAGGACGTGCCGGAGGGTCTGGCCTCGGCGCTGCGTCGCGAGCCGTGGGCGGAGGAGCTGGGCGTCGAGTACCTCGAGCTCGGGCCCGGCCTCTGCCGGGTCGCGCTCTCGATGACGATCAGCTTCCTGGCCCCGGCTCCGCCCGGCGCGCGGCTCGTCGCGGAGGCGCGCGAGCGCCGGCACGGCCGGCGCGCAGGATTCTACGACGTCACGGTCACCACCCACGCCGGCGCGGCGGTCGCGACGGTGCACTGCGTGGCCCATCGGGTGGGCTCGCCGTGACCATCCGCTACACCGGCAACGGCGCCTACGGCTACGCCAACAGCCTCTACATGGCGCTGCGGGAGTCCGGGGCGGCGCCCGCCGAGCTGCCCGAGCCCGGCTTCCTCGAATGCCTGACCACCATGCCCTTCGGCACGGACTACCTGCGGGTCGGCCGCGACCTGCTCGTCTACTTCAGCTCGCCGCTCGCCACCCCCGACCAGGGTCTCTCCACGGCCCTCGACGTGCTCGGCTGGGAGTGTCTCGACGAGCGCGAGGGCACCGCGGAGGCGGCGCTGGCCCGGCTCGGCGCGGCGGCCGCGCGCGGACCGGTCCTGGCCGGCCCGCTCGACATGGGCGCGCTCGGCTACATGCCGCAGCACGCGCAGATGTCGGGCAGCGATCACTTCGTGGTGGTGCTGGGCGTCGAGGGCGAGCGCGTGCGGGTGCACGATCCCGACGGCTACCCGTGCGTGGCGATGCCCGCGGTCGAGTTCCTGCGCGCGTGGCGCGCCGAGCGCGTGCGCTACGCCCAGACGCCGTACACCATGCGCTCCGCCTTCCGGCAGGCGCGCCAACCGACGCGCGAGGCCATGATCGCGCGCACGCTCGGGGCGGCCCGGGTCAGCCTGGGCGCCGACCCGGGCGGCCCCGATCGCTACGGCGGGCCGCGCGCCTTCCGGCTCCTCGCCGCGGACCTGCGCGGCACGATGGCCAAGCGGCTGGCCGGCCATCTCACGTCCTTCGCGCTGCCGCTCGCGGCCCGGCGCAGTCACGACGCGGCCGCCTTCCTGCGCGAGGCCGGCCACGCCGAGGCCGCCTCACTCCTGGAGCGGAAGGCCCAGTGCTTCGGCGAGGCCCAGTACTGGGCCGTGCAGGAGCGCTGGACCGACACCGCGGACCTCATGGACGGCCTCGCCGATCTCGAGGGCGCGCTGATCCACGCGCTCGAGCGCCCCGAGCGCGGCTGATCGGCCGGCCCGCTCAGGCTCCGTCCGCGAAGTAGGACCCGAGCGGCACGTCGGTGACCCGCACCAGCACCGCCTTGCGGACCACGGTTCGGCGCAGCCCGGCCAGGGCCTGCATCTCCGGATCCCGCCGGGCCGCCTCGAGACCGGTCTCGGTGTCGAAGCGCAGCAGGTGGATCTCGTCCGGGGTGTCCGCATCCGGCGGTGGCTCTGGCTGGGCCACCGGGCTCCAGATCCGCTCGAAGGCACCGCCGTGTCGCTGGAAGACGGGGAGGACCCGGCGCTCGTACCCTCGGAGCGCCTCGCGCCGGCCGGGCTCGATGTAGACGAGGGCCAGATAGCGGACCGTGGCTCTCGACGAACTTGACATAATGTCTCTTATCGGACTCTCTGAGGAGGCGGGATCGTCTGGGTCGAGGCTACTTGCCGCGGGTCTGCAGCTCGGCGATCTTGGCCCGGATGTCGGGCGCCCGCCGGGTCTCGGGCACGTCCTTGAGCAGGCGCTCGTACGTCGCGAGCGCGTCGACCGGCTTGCCGGCCAGGGCCTGGGCGCGCGCGAGATCCAGCAGTGCGTCCTCGAAGAAGAACTGCTTGGGCGGCACCGCGCGCGCGACCGCCTCGTAGGCGGTCACCGCGTTGGTGTAGTTCTTCTGCGCCTCCCACGTGTACACGACGCCCGAGGCGGCCAGCGTCCGCAGGCTCCCGGCCGCGCCCTTGGCGAGCGCGATCTCGTAGGCCCCGCGCGCCGCCGCGTAGTCGCCGGCCTGATACTGGAGATTGCCGAGCTCGTAGGCGGCCTGCACCGCCGCGGACGAGCGGCCGTGCTGGGCCAGGACGGCCTGCAGCGAGGCGATCGCCTGGGCGCGCACATCCGGAGTCGCCTGGGGGCCGTCGGCCTGCTGCACGAGGTCCGCGGAGGCGGCCAGGGCCGCCTGGCCGCGCGAGTCCTCGGCGCGCAGCCAGAGCCACGTGGCCACGCCCAGCACCGCCACCACCAGGACCGCCCCGCCGATCTTGAGGCCGAGCCGGGCCCCGCGCGAGGCCAGCAGCTCGCCCAGGTTCACGAGCGGCGCTCCGGCGGCCGACCGTCCGTCGGCCGCTCGATCCAGATCTCGCCCTTGACCGCGGCCCCGTCGGCGGCCGAGAAGCTGCCGGTGCGCAGCGTGCCGGTCAGCACCCCGGTGGGCAGGATCTCCACCCGCGTGGTGGCCGAGAGGTTGCCGCGCACGGTGCCGCCGACCACGATCGCGCGGGCATTGATGTTGGCGTCCACCTCGGCGCCTTCGCCCACGAGCACCCGACCGGTCACGTTGATCTCTCCCTCGAAGCGTCCCGCGATGTGAAAGTCGCCGTCGCCGCCGAGCTCGCCCCGGAAGACCAGGCCCGCCCCCAGGGCGCCCGGCTCCGGCCGCGTCCCGCGCGGCGCGGCCATGTCGGCGGCCAGCGAGTCGGGCTCGGCGGCTCCACCCAGGCCCAGGTAGCGGAGCGTGCGGTCGAGCGCGCCCACGCGCTCCGTTCCTACGCGCTCGGGCTCGGCGGCTGCTCGAGCCCGCGCGCGCCCGCCAGCCGCCGCAGGCCGAGACCGGACCAGATCAGCAGGAGGCAGGAGCCGACGAGGAGCAGGCTGGCCGCCCGCGGCGGCGGCACCACCGGCTGCTCGACGAGACCCAGCGTGACCTCGATCGGGACACCCACGCAGCCCAGCAGCGCGAGCAGGCCGACGCCCGCGCGAATCCAGCCGGTCGTCGGGCGCGAGGGCTGCGGCATGCCGCGTAGTGTAGCCACCGAGATACGGGAAGGCAACCCCGGCGCCTTGACGGCGGCGGCGTCCGAGCATAGGCTTCCCGGGCATATGTCGGAGAGTCGGCCACCGTCGCGGCTGCTTCGCCTGGTCATCTGGCTGGCGACGCTGTTCTTCGTCGCGATGCTCTTCGTGCCGCTCGTCCGCGAGGCGCTGCGCCGCGCGGCGCTGGTCCCGCTCGGCCACTTCTGAGGGGAAGCCCCTACCCGGTCGGCTCGTCGGGCACGCGGCCCTTCGGCCCGGACTCCGGCCCGTCGCGGCGACGCGTCAGCTCGAAGGCCATCAGCCCGACCGTGAGCGTGAGGATGATCCAGCCCGCGGTGTCGAGGTTGACGATCAGCCAGCCGATCAGACTGAGCGCGGCGAGGAGCCACACGAGGGCGATCGAGCGTGAGCTGGGCCATTTCATCGGTCCTATTGTCGGGGCGGGCGACGCCGAAGTCAAACCGGCGCGCCCTCAGAGGCGACGGAGGAAGCTCTCGGGATCGTCGAGGAACGCGCGCGTGATGCGCACGTGCTCGACGAGGCCGTACTCGATCGGCGTGATCGCGTCGGCCTCGAGCAGCAGGATCTGGGCGCCGGGCAGCGCCATGAGAATCGGCGAGTGCGTGGCGATGACGAACTGGCAATCCTGCGCGGTCCGGTCCTTCAGGATCGCGAGCAGGGCCAGCACGCGGGTCGGCGAGAGCGGCGTCTCCGGCTCGTCGAGGAAGTAGAGGCCGCGCGGCTGCAGCCGCTGCTGGAGCAGGTGCAGGAAGGTCTCCCCGTGCGAGCGCGCGTCGGGATCCGCCCCGTAACGGCGGGTGAGGGCCGCGCGCTCCTTGGCCGCCGTCCCGGTGGCGAGCCGCTGTCCCCACGAGCCCTCGCGCAGGGTGCCCCGGAGCTCGGCCTCCACCGCGCTCAGGTCCTCGATGTCGCGGCGCACCCGGAGGGTGAAGCCGAAGACGTCCTCGGCGCGCAGGAAGAGAGTGGTGCGCGGGTGCCGGGCTCGCTGGAAGCGGAAGGCGCGCGCGAAGGTGCGCGCCGCGGCGAGGGTGGGGTCGCGCTCGAGGTCGCGGCCACCCGCCGCGACCGCCCCTACCCCGGCCGCGAGCCCCTCGAGCAGCGTGGACTTGCCGCAGCCGTTCTCCCCCACCAGGAAGGTGACCCGCGCCCGGAAGTCGAGCCGGTCGAGGGCGCGAAACAGCGGCAGGGTCAGCGGAAACCGATCGGGCTCCCGCCCGGCCGCGGCGCGGCGGATCCCGGTGAGGAAGATCCCCGACGCCGCCCCCGCCCGGCGGGAGCCCGCGCGCTTCACGCGGCTGGCGGCCCGGCTACGGCCGCAGCTCCGGGATCACCCAGAGCGGCCGCTCGCCGCGCTCGACCCGCTGCACGTTGTCGAAGGCGTTGCGGAAGGCCTTGAACCAGTTGTCCCAGGTGGGGCCCGCGGTGTGCGGGGTGAAGGTCACGTTCTCGAGCGCGAACAGTGGGTGGTTCGCGATCGGCGGCTCCTGGACCATGACGTCGAGGCCCGCCGCCGCGATGCCCTTGGTGGTGAGCGCGGTGTGCAGCGCGTTCTCGTCCACCACCGGGCCCCGGCAGGTGTTGATGAGGACCGCGGAGGGGCGCATCATGCCCAGCTCGCGCGCCCCGAACATGTTGCGGGTGACCGCGTTGAGCGGCACGTGGAGCGAGACGATGTCCGCGGTGCGCAGCAGCTCCGGCAGGAGCACGAAGTGGACGCCGAGGGCGTCCTCCGCGTCCTCGGCGAGCCGCGCGATGTCGTAGTAGACGATCTTCATGTCGAAGGCGGCGGCCCGGCGCGCGACCTTCTTGCCGATGGTGCCGAGCCCGATGATGCCGAGGGTCTTGCCCTCGAGCTCGTAGGTCCGGTTCGAGGCGAAGTCCCCCACCCGCCACTTGCCGGTGATCACGTTGCCGTGGTGCCAGGAGAGCTTGCGGTAGACCGCGAGCATCAGCATCAGGGTGTGCTCGGCCACCGCCACCGAGTTGGAGCCACCGTTGTTGGCCACCGGCACGCCCGCGCGCTTGGCCGCCGCCACGTCGAGGCGGTCGTAGCCCGCGCTGATGAGCTGCACCAGCTTGAGGCCCGAGGCCGCCTTGAAGAACTCGCGGTTCAGCTCGGGGCGCGGGAAGCCCACGTAGTACGCGGCGTCCGCGAGCGCGGCGGTGAACTCGGGGGTGCCCGCGTCCACCACGACGATCTCGAAGCCGGCGGGCACGAAGCTCCGCGCGATGTCGAGCATCGCGGCGGGGAACTTGGGAGACACGACGATCTTGGTGGCCACGGGAGCCTCCTTTGGCTGCGGGGTGTGGGGCGGCGTCACGCGCGCCAGTATACGGCTTCGCCCCGCGCCGCGCGGGGCGGGCGTGCGGCCGGCATTCCTTGCGCGGGGGCGGTGGCCCCAGGCTGGGTACTCGCCTGCCCAGCCTCGCACCGCAGCTTCTCTGTCCCCTGAGCCAGTCGACATCAAGTATTGGAAAGACTGCATGTTTTCAGATGGTCCGGAGCTTGCTCTCACGAGTGCCCACCAAGGGGGATTGCATGAAGCGATTCGTGCTCGCGCTGGGCTGGGTGCTCTGGGCACACGAGATGGCGGCGGTGGGCGAGAAGATGGTCGACCGGGGCTACACCGCGGTCGACTCGTTCGAGACCCGGCAGCAGTGCCACGCCGCGCTCTCGGACTACTCGTCGCTCAAGCTGGTGCGGCAGGGCAAGGTGAAGATCGAGTTCACCTGCCTGCCCGAGCGACCTCCCGGTAAATCAATCGGTTAGGCCGTACCAAACC
>JBGQHJ010000136.1:0-12853 GCA_041497895.1 Methylomirabilia bacterium
CGTGTCGTCACCCGGCCGGCCCCCAGGGCCTTGAGCAGCCCGGGGCGATGCAACTCCTTTTGGCTCAACGTGAAGGTCTCCATAGGGGGAGGACCTTTTCACGTGGCAGTTACCCCCGGACATTTTCATGTAGCAACAGCATTCGCGGCTCCGCGCCTTGACAGCCGGCGGCGCCGGGCTTACGGTCTCGGCCAGCGCGCCCGGAATCTGAGCCAGGAGGTCGGTCATGGCCGAGCACCCCCACATCCACGGCATCGTCCCGCCGATGACCACTCCCTTCCGTCCGGACGACACCATCGACGAGGACGCGCTGCGGGCCGAGACGCGCTACCTGATCGAGACCGCGCGGGTGCACGGACTCGCGGTCTCCGGCAGCACCGGCGAGGGCCACGCCCTCACCACCGACGAGGTGTGCGGCATCACCGCCGCGGTGGTCGACGAGGCCCGCGGGCGTGTCCCGGTCATCACCGGCATCATCACCGACAGCACCGCGTCCGGAGTGGAGCGGGGCCTGGCGGTCCGCGACCTGGGCGTCGCCGCCCTGCAGGTGACCCCGGTGCACTACCTGTTCCGGCCGGACGACGACGCGATGGTGCGGCACTTCGAGACGCTGGCGCGCCGGACGGGCCTGCCGATCATCATCTACAACGTGGTGCCGTGGACCTATCTCTCGCCGCAGCTCCTGGCCCGGATCCTCGAGGCGGTGCCCGGAGTGATCGGGGTCAAGCAGAGCGCGGGGGACATGAAGCTCCTCGCCGACCTGCTGCTGCTGGTGGGCGACCGGGCCCGGATCATGAGCGCGGTGGACGCGCTCCTCTACCCGTCCTTCACCCTGGGCGCCCACGGGGCGATCGCCGCGATCCTCACCGCGGTGCCCGTCCTCTGCGTGCAGCTCTGGGACGCGGTGCAGGCCGGCGACCAGAAGCAGGCTCTCGCGCTCCACGAGAAGCTTCTGCCGATCTGGAACGCGATCGCCGGCGACAACCTGCCCGCCAACGTCAAGCACTGCCAGGCCCTCATGGGCCGGCCCTCCGGCGTGCCCCGCGCCCCGATGCCCGCCACCTCGGTATCGCAGGCGGACGCGATCCGGCGGGCCCTGCACGGAGCGGCGCTGCTGCGGTAACCGAAGCTCCATCTCGCCATCCACGGATCAAGGAGGATCCAGATCATGACCGATCTCGGCCGAAAATCCATGACCCGCCGTACCTTCGTGAAGACCGCGGCCGCCGGCGCCGCCGCGGTGGGGGGCATCGAGGGCATCCTGGCCGCGCGCCGCGCGCCCGCCTCCGCGCAGGGGACGAAGCTGCACTGGGTCCGCTGGGTGGACTTCATCCCGGAGTCCGACGTCGAGCTGAAGCGGCAGATGCCGGAGGCCTCGAAGGCCCTCGGGGCCGAGGTGGTGCTCGAGACCATCAATGCCAACGACCTCCAGCCGCGCATCACCGCCGCCATCCAGTCGGGCGCGGGCCCGGACATCTTCCTCTTCCAGTACAACTGGGCCCAGCTCTACGCCAACGCGGTGGTGGACGTGAGCGACGTGGCGGGCGAGCTCGCGAAGGCCGAAGGCGGCTTCTACGACGTCTTCGAGCCCGCGTCCCACGTGGGCGGCAAGTGGCTGGCGGTGCCCCACTCGATCCTCGGCAACGCGGTGTCCTACCGGAAGTCCTGGCTCAAGGAGGTGGGCGCCGCCCAGTACCCCAAGACCTGGGAAGAGGCCCACAAGGTCTTCACCACGCTCAAGAAGAAGGGCAAGCCCTACGGGCAGACCCTCGGCCACACCTTCGGCGACGCCCCCACCTTCACCTACACCCTGCTGTGGGCCTTCGGCGCGGCGGAGACCGACAAGACCGGCAAGAAGGTGGTGATCAACAGCAAGGGGGCGGTGGAGTCGGTGAAGTTCATGCAGAGCTTCTGGAAGGACTGCTGCGACGAGGGCGGGCTCGCGTGGGACGACACCAACAACAACCGCGCGTTCCACGCCAGCGAGCTCTCGGCCACCCTGAACGGGGCCTCGATCTACATCGTGGCCAAGCGCCAGAAGGACAAGATCAAGGACGACAAGGGCGAGCCGATGTGGACCGACATCGACCACGCCCCGCTCCCGGCCGGCCCCGCCGGCGCCTTCCTGCTGTTCCTGAACCACCAGGACGCGATCATGAAGTACAGCAAGAACCAGAAGCTGGCCAAGGACTTCCTCCGCTGGGTCCACAAGCCGGAGAACTACGGCAAGTGGTTCACCAGCCAGGAAGGCTACAGCGTGGGCGCGACCAAGAAGTGGGAGAATGACCCGATGTGGGGCAAGCTCGACGAGCCGCTCAAGATGTTCCGCACCGCGGCCCGTAACACGCGCGTGTTCGGCCACGCCGGCCCGTCGACCGCGAAGGCCACCGAGGCCTTCTCCAAGTACATCGTCACCGACATGTACGCCAAGGGCGTCCAGGGTATGAAGGCGGAGGACGCGGTGCACTGGGCCGAGACCGAGCTCAAGAAGATCTACGAGGCCTGAAGCGGCACGGCGGGCGGGCCCTTGACAACCGGGGCCCGCCAGTCTGTAATGCCGCGCACGCTCCGATCCTGACCGTCGACGCTTGGGAGGACGCCCATGTTCTTGCGCCGATCCACCGTATGGATTCTCCTCGTGTCCGGGCTGGTGGCCGCGCTCCTGACCGGCGCGTCGCCGCTCCGCGACGCCCACGCCCAGGCCAAGAAGCTCAAGATCGGAGTGGTCTTCGACTACACCGGGCCCCTCGCGGGGGGCGGCTCGGACCTGCACGCCCTCGGGGCCAAGATCATGATCGACCACTTCGCCAAGAAGGGCGGGGTGGAGGGATACCAGATCGAGGCGGTCTACGCGGACGCGCAGAGCAAGCCGGAGATCGCGATCAACGAGGCGATCCGGCTGATCGAGCAGGAGAAGGTCGACATGCTGCTCGGCTTCTACTCCTCGGCGCAGTGCGTGCCCGCGGCGGCCCGCGTCGAGCAGCTTCACAAGTTCATGTGGATCACCACCTGTATCTCCTCCGCGGTGCTCGAGAACCGTAACCTCAAGTACGTGTTCCGGGTCCAGCCGAGCGGACGGCAGTTCGGCCTCATGTCCACCGACTTCGTGGCCCAGAACGCGCAAGCCAAGCTCGGGAAGGACCCCAAGGGCCTGCGGGTCGCGATCATCCACGAGGACGGCGCCTACGGGGTCGACGTCTCCAAGGGCAACGAGGAGGGGGCCAAGAAGGCGGGCTTCAACGTGGTCCTGAAGGAGGGCTACTCGGCCACCGCGCCCGACCTGGCCCCGCTCGTGACCAAGCTCAAGCGCGCCCGGCCGGACGTCATCTTCCATACCGGCTACAACCCGGACATCTCGCTCTTCCTGCGCCAGGCCCGCGAGCTCGGGCTGCGGTTCAACGCGCTGATCGGCCACGGCGCCGGCTACGGCGTCTACGACAAGCTGAAGGAAGCGCTCGGCAAGGACGTCAACTACTTCTACAACGTCGATCCGATCTCGATCTGGCTCGCCAACGACAAGGCCCTCAAGCCCGAGCTGCTGCCCCTCATCAAGATGGTGGGCGAGGAGTACGAGAAGGCCCGGCCGGGCACCACGGTCCGGTCGGCCCACGTGGGGATGGCGGCCAGCAACACCTACGTGTTCATGACCGAGGTGCTGCCGCGGGCCATCAAGAAGTACGGCGGGATCGACGCCGACTCGCTCCGCAAGGCCGCGCTCGAGGTGAACCTGCCGGAGGGCGGCACGATGCTGGGGTTCGGGGTCAAGTTCGCGGGGGAGGGCTCGGCGATGGCCGGGCAGAACGAGCGGGCCTTCCCGGTGATCGTGCAGTACGTGGACGACAAGCCCTACGTGGTGTGGCCCAAGAGCCTGCAGCTGCGGGAGCCGGTGCTGAAGCTGCCGTCCTCGTCGCCGTACGCGGCGGAGTGACGCGGGGCCGCGGCCGCGCGTGACCGCGCCGTGCTGACCGTCGAGGGGCTGTCCAAGCGCTTCGGCGGCTTCACCGCCGTGAACCAGGTGTCGTTCACGGTCGAGCGGGGCGAGATCGTCGGGCTGATCGGCCCCAACGGCTCCGGCAAGAGCACGATCTTCAACCTGCTCTCGGGCGCGCTCACCCCCAACGCGGGCTCCATCCGCTTCGAGGGGCGCGAGATCACCGGGCAGCCGCCGCACCGGATCATCAACCTGGGCATCGGCCGCACCTTCCAGATCCCGCGTCCGTTCCGCCGTCTCTCGCTGCTCGAGAACGTGGCCCTCGCCGGCTTCTTCGGCCAGGGGAGCGCGTCGCGGCGCCGGGCCTTCGAGGCCGCCGAGCGGGCGCTGGGCCTGGTGGGCCTGCCCGCCGACCCCGGGGCATCCGTGGACGGCCTCGGGGCCGCCGCGCTCAAGAAGCTCGAGCTGGCCAAGGCCCTCGCCACCGACCCCAAGCTGCTCCTGGCCGACGAGAGCCTGAGCGGGCTCGACGAGCAGGAGATGGACCAGGCCGCGCTGATGCTGCGCCGCATCTGCACCGACCTCGGCATCACGATCATCTGGGTCGAGCACATCATGGGCGTGCTGATGCGGGTGGTGGACCGCGTGATGGTCCTGGACCACGGCGAGAAGATCGCGGAAGGGCTGCCCGCGGCCGTCGCGGCCGATCCCCGCGTGATCGAGGTCTACCTCGGGACGCAGTCGGGCGCGGCCCGCGCGGTCGCGACCGCCCGGGCCTGATCCGGTGCTGGCGCTCCGCTCGGTCCGGGCCGGCTACGGCTCGTTTCAGGCCCTCTTCGACGTCTCGCTCGACGTCCGCCCGGGCGAGGCGGTGGCGGTCATCGGCCCGAACGGGGCGGGCAAGACCACGCTCATGCGGGTGATCTCCGGGCTGATCCGGCCGACCGCGGGCTCGGTCGCGATGGAGGGGACGGATCTCCTCGCCACCGCCGGGCACCGCATCGTGGCCCTGGGCATCGCGCACGTGCCGGAGAGCCGCCGCCTCTTCCCGCGCATGACGGTGGAGGACAATCTCAAGATGGGCGGCTTCCTCCCGGCGGCCCGGCCCAAGTACCGGGAGCGCCTCGAGTTCGTCTTCGAGCTGTTCCCGCGCCTGCGCGAGCGCCGCCGGCAGCTCGCGGGCACCATGTCGGGGGGCGAGCAGCAGATGTGCGCGATCGGCCGCGCGCTGATGTCGGACCCCAAGCTGCTGCTGCTCGACGAGCCCTCCGCGGGCCTGGCCCCGGTGATCGTGGAGCAGGTCTTCGAGCTGGTGAAGCGCATCCGCGCCGGCGGGATCAACGTCCTGATCGTCGAGCAGAACGTACAGCAGGTGCTCCGGGTGGTCGACCGCGCCTATCTCCTCAAGGCGGGGAGCATCCGCGCCGCGGGTACCGCGGCCGAGTTGCTCGCCACCGAGACCCTCCGCGAGGCCTACCTGGGCGTCTGACCGTGCCGATCCTCGACGTCTACCTGCTGGAGGCCCTGATCAACGGCGTGCTGCTGGGCGGCGTGCTCGCCCTCATCTCGCTCGGCCTCAACCTCGTGTTCGGGGTCATCGACGTGGTGTGGATCTGCTACGCCGAGCTGATCATGTTCGGCATGTACGGCATGTACTTTCTCTACACCGTCTACCACTGGCCGATCCTCGCGGCGGCCGCGCTCTGCATCCTGGGGATCGGCGCGCTCGGGGTGCTGCTCCACGTGATCGTGATCGCGCCGCTGCTGGGCGCGGCCCCGATCAACCAGCTCCTGGCCACCGGGGGCGTGCTCTTCTTCCTGCAGTCGGCCGCCACCGTGATGTTCGGCATCGAGTTCCGTAACCTGGGCCTGCGTCTGCCGGTGCTGAAGGCGGCCGGCATGTTCATCAGCTACTCGCGCCTGCTCGCCTTCGGGGCGGCCCTGGTCGGCATGATCGCGGTCTACCTGTTCCTCCGGCGCACCTACACCGGCACCGCGATCCGGGCGATCGCCCAGGATCGGCAGATCATGATGCTCATGGGGGTGGACAGCCGCCGGATCTACGTGGTGACCTCCGCGGTGGGGGGCGCGCTCGCCGGGCTGGCCTCGTGCCTGCTGGTGCTGCTCTACGACGTGCATCCGTTCGTGGGGCTGACCTTCGGCCCCATCACCTTCCTCATCTGCGTGCTGGGCGGGCTCGGCAACTTCGTGGGCGGGGCGGTGGCCGCGTTCGTGTTCGCGGAGCTGATCTCGCTCGGTGGCCTCTACCTCGACCTCGAGTGGGGCTACGTGTTCGCGTTCGTGTTCTTCATCGTGATGATGTTCGTGCGTCCCGAGGGCCTGATGGCCCGCCGGTCGTGAGCCGCCCCCGTTCCCGATGAAGCGCGCCCTGACCGTCCTCGCCGGCGCGGGCCTGGTGGCCCTGCCGTTCGTCTATCACCAGCCCTATCCGCTCCACATCCTGATCGTGATCCTGATCTGGTCGTTCGCGTACACCTCGTGGTCGATGATGGGGCGCTTCGGCCTGGTCTCTCTGGGCCACGGCGGGTTCATGGGGATCGGAGCCTACGTGACCGCGCTCGCCTGGAACCACGGCGGGGTGAGCCCGTGGATCGGGATCCCGGCGGCCCTGATCGCGGGCGGCGTCCTGGC
This sequence comes from Methylomirabilia bacterium, assembly GCA_041497895.1. Lineage (GTDB taxonomy): Bacteria > Methylomirabilota > Methylomirabilia > Rokubacteriales > CSP1-6 > CAMLFJ01. Next base: position 6,584 of record JBGQHJ010000136.1, read on the forward strand.
GGTGCTGGTGGCCTACCCGTGCTTCCGCTTCCGCATCACCGGCCACTACTTCGCGCTGGTCACCCTCGCGCTCTCCGGCATCGTGCTCCAGGTCATCACCGCCACCCGCGACCACACCGGTGGCTCGCTCGGCTACACCCCGACGCGCTACCAGGGCGGTAGCTCGCTCTACGCGCTGCAGTTCACCGGCAAGACCACCTGGTACCTGATCGCGCTCGGGGTGTGGGCGACCGGTCTCTACGTCTGGCATCGGGTGGACCGGAGCATGACCCGCTACGCCCTCGAGGCGATCTCGGAGGACGAGGACGGCGCGGCGGCGGCCGGGGTGCACGTGACCGCGGAGAAGCTCAAGATCACGGTGCTGAGCGCGGCGATGACCGCGCTCGCGGGCGCGCTCTACTGCCAGTACCAGATGTTCATCTCCCCGGACACGGTGAGCGGGATCTCGATCTCGCTCCAGATGGTGTTCGCGGTGGTGGTGGGCGGCATCTACGTCTCGCTCGGCCCGACGGTGGGGGCGGTGATCACGATTCTGCTCGCGGAGGTGCTCCGCATCTCCTTCGGCACCCGCGCGGTGGGCTGGGACAACCTGGTCTACGGGGTGCTGCTCGTGCTGTTCATCGTGTTCCTCCCCAAGGGCATCCTGGGGAGCCTGCTCGACCTGCGCCGCCGCGCGGCGCCGGCCGCCCCGCCTCGCGCGCAGGCCGGGGCCGCCTGATCGACTCGTCCGCCCTCGTGCTGCTGGCCGCGAAGATCGCGGCCTCGGCGTTCTTCGTGCTGGGCGGCACCGCGGCCGCGGAGTGGCTGGGGCCGCGCCTCGGCTCGATCCTGGGCTCGGCCCCCCAGCTCGCGGTGCTGTCGCTGATCTTCTTCTCGATCGAGCAGGGGCCGGCGTTCGCGGCGGAGAGCGCCTTCTGGACCATTCCCGGCATGGGGGCCTCGGTCCCGGTGTACCTGAGCTACCTGGTGGCGACGCGCCTCGTCCCGTCCCCCCGGGTCTGGTCGGTGGCCGCCGGGGTGTCACTCGGCACCGCGACCTTCGTGGTGGCGACCCTCGCGCTGAGCGCGATCCCGCTCGGGCCGCTCACCGCGATACCGTTCGCGGCGGCGGTGTGCCTGGGCGCGGCCTTCCTGGTGCGACACCTGCCCGACTCCGCCACCCTCCGGCGCGGCCCCACCTCGGTGTCGCTCCTGACGATCCGGATCGTGGTCTCGGCGCTCACCGTGCTGGTGGTGACGTCGGTGGCCCACGCGCTCGGCCCGAAGTGGTCCGGCCTCGTGGTGGGCTTCCCGGTCAACGGCCTGCCGGTGATGGCGCTTCTGCACGCCCGCTACGGGGCGGAGGTGACCCGGCCGTTCATCCGCATGTTCCCGGTGGGAGCCTTCGGCATCTGCCTCTTCAACCTGGTGGCGTCATGGACCCTCGTGCGGATCGGGCTGCCCGCCACGATCGCGCTCGCGTACGCGGTCGACGTCGCCTACCTCGGGGCGGTGTCCTGGCTGCGCCGCCCGCGCCCGGTGACGACATGACGATCCGCGAGATCCAGGCCGACCACTACCGCATTCCGCTGCCGGTCGCCCTCTCCGACTCCACCCACGGCGTCATCGAGGGTTTCGAGCTGGTCACGGTACGCCTGCGCGACGGCGACGGCGCCGAGGGCGTCGGGTACACCTACACGGTGGGGACCGGCGGCGCCGCGGTGCACGCGCTGATCGCGCGCGACCTGACCCCGCGGCTCGCCGGCCGCGAGGCCCTAGACATCGAGGCGCTCTGGCAGGCCATGTGGTGGGCGCTCCACTACGGCGGCCGCGGCGGCGCCCAGGCCCTCGCGATCTCCGCGGTGGACATCGCGCTCTGGGACCTGCGGGCCCGCCGGCAGGGCACGCCGCTCTGGCGCATGCTCGGCGGCTTCGATCCACGCGTGCCCTGCTACGCGGGCGGGATCGACCTCGACTTCCCGCTGGACGCGCTGCTGCGCCAGACCGACGAGAACCTGGCCCGCGGCTTCCGCGCGATCAAGATGAAGGTCGGCCGCTCCGCCCTCCGGGAGGACGTGGAGCGGGTCCGGGCGATGCGTGCGCACCTGGGGCCCGACTTCCCGCTGATGGTCGACGCCAACATGCGCTGGAGCGTGGACGAGGCGATCCGCGCGGCCCGCGCGCTGCGCGATTCCGACCCGGTCTGGCTCGAGGAGCCCACCATCCCGGACGACGTGCCCTGGCACGTCCGCATCGTGCGCGAGGGCGGCCTGCCGGTCGCGGCCGGCGAGAACCTCCACACGCTGCACGAGTTCCGCGCCCTGATCGCGGCGGGCGGCGTCACGTTTCCCGAGCCCGACGTCACCAACTGCGGCGGCATCACCGTCTTCATGAAGATCTGCCACCTGGCCGAGGCCTTCAACCTCCCGGTCACGTCGCACGGCGCCCACGATCTGACCGTGCATCTGCTCGCCGCGGTGCCCAACCGCTCGTATCTCGAGGCCCACGGCTTCGGCCTCGACCGCTATATCGCCGAACCGCTCCGCCTCGTCGACGGCCGCGCGATCGCTCCCGACCGGCCTGGGCACGGGATCACGTTCGACTGGGCCGGGCTCGCGCGCCTGCGTGCTTGAGGCGCGGGGCGCGGGCCGGGGGGTGGTGGGGGGCCTCTGACCACGATCGTGGGTCGAGATGAACCCGTTTGAGGAATTCCCAATCCCTGACTTGGCGTGATTGCTTCGCGCGGCAGGGAACGGGTCACCCCGCCCCCCACCACCCCCCGCCCCCCGGCCCGCGCCCCGCGGGGACGCCGGTGCGACACCGGCACCCTTGTCGCGGTCAGCGCTCTCGTTGGTCCAGGAGCGGGCGAATTTCTTCCGCCAGTATGTCGATCGTGTCGAGGATGGCGGGGTAGGTGCTGTAGCTCACCTCGAGGGCGACGTGGCTGCAGCCGGCGGTCTGGTACTGGCGGAGCTCCTTGGCCACCGCGGCGACGGGGCCGCGGATGACGTGGCGCGTGCCGAGCAGCGCGGGATCGACGGCCGCGCGGTGGATGCCGTCGATCAGGAGCGGGACGCGCAGGGTCAGCTCGGGCGCGCCGTCGCGTCCCGCCTCCTTCCAGTGGTTGCCCACCGCGAGGGCGCCGGCGCGGAACGCGGGCGGGGCCATCCCGGAGGCGTGCCAGCCGTCGCCGAGCCGGGCCGCGCGCCGGAGCGCGGCGTCGGAGGCGCCCCCCACCAGGATCGGGGGGCGGGGCTTCTGCAGCGGCATCGGCGAGACCTTGATGCCGGACAGGTGGTGGTTGGCGGTCTTGAGCTCCGGGTAGTCCTGGGTCCACACCGTGCGGAAGAGCTCGATCGCCTCGTCGGTGCGCCGGCCTCGCTCGCGGAACGGCACCCCCAGCGCGGCGAACTCGCCCTCGAGCCAGCCCACCGCGACCCCCACGATGAGGCGGCCGCTCGAGAGCACGTCCACGCTGGCGAGCAGCTTGGCCACCGGCAGCGGAGAGCGATACGGTAGCACGACCACGCTGGTGCCGAGGGCGATGCGCTCGGTGACGCCGGCCAGCCAGGGCAGGACCGCGAGCGGGTCCAGCATGTCGTCGCGGTAGATGAGCGGGACGTCCTTCGGGACGACCACGTGATCGGTGACCCACACCGAGTCGAGCCCGACCTCCTCGGCGCGCGCGGCGAGCTGGGCGAGTCGCGACGGCTCGATCGGTCTTCCGTAGTGCGGCAGGCAGATGCCGAGCTTCATGGTGGCCGGAGCCTACCACGATCCGGCCGGGCTCAGCGGATGACGGAGAGGGGCGCGGTCCCGGCCATGGTGGCCAGGGCGGGGGGATCGGGCAGGGGCGGGCGCGGCAGGTTGCGCTCGATGAGCCGCCACTGCCGGACCGCGAGCAGGCACTTCGAGAACGCGACCTCACCGCGGGCATCGTTCGCGGTGCGCTCGATGTCCACGCGCCCGGTCGCCATGTCGACCTCGCGCACCGCTGCCTCGAAGCGCGGCGACGTCTGGCGCGCGTACTGCACGCAGGTCGCCACGTCCGCGCGCGACTGCTCGGCATAGTCGGGCGGCCATGTGAAGCCGCATGTCAGCAACACCGCGCAGCCCAGGACGATGCCCCGGATCATGGCTGGCTCCTCCGGCCTGACAAGAGAGCAAGAGGCGGGCCAGGGGCGACCGTCAAAAAATCAGGGACTTGAGCTGGGGGGAGTCCCGGCGTGTCGCGTCAGCCTATCGTCGCCCGGGAAATTCTTGCTGGGTCAGCCGAGCGCGGGCGGCTCGGGGTACTGCTGATCGACCACGCGGTGGGTGCGCAGCCCGATGGCCTCGCGCTGGATGACGAGCGTGCGGCGCGCGTCGAGCGCGCGCGTCCGCGCCTGCCGATATCTCGCGAGCGCCTCGTCCCGGGCGCTGCCGTCCGGCGCCTCCTCGAGGGCCTGCCGCCGCTCGGCCACGAGCGCCAGCGCCGTCTCCAGCCGCTCCCCGGCGCGGCCGAGCGTGGCGGCCTTCTCCGCGAGGATCTCCTTCTCGGTGCGCTGGAGTGCTTCCTCGCGCCCGCTCACGCGGGTCCCTCGACGGCGCCCGATGCGATCAGTCCCGCGACTCGGTCGTCCTTGTAGCCGAGCAGATCGCGCAGGACCCGCCGGGTGTGCTCGCCCACGCGATAGGCGGCGGGCCCTCGCGGATGCGTGGGCTTGCCGTCCAGGTGATAGGGGCTCGCGGTCACTCGCAGATCGGCGCGCGCGGGGTGGGGAACCACCGGGAAGAAGGCGCGCACCGCGAGGTGCTCCTGGGCGATGACCTCCGCGGGCCTGAGCACCGGGGCGCACGGGATCCGGGCCGCGGTCAGCACCGCGAGGGCCTCGTCCGCGGTGGCGAAGCCGTCGAGCCAGGCGGTGATGACGGAGCGGAGCTCGCGCCAGTTGCGGCGCCGGGTCAGCGACGACGAGAAGCGCGGGTCGCGGCCGAGCTCCGGCTGCTTCATCAGCCCGAGCAGCCGCTCCCAGAGCCGCGGTGCCCCCACGATCTGCATCGCCATGTAGCGGTCGCCGACCCGGTGCACGATCATGCCGGGGCGCGGGTTGCCGTGCTCCTCGCCCCCGTTCAGCACCGAGGCGAAGGTGACGCTGTCCGCGCCCACCAGCGCCTCCAGCATCGAGACGTCGACGTGGGCGCCCTGCCCGGTGCGGGCCCGGCGCCAGAGCGCGGCCATGATGGCGCCCATGGCGTGGGCGGCGGCCAGCACGTCGGCGGCCTGCAGGTTCGAGGCGCGCGGGGCCGCCTCGTCGCCCTGCTCGAGCGCCATCAGGCCCGAGGCCGCGTTGATGATGTGCGCGAAGGCCGGCCGCTCGCGCCAGGGCCCGGTCTGCCCGAAGCCCGAGATCGAGCAGTAGACAATGTCGCTTTTAACAGCGTTGACTGCCGAATAGTCGAGGCCGAGTCGTCCCGCCACCCCGGGCGCGAAGTTCTCGATGAAGACGTCGGCGTGACGGACCAGGTCCAGCACGACCTCGCGGCCCTCGGCCCGGCTGAGATCGACGGCCACGCTCTCCTTGCCCGCGTTGACGCGTGCGAAGTACGTGGACTGGTCCTCGCGCCCGGCCTCGATCTGGTGCGGGTTGCGGCGCATCTCGTCGCCCTCGACGGGACGCTCGATCTTGATCACGCGCGCGCCCAGGTCGGAGAGCAGGCGGGTGCAGTAGGGGCCGGCCAGGACCCGGGTGAGATCGACGACGAGCAGGCCCTCGAGCGGCCGCGAGTCCCCGGACGCCTCCGCGGGCGTCATTCGGGCACGCTGTTGAGCAGGTACATGGCCCCGAGCAGACGGCTGGGCGGCCCCCAGTCCCCGAACCAGCGGTTGTAGATCGGCACGATCTCGCCCGAGCGATAGACCTGGGCGAGCGCGCGATTGACCGCGAGCCGGAAGGCCGGGTCGTTGCGGCGCAGCATCAGCCCGTACGGCTCGTAGGAGAGGAAGTCGTCCATCACCACCAGCCGGCGCGGGCCCCGGTAGACGAGCCCCAGGCCGATGAGGATGGTCCGGTCCGAGGCGTAGGCGACGGCCCGGCCCTCGGCCACCGCGGCGAAGCCCTCGGCGTGCTCGCGCACCGGCAGGATCTCGGCCTGCACGCCCCGCTGAGCGAGCCACGCGGCGAGCGCGCCCTCGGTGGTGGTCTTGGGGATCACCGCGATCCGCTTGCCCGCGAGGTCGACGGGGGTGCGCACCCCCGCGTCGGCCGCGACCAGGAGGCTGCCGCCGTCCACGAAGGTGGGATAGCTGAA
>JBGQHJ010000137.1:0-12801 GCA_041497895.1 Methylomirabilia bacterium
ATCTACGTCGTCCCGATCAAGAGCGACTCGGAGCACTATCCGCCCGAGGGAAAGCTGCGCGTCTACCGCAGCCGCACGGGCGGACACGAGTGGGAGGCGCTCACCAAGGGCCTGCCGCAGCGCGACTGCTACGTGAACGTGCTGCGCGACGCGATGGCCGTCGACTCGCTCGACAAGTGCGGCGTGTACTTCGGCACCACCGGCGGGCAGGTGTACGCGTCGGCCGATGCCGGCGACAGCTGGGCCCCCATCGTCCGGGATCTTCCGGCCGTGCTGTCGGTCGAGGTCCAGACGCTGCCATGATCCGCGTCGTGCTCCCGGCCCACCTGCGGACGCTCGCGGGCGTCGGGGGCGAGGTGAAGCTCGACGTGGAGGGTCAGGTCACGCAGCGCGCGGTTCTCGACGCGCTCGAGGCCAGCTATCCGATGCTGCGCGGGACGATGCGCGACCAGGTCACGCACCAGCGCCGGGCGTTCTTGCGGTTCTTCGCCTGCGAGCAGGATCTGTCCCACGAATCGCCGGACGCCCCGCTGCCCGACGCGGTCGCGACGGGGGCCGAGCCTCTTCTGGTCGTGGGGGCCATGGCCGGCGGCTAGTCACCGCGGGGGGCGGTGCCGTCGCACCAGGGCGAGGAGGCCCATGGGAAGAAAGACTAGCAAGAGAAGTTCTTACCGATCTGCATCTGGTTTCACACCGGCCATGTCGAATTTACATGGCGTCGATGACAATGATCGGTTGCTGACAGCGCCCCGCGCGGCTGCGGGTGCAACTCCTCGCCGGACTTCGTTGTTTAGCTCAGAATAGCTGGTATGGCGCTTGCGTGGGCCCACCGGCCCATGGAGCCCGCTCCCACCGCTCCCACTCCGCTGCACGAGGCCATCAGCGCGTTCAAGCGCAAGCTCGTCCTCGAGGCGCTCGCCCGGTTCTCCGGTAACCGGAGCCGGGCCGCCGCCGCGCTCCAGATCGAGCGGACCTCGCTCCTGCGGCTCATCCGTGAGCTCGAGATCGCGGAGCTGGTGCCCGGTCATCGCGGGCGCCCGTCGTCACCCCGCTAGCGTCTCCGCACCACCGGCCGCTCCGCCCCCGGAGCGCGCCGCGGAGTAAACGTGCCGTAGATGTCACATTGACGCTCCTCCTCGCCGCCACCTAGAGTTTCCGATCACCACCGCTCGGCGCCGCACCGAAGCGCGAGCGCGATCTCTGCAATTGCCTCGGCACGAGGAGGATCACATGTCGAAGACGCGGCTGGTGCTCGGGATGGTTGCCGTCGTGCTCGTCCTGGTGATGGGCCTGTTGAGCGCGCCCTACGCGCAGCTCCATCTCCGCGCGCGTGATCCCGGCCCGCGCGGCGGACCCGACGCCGCCGGCGGCCCGCTGCCCGGCCTGAGCGCGGCGCAGCTCGCCTTCTTCGAGGCCGGCCAGCAGGAGTTCAACGACGAGGAAGGCGTGGGCGACGGCCTTGGGCCGCGCTTCAACATGAATAGCTGTGGCGGCTGCCACGTGCAGGGGGGCGTCGGGGGGACGAGCCCCGCGGTGAATCCGCAGGTCGCGGTCGCTACCGCCTTCGGCGCCCGCAACCAGGTCCCGTTCTTCGTGAAGGCCGACGGCCCGGCGCGGGAGGCGCGATTCAAGTACAAGGCCGACGGAACACGGGACGGAGGCGTGCACGCCCTCTTCGTCGTCAGCGGGCGAGTCGACTCGAGCGGCAACGCGAGCGGCTGCACCATCCGGCAGGAGGACTTCGCGGTTCAGGCCCGAGCGGGCAATCTGATCTTCCGGATTCCCACCCCGGTGTTCGGGGCCGGACTGATCGAGCAGATCGCCGACGGCGCGATCGTGGCGAATCAGGCCGCGAACTCCGGTCGCAAAGGCACGCTGGGCATCCGGGGCCGGCCGCACCGCGTCCCGCTCAACGGCACGACCAACGTGAACGGCAACGACGGCACCATCGCGCGCTTCGGGTGGAAGGCCCAGAACAAGTCGCTGCTCCTGTTCTCGGGCGAGGCCTACAACGTGGAGATGGGCATCAGCAACGAGCTCTTCCAGACCGAGCGCGATGAGACGGCGAACTGCCAGTTCGCACTCACGCCGAACACCATCACGAACGCCGAGGCCGCCAACGCGGTGGAAGCCCTCAGCCCGATCGAGAAGTTCGCCCACTTCATGCGCTTCCTGGCGGCCCCGACACCCTCGACGAGCAAGCCGGGCGGGGCCAGCTCGATCGCCAACGGGCGCGCCGTCTTCCAGAGCGTGGGCTGTGCCCTCTGCCACACGCCGGCGCTGAACACCGGCAATGCCGCGGTGGCGGCCCTGCGCAACCAGGCGGTCAATCTCTACTCGGACCTGCTGCTCCACAACATGGGGTCGGGCCTGGCCGATGACATCCTCCAGGTGCAGGCCGGCCCCGACGAGTTCCGGACGGCGCCCCTCTGGGGCCTGGGCCAGCGGCTCTTCTTCCTCCACGACGGGCGCACCAGCGACCTGCTGGAGGCGATCCGGGCTCACGCCAGCGGGCCGGGCCCGAAGTATCCGGCTTCGGAGGCGAATGGAGTCGTCGCGGCCTTCGACCGCCTCACCGAGCAACAGAAGCAGGATGTCTTGAATTTTCTCCGATCGCTCTAGGGGCGGTCCATTGGGCAAGGCGGCGCGGCCGGCGGGCGAAGCTCAGGTCGCCACCCGCGCCGCCTTGTCCGACGACGCCCTCCGCGCGATCGCCGCGCGGCAGGGGCTGTCCTTTCTCTCCGCGGCCGAGCTGCCCGCGACCGTGCCGCTCGTGAAGAACCTCTCGCCGAAGTACCTCCGGCACTACGTGGCGTGCCCGATCGCGATCGACGGCGATATCGTCACCGTGGCCACCGCCGATCCCGCGAACGCGCTCCTGCTCGACGACCTTCGGCAGAACCTGGGGCCCACCGTCCGGATCTGCGTGGCGCCGGCCGGCGCCATCCTCGAGGCGATCGAGCGAACCTACGAGGCCGGCACCGCGCTCCAGAAGATCGTCGACGACATCGAGCCGGGCGCGCTCGATCCCGAGGCCGAGCGGGACGCGGATATCAGCCAGCTCCGCGACATGGCCTTCGAGGCCCCGGTGGTCCGCCTGGTCAACCTCCTGATCGAAGGCGCGATCGACGGGGAGGCCTCGGACGTCCACATCGAGCCCTACGAAGACACGCTCCGGGTGCGCTATCGGGTCGATGGGCTCCTGTACGAACAGGAGGCGCCGCCCCGGCGGCTCCAGGCGGCGGTGACCTCGCGCATCAAGATCATGGCCGAGCTGAACATCGCCGAGCGCCGGCTCCCCCAGGACGGCCGGATCCGCGTCACCACGCAAGGCCGCCGCGTGGATATCCGCGTCTCCACCGTCCCCACCATCCACGGGGAGTCGATCGTCATGCGCCTCCTGGACCGGTCGTCCGTCTTCCTGCCCTTCGACCGCCTGGGCTTGACCCCGCGCGTGGCCGAGGCCTTCGAGGTCCTGATCCACCGACCCCACGGGATCGTGCTCGTGACCGGGCCCACCGGCTGCGGCAAGACCACGACGCTCTACGCGGCGCTCGACAAGATCAATGCGCCGGACCGGAAGATCATCACGGTGGAGGATCCGGTCGAGTACCAGCTCAAGGGCGTGAACCAGATCCCGGTCCGGCCGAAGATCGGGCTCGACTTCGCGAGCGGGCTCCGGCACATCGTGCGCCAGGACCCGGACATCATCATGGTCGGCGAGATCCGCGATCTCGAGACGGCCGAGATCTCCATCCAGGCGGCGCTGACCGGCCATCTCGTCTTCTCCACGCTGCACACGAACGACGCCCCCGGAGCGGTGACGCGACTTCAAGACATGGGGTGCGAGCCCTATCTCGTGGGCTCGGTGCTCAGCGGCGTGCTGGCGCAGCGCCTCGTCCGCCGCATCTGCCGGGCGTGTCGGGCCCCCGATCACCCCGACCCGGCGGACCTCCTGGCCATCGGCGTGACCGACGCGACCGGCGTGGAGCTGTTCCGCGGCAAGGGCTGCGAGGACTGCCGGGGCACCGGCTATCGCGGGCGCACCGGGATCTACGAGCTCTTCCGGCTCACCGAGGACGCGCGGAGCCTCATCCTCACGAAGGCCCCGACGGGCGCGATCCGCCGCCACGCGGTCGAGCGCGGAATGGTCACGCTCCGCGAGGACGGCTGGGCCAAGGCCTGCGCGGGCGTCACGACGGTGGAAGAGATCCTGCGCGTGACCCAGGAGGACACGTAGTGGCGGCGTTCGTCTACCGGGCCGCGAACCGGCGAGGCCAGACCATCGACGGCGTCATGGAAGCGCCCGACGTGCGCGCGGTCATCGAGCAGCTCCAGCGCGATACCTACTATCCCATCCAGGTGACGCCCCGGGACTCTACGGGCCGGGACACCGCGGGCCGGGACGCCAAGAGCCAGACGCTCCGCCCGGCCTGGAGCGGCCTGGGCGCGCGACGGGTCGCCGGGCGCGACCTCGTCGCCTTCACCCAGCGGCTCGCGACGCTGCTCGAAGCCGGGCTCCCCCTCGACCGGGCCCTGGCCATCCAGGCCGAGCTGGCGCCGAGCGCCCGCCTCCGGTCCATCACGAACGACGTCCTGGCTAGCGTCCGGGGCGGCACCTCTCTCGCGGATGCCTTCGCGAAGCACCATCCGCAGCCCTTCTCGCGGCTCTACGTCAACATGGTGCGGGCCGGCGAGCGGAGCGGGGCCCTCGACAGCACGCTCAAGCGCATGGCGGAATTCCTGGAGGAGGCCCAGGGGCTTCGCGACGCGCTCGTCTCCGCCCTCATCTACCCAGCGCTGCTCACCGCGGTCGGCACCGCCGCGGTCGTGTTTCTCATGACTTTCGTCATCCCGCGCTTCGCCGACATCTTCCGCGATCTGGGCGGCGCGATCCCGCCGCCGACCCGCGTCCTGCTCGCGGTGAGCGGGTGGCTCCAGCACTTCTGGTGGCTGCTCGGGCTGGGCGGGCTGACGGCTGCGCTCGCGGGGCGCCTGGTCCTCTCGACGGCCGGCGGCCGACTCGAGGCCGACCGGCTCCTGCTGCGCCTGCCCGTGCTTCGCGCGGTCCTCCTCGAATACGAGGTCGCGCGGCTCGCGCGCACGCTGGGGGCACTGCTCCACAGCGGGGTTTCCCTCGTCGCGGCCCTCGCCCTCGTCAAGGAGACGAGCTCGAATCGTTACCTCGCCCGCGCGGTGGGCGGGCTCGGCGATGGCGTGAAGCGCGGGGCGGGGCTCGCGAAGCCCATGGCCGAGGCCGGCGTGTTCCCGGCCCTGGCCATCCACATGGTGCGCGTCGGCGAGGAGACCGGGCGGCTCGAGGACATGCTGCTGAAGGTCGGCGCCACGTTCGAGGCGGATACGCGGCGGCGGCTCAAGCGCCTGATCGCGCTGGCCGAGCCCGGCATCATCCTGGTCATGGGCCTCCTGGTCGGATTCATCGTGGTGGCGATGCTGCTGGCGATCTTCTCCATCAGCGAGATTCCGCTGTGAGCGCCCCCTCGATCCGACGTACGGTCACGGCGGCCCTCCGGAGCCAGCGCGGCTTCTCGCTCATCGAGCTGCTCGTGGTGATCATCATCCTCGGCCTGATCGCGGGGCTCGTGGGCCCGCGGCTCTTCGGCCGCGTCGGCCAGTCCAAGCAGGCGACCGCCCGGGCGCAGATCGAGCTGCTCGGCGCCGCGCTGGATCAGTACCGCCTCGACATCGGGGCGTACCCCGCGGCGGCGGTGGGCCTCCAGGCGCTCGTGCAGAACCCCAACGCGCCGAACTGGAACGGTCCGTACCTCAAGAAGAACGCGGTCCCGTCGGATCCCTGGGGGAAGCCGTACCAGTACAAATGCTGTCCGGGTGACCACGGCGACTACGACATCTGGACCCTCGGGGCCGACGGGGCACCGGGAGGCGAGGGCGAGAACGCCGACATCGCCTCGTGGGAGACCAAATGAGGCGCGGCTACACCCTGATCGAGACCGTGGTCGTGCTCCTCGTCCTGGCGCTGGCCGCCGCCGTCGTGGCCCCGGGGATCGGGCGCGGGCTGGACTCGGTCCGGCTCCGCGCGGAGGTGGCGGGCGTCGCCTCCTTCCTCCGCGCCGCGCGGGAGCGAGCGATCTCGCAGCACGTCTCGCTCGAGGTGGGCCTCGACCCCGAGGGGCGCACGCTCGTGGTGAAGGGCGCCGACGCCGTGCGCGCGGTCCGGCACCTTTCCCCCCTCGTCCATCTCGAGGCCGATCCGCCTCAGGCCCGCACCGTGACCTTCTTCGCCTACGGGCTTTCCAGCGGTGGCCGATTCAGAGTCGAGGCGCAGGGGGCGGTCGTCTACGTGGTGACGGTGGATCCATTGACCGGGCGCGTCTCGACCCGTCGGGGCGAGTCATGAGGGGATTCACCTTGCTGGAGGTTCTCGTCGCGATGCTGATCCTGGGGCTCGCCGTCGTCACCTTGATCCAGTTGAGCTCGCAGGGCCTGCGCCTGGTCAAGCTCTCGGGCGACCAGCAGCAGGCCGCGCTGCTGGCCGATCGGCTCGCCCGGGCGATGGAGCCGCTCGCCGAAGGCGTGGAAACCGGACGCGAAGGACCGATGACGTGGGAGCGCCGCGTCGCGCTCCTGGGCACGCCCGACGAGCTGAGCCCGCCGAGTGGCCCCACCCCGGAGCTCCGAGCCCTGACCGTGACGGTCCGCTGGGGTTTTGGCCGCTCGCTCGAGCTGGCGAGCCTGCGGCTGGTCCCGCGGCTGTCGGACGCCGGCCGATGAGTGGGCGGCGAGCCTCCGGGTTCACGTTGATCGAGATCGTCATCGCGCTGAGCCTGGTCGCCGCGCTGCTCGCGATCACCTTCGGTGGTCTCCGGGTTGGCATGGCGGCCTGGCGCCAGGGTGATGCCCGGGCCGAGCGCCTCCAGCACGCCCGGAGCCTGAGTCAGGTCATGGCGCGCGCGCTCGGTGGCGCGCACCCCTATCGCGTCGACGCCGCGGGAGCGGAGCCGGCTCCCCCCGCGTTCGAGGGCGAGCGGGACCGCCTGGCCTTCGTGACCGCTCGGCCCCCGGTGCCGCTGGCTGCCCCGATCGCGTTCACCGCGGTGTCCCTCTCTCACGAGGAGGCGGGGCTCACCATTCGCGAAGGGGCGCTCCCGAACCGAGATCTCTTCGCGCGGCTCGCCCCCGTGCTCGTCGATCCGAGCGTCGCGGGGCTTCAGTTCCGCTATCTCCGCGGCGAGGACCGGACGTGGGCGGAGCGCTGGGACGCGGCGGCCGAGCAGGCGCTCCCCGCCGCGGTCGAGATCACGTTCGCCGAGCACCCTCCGCTCGTCATTCCGCTCCGGGTGGTCACGCCGTGAAGGGCGAGCGCGGATTTGCTCTCCTGGCCGTGCTGTTGGTGGTGGCCCTTCTCACCGTCGTGGTGCAGGAGCTGGCCGTCGCGATGCGCCTCGAGGCGTCGGCGGGACGGTCGTTCCGGGAGGAGCTGGTCGCCTCCCATCTGGCGGAGGCGGCCGTGCAACAGGCGCTGCGCGAAGTGCTGAGCCAGGCGCCGATCCAGGCGGTGGACGAGACCGGCGCGCTCGTGTTCTACCGTGTCGAGCCCGGCTCGACCCGGCCGGTGCGGCTGCCCTCGTTGCCCCGAGCCCGGGTGCCCTTCGGCTCGGGCGAGTTCAGCTACCGGCTCACCGACGAGGAGGCGCGGCTCAACCTCAACACGGCCTCTCCGGACCGCGTGGGGCGCCTGCTCCAGGCGCTCGGGCTCGACCGTCGGGCGCGCGACGTCGTGGTGGACTCGCTCCAGGACTGGAAGGATCCGGACGATCTGCCCCGCGCCAACGGCGCGGAGAGCGAGGACTACTACCTCAAGCTTCCCGTTCCCTATCGCGCGCGGAACGCGCCACTGCAAGATCCGGCCGAGCTGCTCCAGATCCGGGGCATCACTCGCGACCTCTACCTGGGCACGGACGAGCGGCCCGGCCTGGCCGAGCTGACCACGGTCTTCGGCCGGCAGGCGGTGAACGTCAACACCGCGCCGGCTCCGGTGCTGGCGGCGCTCGGACTTTCGGACGCCGAGATCTCCGACGTCGTCCAGGCGCGGAGCCGCGCGCCGTACACCGTGGTGCCCGGACGGTTCGCGGGCCGAGGGCTCGGCGTGGGAAGTGCCACCTTCCGCATCGAGGCCGAGGGCTGGGTGGCAGGCGCGCGGATGGCCCGCATCGTCGCCATCGTTCAGCGCCAGATTCGACCGCCGGCGGGCCCGGTGGCGGACGATCTGACCGCGCTCGGCCTCGTCATGCTCTCGTGGCGCGCAGGAGAGGCTCGATGAAGCGATCCCGTGTCGGTCTCACGTTCGATGAAGGGCACGTCGTGGTCACCGCCATCCGCGGCCCCGGTCGACTCGAGCAGTTCCGCCTCCAGTCCGACGAGACGCTATCCACGCGGCTCGCCACCGAGCTCGATGCGCGCGGGCTCGGGAGGCAACGCGTGCGGGTGGGTCTCGACCGGAGCCTCGCCGTCGTCAAGACGCTCGAGCTTCCTCGGACCGCGGGCGGCAGCCTGCGCCCGATGGTGGCCTTCGAGCTCGAGCGCCACGTGCCCTTCTCGCCCCAGGACATCCGGTTCGATTGCGTCCCGCTCGCCGGCGCCTCCCGATCGGTGCGCCGCGTCCTCGTCATGGCGGCGGAAGGCCGGACGGTCGACGGCGCCCTGCGCCTCCTCGACACGCTCAAGCGCCCGCCCCGATCCCTGACCGCCGCCTGCCACGATCTCCCGGCGCTTCTCTCGAAGCGCCGCGCGGTGGGCCGGGTCGTCTGGGTCCACCGCCATGGAGCGCGCACGGACCTGCTCTGCGTCGACCAGGGCGCGGTTCGCCTGAGCCGGAGCGTGCCGACCGGGAGCGACACCGAGCTCACCGCGGAGATCGCCCGCAGCCTGCCGCTGGTCGCCTGGAAGGAGTGCGACGCGATCTGGGTCTCGGGCGACGACGCGGAGCGGATCCGGGTGGCCATGAGGCGCAGTGGACCGGGCGCCCCGGTGTCCGCGCCTCCGTTTGGTCGGGCGGGCGCGCGCCTGATCGCCCGGCTGCCCATCCGGGGTCGAGGCGCCGGGCTGCTCGCCCTCGCGGTGGCCGTCGGGCGCCGTCGCCCCCGCCTCAACCTCATTCCCGCCGCGATGCGTCCACTGTCGATCTCGTGGGCGCACCGGGTCACGGCCGGGCTGGCCGCGGTCACCGCGGTGCTGGGGCTCGGGCTACTGCTCGCCCATGGGCATGCCCAGGAGCGTTACCTCGCGCGCGTGTCGGACGAGATCCGCCGGCTCGACCCGGAGGTCAAGGCCGTCGAGCGTCTCGGAGCCGAGATCGTCCAGCAGAAGGGGCTCCTGGCCACGCTGCACTCGGCCGAGGCGGGGGGGCTTCGCCCCCTGCCGGTCTTGAAGGAGCTCACCGAGCTGATCCCGACGGACACGTGGCTCCAATCGGTGAGCATGGACCGCCAGGGCCTCGAGCTGACCGGACAGGCGACGGCCGCCAGTCAGCTCATCCCGCTCCTCGATGGATCGCCCTCGCTCGAACGGGTGGAGTTCACCGCGCCGGTCACCAAGGTTCAGGCCAAGGAGCAGTTCCGGATCCGGGCGGGCTGGGAGGAGCCCGCGGCGCCTCGCGCCGGCCCGCCCGATGGAGCGGAGCAATGAGCATGCCCATGTTGAGCCGTCGCGAGCGCACCTTGATCGGGCTCGGCGTCGCCGGCTTGCTCACCGTCGTCGGCTACCTGTACGTGGTCGAGCCCATGCTGGCCCGGCAACGCGAGGTGGCGGAGCTGATCCCGATCCGTGAGGCGACCCTGGAGCGCCGGCGTCTCATGGTCGCCCAGCGCGAGCCGCTGACCGGCGAGCTGGAGACACTGGCCCGGAAGGTCGAGGCCGGGTCGTCGCGTCTCCTCTCCGGGCCCACCGCACCCCTCGCGGCCTCGGAGCTCCAGAAGCTCGTGAAGGAGCTGGCGACGGCGGCGGAGGTCGACGTCCGGAGCGAGCGCGTCATGGCCCCGGTGGATCTCAAGGGCGTCCTCGAGATCCCCATCGAGCTGACGGTCGCCTGCACGGTCCGTCAGGTCGTCGTCCTCCTCGGCCGGCTCGAGCAGACGCCGCGGCTCCTCAGGGTCACGGACCTCAAGATCCGGGTGGCGGCCCCCGGCCAGCCCCGCGAGCTCCTCACGACGCTCACCGTGTCAGGCTATCTGCGGCCTGGAGCGCCGGCGCCGAAGCCCGTCGCCCGGCCCACCCCGGGCGAGGACACATGATCTCCAGGCGGTGGCGCTGGCTCCTGCTCGATCTCGTCCTGGCGTGCCTCGCCAGCGTGGCCGGAATCGGTTTGGTCCGTGAGGCGGTCGAGGGCCGGTCACTGCCCACGGCGCGCGTCCTCCCGGAGTCCAATCCGCAGCCGGCGGTTGACGACTCGACCTCGGCCCCAGCCCAAGGCTCGGCGCAAAGCTCAGCCCAAAGCTCAGAAAGTCAACCGCAAGGAGGCGTGGCCCAGTACGCGGTCATCGCGGCCCGCAACCTGTTTTCCGCGTCACGTGGCGAGGTGGCGGCGGTGGTGGCGCCCGCGCTGGCCGGCCTGAAGTCGGTCTTGCACGGGGTCGTGATCGACGGCGACCGGAGCCGCGCCTATCTCGACGACCCGGTCGCCAAGCGCGTCTTCGGCTACGCGGTGGGCGACTCCGTCGTCGGCGGCCGGCTCGAGCGGATCCTGGACGACCGCGTGGTGATCCGGCGGCCCGAAGGGATGGTCGAGGTCTTGCTCCAGGATCCCGCGAAGCCCCAGGCGGAGGCGCCTCCCCCTGCGGCCGCCGCGGTCCCCGCACCGACGAAAGCGCGGCGGTCGGCCGCCCAGTCGGCGCTGCCCACTCCGGCGCCCGCGGGTGCCGGACCCGCGGGCCCGCCCAACCCGGGGCAGGTCTCACAGTGACCGCGACCGGGCGACCTCTGGCCGCGCTGCTGCTGTTCAGCGCACTCGGACTGTCCGCCTGCGCCGAGTCAACGCATCCCAGTTCCCCCGCCGCCGCGCTGGAGCCGCCGCCGACTCGCGTCGAGGTCACGTCGGAATCGGCGCTGCCCTCGGCCAAGCCTGTCGAGCCGGCGCCGCCCCCGCCCGTCCTGGCGATCAGCCCGGCGCCGCCGCCTTCGACCCCGCCGCCCCCGCCGCCGCCGGCCCCCTCGCCGCCGCGGCGTGCGCCGGCTCCGCCCGCCCGCGGACGCCAGATCGTGCTGAACTTCGACAATGCGGACGTCGAGGTCGTGATCCAGGCGGCGGCCGAGATCGTCAAATTCAACTATGTCCTGGGGCCCAACGTGCGCGGCCGGAAGGTGACGCTCCAGACCATCGGCAAGATCGGGAGCGATGAGGTCTTTCCCCTCCTGCTGACGATCCTCGACGTCAATGGGCTCGCCGCGGTGAAGGCGGGCAGCGTCTACCGGATCATCCCGCGCGAGGGCGCGCAGCAGTCACCGCTCCGCACCATCGTCGGCCGCGACGCCGCCCCCGGCCCGGCCACCGACGAGGTCCTGACCCAGATCGTGCCGCTCCAGTTCCTCGACGCGGCGGAGGCGGTGAACCTCCTGCGTCCCTTCGTCGCCCAGGAGGGTGCGCTCAGCGCGCACCGGGACACCAACCTCCTCATCCTCACCGACACCGCGGCCAATATTCGCCGGCTCCTCGACATCCTGAAGACGGTGGACGTGGCGGGCGCGATGGACGAGCCGCAGATCATCCCGCTCAAGCACGCGGACGCGCAGCAGCTCGCCCCGGTCCTGCTCCAGCTCTTCACGAGCGGGCGGATCCGGGGGGGCGCCGCACCGCTCGGGATCCCCGGCGCGCCGCCGGTCCCCGGGGCCCCGCCGCGCCCGCCGGCCGCCGCGCTCGACCCCGGCGCCGCGGGCGACCGTCAGCCGCTCATCGTGGCCGACCGGCGCTCGAACTCGCTCCTCGTCAACGCCCGGAAACCGGAGCTGGAGACGATCCGGCGGCTCGTCGACAAGCTCGACGTGAACGTCTACGGAGGCCAGCGCGTCTTCGTCTACTTCGCCGAGAACACGAAGGCGCGCGATCTCGCGGTCACCCTCGACGCGATCTACGGCCGGGGCGACCGCGGCCCCGCGGGACCAGCGCCGGGGCCGGGCTCGCCCATCCCGGCCCAACCCGTGTCCGCGCCGCGGCCCTCCGGGGCGGCGCCGTCGGGCGTCACGGTCGAGGGGGTCCCGCCCCAGTCCGAGATCCGCCTCGTCGCCGACGAGGTCACGAACGCCATCGTCGTCACGACGTACCCGCGGCTCTGGAAGGAGATCGAGGAGACGATCAAGAAGCTCGACCGGATGCCGCGTCAGGTCCTGATCGAGGTGCTCGCCGCGGAGGTGACGCTGACCGACGACACCAAGCTCGGCATGGAGTGGGCCCTCCGGAGCGGCCGCTTCGACGTCAGCTCGTCCCCCTCGGGCACGCTGCCGTCGCGGCCGTCGAGCAGCCTGATCCCCCTCGGCGGGGTCGTGCCGGTCGGGCTGAATCTCTTCACCTTCGCGGCGGACCGGTTCCTGGCGGCGCTGAACGCCCTCGCGAGCGAGAACAAGGTCAACGTGCTCTCGAGCCCCTCGATCATGACCACCGAGAACAAGAAGGCGGTCATCAACGTGTCGACGTCCGTCCCCATCGTGACCGCGCAGCAGGTGCCCGTCGCGACGGGCGGGATCACCGGCAACGCGATCACCCAGACCGTCGAGTACAAGGACGCGGGGGTCATCCTCACCGTCACCCCCCGGATCGGCGAGCAGGGCACG
>JBGQHJ010000138.1:0-12758 GCA_041497895.1 Methylomirabilia bacterium
AAGCAGCGATTCCGCTCCAGGAGCCAGTCGCGCTGGGCCTGCTTGGCGCCGATGGCCACCACCGGCTCCCGGGGCCCGGTGGCGAGACGGTAGAGGCGGGCCGTCTCCGCCTCCAGGGCGGTGAGGAGCGGGGAGCCACAGATCAGCGCCTCGATCGATCGGGGCCGCGCGCCCGCGCACGTCGCGACCGGTCCGGCCGCGGCGGCGAGCGTGGCCACCACCAGCACCACGCCGCCCGCCCCGACCGGCACCTTCATGCGGCCGGGTTACTTCTTGAGCTCGGCCGCCGCCCGATCGTAGGCCGTCGCCAGATCGCGATAGGCGTTGGCGAAGCCTTCCTTGGCTCGCTCCCAGGACGCCTTGCTGGCCCGGCTCAGCTCACCGAGCTTCCGGGAGGCCTCCGCGCGCTTGGCCCGGAGGTCCTTGAGCTGCGCCTGCGCCTTGGCCTTCGCCTCGCCCGTCTCCTTCGCGGCCCGCGCCTCCAGCTCCTTGATCCGGGCGTCCAGGTCGGCGGCGAGCTGCTTGGCGTGGGCCACCGCCTCGTCCTTCTTCTCCACCGAGTAGTCCCGGATGGCCTCGCCGGTCTCGGTCGCCTTCTGGCCGACGTCCTTGCCGGTGGTCTGGGTCCATCCGGGCCGGGCGGAGCCGACCAGCAGGGCGAGGGTGAGCCCGATCACCAGGGACGCGGTCGTCGTGACGTCGCGCATGGGTGGTCTCCTTGCGCGAGATTATACCGTCCGGGGCGAACTTGACAGGCCGCGGTAGGGCGGCCGATGATGGCCCAGGTCACGCGCTCAAGGGGGGGCGCCGCGATGACGACACTGCAACGGGCCGAGGCCGCCGAGCACGCGCTGAGTCAGGAGCTCGACCGGGTGGTGGTGAAGTCGGTGCTGTTCACCTCCGGCGAGCGGGATCCCCGCCAGCCGATCACGCGGCCCCCGGACGACGGTCGGCTCTACATGATGGGTCACGACCCCCGGCTGCCGAAGATGCCGGACCGGCCGACGCTCTTCGACTTCTTCCGCCTCCGCTTCGGTCCCTCCGCGCACCTGATGCAGAGCGCGCGCCTGGCCATGAAGAACGGCGTCGACGAGAAGATCGTCCTGGCGTGCCTGCTGCACGACATCGCCATCGCCGGCTTCATCCGCTCCGATCACGGGTACTGGAGCGCCCAGCTGCTGGAGCCGTACGTCGACGAGGAGGTGGCGTGGGGCATCCGGTACCACCAGGCCCTGCGCTTCTTCCCCGACGAGTCGGTCGGCTACCGGTATCCCGAGCTCTACCTGAAGCTCTTCGGACCGGACTACGTGCCGGAGCCCCACATTCAGGAGGCCTACCGGTACGCCCGCAACCACAAGTGGTACATGACCTCGCGACTCATCACCGTGAACGACCTCTATGCCTTCGACCCCACCGTCCAGGTGGAGCTGGACGAGTTCACGGACGTGGTGGGACGCCACTTCCGGCAGCCGAAGGAAGGGCTCGGCTTCGACCAGAGCCCCTCGGCGCACATGTGGCGCACCATCAACTGGCCCACCCGGTACCTGTAGCCGCGGGCCACCCTCAGAAGAAGAGGGCGAGGGGGCGCACGCCCACCTCGAGCAGACGGAGCTCGGCCAGGTAGGCCTCGAGGTGCTGGCAGACGAACTCCGCCGCGAACGAGCGGGAGTCGTCGAGCTGCCCCGCGAATGTGGTCACGCCCGCCCGAGCCTGCCGGTAGTCGATCGCCCGGATCTTCTCCACGATCAAGGGGATCAGCCGCTCGAGCCACGCGCCGCGGGGCGCGTAGAGGGACGGGATCGCCACGAGCTCGTCCACCTGCCAGGCGTGGGTGACGACGTCGTTGGTGTTGCGCAGGTGGTGGTGGTCTGCGCCCAGCACCTCGTCGATCCGGGCGGCCAGCCCGGCATTGCCCGGCGTCGGCCCCGCGAACGCGTGACAGGACACGCGGGCACCGCGGCCGCCGTCCCATCGCTCGGCAAGGTCGGCGGAGGTGAGCAGCTCGCGCAGCCAGAGCGCGACCACCGGGGCCAGCGCCCCGCCCTTGCTGTGGCCGGTGATGACGACGTCGATCGGCCCGTCGGCGGCGCGCGTTTCGGCGGTGAGGAAGCCCAGGAGATCGAGCCCGCCGCCGTCCGACGGGGCCGGGACCGAGCGGGGGCGCAGGTTCTCCCAGCGCAGCGCGGTCGCGCGTCGCAGGCGCTCGACCTGGTCGCGAAGCCACATGGTGGGCTCGCTCACGAGCCGTCGCCACGCGGCCTCGATGTCGGCGACCTGGCTCTGCATCGCGTCCGGGCTCGCCTCGAGCCGGCCCGGCGCGGGCTGCGCCTCGAGCGCGATCCGCGGCGCGCGCATCGCCTGCAGCTTGGAGAGCCCGAGCGCGGTGCTCGCGGAGATCGCCACCCCATCGGCACCGGACGCGTAGGGCCAGGCCACCGTCGTGCCCACCCAGAAGTCGCCGAGCAGCCAGTCCGAGGCCGCGATCGGGTTGGTGCCGCGGATGGCCACCACGTACCGCGATGGCTCCCGCCGGCTCTGCACCACGTACATCGCGGCGGCGTCGAAGAGGTCGGGCGCGCTGCGGCTCGTCACCGGGCCCCACACGAGCGTCCACTCTCCGCGAACCGGCGGCAGGGTGTGGAGGCCGTCGAGCAGGGCCTCCCGGACCGATTCGGCGTGCGGCTCTCCGCGCAGGAGGTCGTGGAATCCGCGGTAGGCGAGGCCGGCGAGGGTCAGCATGACCTGGTCACCGGTGAAGCCCATGGCCACACCATCGGGCGGTAGGCGACCGTCTGTCAACTCGAAGGTGTCCTTACTCGGTGCGCCCGGGCGATCGGATCAGTGGGCGCCGACGGCCGCGCGGCCGCCGGTCAGGTGCTGCGCGGGGAGGCTCGCCAGGAAGAGGACGACGAGGCCGTCGCTGTCCACGCGCCAGACCACGCCCGAGACCTGTAGCGCGCGGCCCTCGGGCGGCACCATGTGCAGCTGCACCGGCGTGCCGGGCTGCAGCGTGCCGCGGGGGCGCAGCTTGGCTCCGTGGGCACTGAGGTCGACGGTGTGATGGCGGACCCGGTGCGAGCCGGACTTGATCCAGACCGTCCACGACACCCCGGCCCGGGGCTGGCGACGACGCGATCGATGATGCTTCGGAGGAGTCATGATCCGGCATTCCAGAGCAAGGGCCGCGCCAGGGTCGGGGGCCCGCCGAATCGGGACGTTACGGATCCGGCCGCGCGCCGGGACCAACGAACCTCGTCACGTCGCTACCAGGATCGGAGCCCGGCACGTTCGGCCGCGCAGAATCTCCGCGACGTTTCTTCCCGGTCGCGGGTCGGCTCAGGCCTGCCGCGGCGGCAGCGAGGTGGCCGCGTAGGTCCCGGCCATCCCGCGCGTGTCCGGCTGGTACGGCACCGGGGAGCCGGGATCGGCGGGGGTGATCGGCAGGGGCACGCCGTCGCGGTGCCCGAGCGCGCGTTCGACCAGCTCGAGCAGCGGGGCCCGGTCGTACTGCGCGTAGAAGCCGGCGGTGAGGCGGATCGGGTCGCCGGAGTAGAAGCGTACGTACTGGGCCATGCGCTGGGCGAAGGCCTCGCCGGTGGCGTCCCACGCGAGCTTGAAGAGCGCGACGCGCTCCTCGGCGGAGACGCCGGCACGGCCCCGAACGTAGCGGTCGATGTGGGGCCGCAGCTCGGGGCTCGCGAGATCGGCCTCGCTCGGCGCGTAGAAGAAGCCGCCCGCCGCGAGGGTCTGCACGATCTCGACGAAGCGGCTGTAGACCTTGCCGGTCTGCAGGTGGAAGGCGCGCAGGCCGGGCCCGCCCGGCACCCACACCCCGCTCGGCAGCCGCCGGGCCATCGCCTCCGAGCCGTAGAAGACCGCGCGGGCGATCTCCATGTGGCTCAGCATCTCGCCGAGCTTCTCCTGCACGTGGAGAAAGCCGGTGATGCCGATGGCGTCGGCCACCTTCATGGCGAGGCCGCAGAAGAACTCGAGCTGGCTCAGCATGCGGGCGCTGGTCTGCACGTTGAGCAGCGCCCCGTAGTCGGCCCCCATGGTGTTGATGACCTGGGCGCTCCCCGGGCTGCCGTCCACCATCACCCGGTCCCACGGCACCAGCACGTCCTCGAAGACCGCGATGCAGTCCATCTCCTCGAAGCGGCTCGAGAGCGGATGGTCGAAGCGCGAGCGCGGCAGCGGTGACACCGTCTCGCGACAGATGAAGGTGAGGCCCGGCGTGGCGGTGGGGATGGAGAAGGCGAGCGCGTAGGCGTCGTCGCCCGGGGGGACCCCGCCGAACGGGATCACCGCGACCTCCTCGGTGAGGGGGGCCATGGTCCCGAGCATCTTGGCCCCGCGCACCACGATGCCGTCGGGCGTCTCGCGCACGCGCCCCAGGTGGAGGTAGGGATCCTCCTGCTCGGCCGACGTCTTGCTGCGGTCGATCTGGGGGTTGATGAGCATGTGGGTGAGGAAGAGGTCGTGCTCCCGCACGTGCTCGTAGTAGCGGGTGGCGTTGTCCCCGAAGCGCGCGCCGGCGCGGGCGAAGCGGTCGGCCATCAGGTGCCAGCCGGTCACGAACTGGTTCATGAAGTCGGGCGACCGCCCCATGAAGCCGAAGTTGTGATCGGCGCGTAGCTTGAAGTGCTGGCGCTTCTTGACCAGCTCCTCGCGCGTGCGCGGGACCAGGAACGAGGTGGAGACCGGCTCGCCGGTCGTGGGCGACGGGTAGGTCATCACGTCGCGGTAGGCCGGGTCGCGCTGCATGTCGTACTGCTCGGCGATGGCGCGGATCGGCTCCTGGAAGACCGGCTCGGCGGTCACGTCGGTGATGCGCCGGCCCCCCAGATAGACGCTCGAGACCTGCTTCCGGATCGACTCGACGTACTCGCGTCCGCTGCGGGCTGGCATGGCGCCAACCTTTCACGAAACGCGCCGTCAAGTCAACCGGCGGCTCGACAGGCCGGCGCGCGGATGGCAGAATCCGCCGAGAGACATCGAGCGTCACCCCCGAACCTCAACCGACGACGGAGCGCGCCATGGACGCCAACGTGAAGAAGACGGTGCTGCGGATGATTCCCTACGGCCTCTACGTGCTGACCGCTCGGGGCAAGGACGACGCGGTGGCCGCGGCCACCGTGAACTGGGTGACCCAGGCCTCGTTCGCGCCGCCCCTGGTGGTGGTGGGGGTGAAGACGGACTCGCACGCGCACGCCCTGATCAAGGAGTCGAGGGCCTTCGCGCTCAACGTGCTCGGGCAGGGCCAGCAGGCGATGGCCTTCGCGTTCTTCAAGCCGGCGACCCGCGAGGGCCAGACGATCTCGGGCGAGCCGTTCCGCTGGGGCGCCACCGGTGCGCCGATCCTCGAGCGCACCCCCGCCTTCGTCGAGTGCCGGCTGGTGGACACCGTCGAGCGCGGCGACCACTCGGTGTTCGTGGGCGAGGTGGTGGAGGCGGGCCAGGCCCGGCCGATCGAGGGGCGCGCGGACGACGCGACCCTGTGGCTCAAGGCGCTGGGTCCCAACGTCTTCTACGGGGGGTAGCGGCCAGCGACCCCTCACCCTGCCCTCTCCCCAGGGGGGAGAGGGTTACGTGGAGGCGAGCTTCAGCAGGTCGCCGATGGTGGCGGAGGCCTTGAGGCCGGAGCCGGTGAGCACGAGGACGGTGTCCTCCTGGGGGCGGATGACCCCGCTCGAGAGGAGGCGGGTCAGCCCGGCCGCGGCGGCGGCCGCGGTGGGCTCGACGTAGAGACCTCGGCGCGCCAGGTCGCGGAGCGCCCCCACGATCTCCGCCTCCTCCACCGCGACGACGCTGCCGCCGGATCCGCGGATCGCGCGCAGCACCTCGGGGCCGCGCGTCGGCCGGGGCGTGGCGATGCCCTCCGCCACCGTGGGCCGGACCTCGACCGGCCCGAGGGTCTCGACCCCGGCGCGGAAGGCGGCCTCGAAGGGCGCGCAGTGCGCGGCCTGCACGCCGAAGAGGCGGGGCCGCCGGCCGATCTCCCCCCCGCGCCGCAGCTCGTCGAAGCCGCGGTCGGCGCCGAGCACGTTGCTGCCGTAGCCGAGCGGCACCACCACGTTGTCGGGCGCGCGGAAGCCCGACTGCTCCCACAGCTCGTAGGCCAGGGTCTTGGTGCCCTCCACGAAGAAGGGCTGCCAGTTGTGGCTCGCGTAGAAGAGCTCCGCGCTTTGCCGGAGTGCGGCCTCGGCCACGTCCTGGCGCGTGCCCTTGATCGTCACCACGTCGGCCCCGCACGCCGCGATCTGGGCGATCTTGGGATAGGACGCGGTCTCCGGCACCAGGATGCGGCACGCGAGGCCGGCCGCCGCCGCGTAGGCCGAGAGCGAGGCCCCCGCGTTGCCCGAGGAGTCCTCGAGCACGGAGGTGATCCCGCGACTCTTGAGATAGCTCACCATCACGGTCATGCCGCGGTCCTTGAAGGAGCCGGTCGGCATCATGAACTCGAGCTTGAAGCGCACCGGCGCGTCGTGCCAGCGCCCGTCCAGGAGCGGGGTCCAGCCCTCGCCGAGGCTCACCGCGTGCTCGACGCCCACTCCGAGCCCGCGCGCGTAGCGCCACACCGAGCGGCGGCCCGGCTCGATGTCGCGGCGGGTGAGGCCCGGCCCCGGCGAGAGGTCGAGATAGTGACCGTTGTCGGCGCGCCAGCGCGGCTCGTCGAGCGGGTAGGTGCGGCCGGTGGAGGGGTCGACGTAGTGCACGGGCGCGGCTCGGGTCAGAGCGCCGCCTCGAGCGCGGTGAGGGCCAGCACGCGTGTGCACAGGAAGAGGTCCGCCAGATCCACGTGCACGTCATGGTAGTCGGTGTAGCCGCCGCCCGGGCCGTAGATGCAGCAGGGGATACCGGCGGCCCAGAGATGCGTGGTGTCGTTGCCCGCGTAGCTCTGGGGCAGCCGCACCCCGAAGTGCTCGGGCTCGGCCCCGGTCATGCGGCGGAGGTTGCGCCGCACCATCTGCACGACCGGCTCGCTCTTGGGCACGTCCACCGCGGCCTTGGCGAGTCGGCCGAGCCCGCGCGCGAGCGCGGGCGGGAACTCGATCTCGTAGCGGAAGCGCGGGTCGTCGGCGGCGAGCGCGTCGAGAGCACGGCGGATGTCGGCCACCACCGTCTGGCCGGTCTGGCTCGCGTTGAAGCGCACGTTCACGTAGGCGGTGCAGAAGTCGCTCACCGTGTAGGCGCCGCGCAGGTCGTGCTCGCGGCCGCGCCCGCCGATGATCGAGCCCACGTTCAGGCGCGGCAGCCCGGGCAGATCCGGGTCGTGGACGTGGGTGAAGCGCATCGCCTCGAGGGCGGCGATGGTCCGCGTCATCAGGGCGATCGCGTCCACCCCCTGCTCCTTCTTGCTGATGTGGGTGGCCCGGCCGAGGGTGTGGATCACCACGTCCATGGTGCCGGTGTGCTTGGTCAGGATGGTGCGGGCCCCGTAGGGCTCGGCCACCACCGCCATGTCGGTCCGCTGGCCGTGCTCGAGCGCGTGGATCGTGCCGATGCCGCTGTTCAGCTCGGCGGCCACGCAGGCCAGCACCACGTCGCCGCGGAGCGGCACCCCCGCGCGCCGGAGCGCGAGGGTCGCCATGATGCACGCGGTGACGCCCGCCTTCATGTTGAAGATACCGTGGCCGAAGAGCTTGCCGTCGGCGATCCAGGGTGTGAAGGGATCGCGCGTCCAGCCGGAGGCGAGCGGGTCGATATCGATGTGGCCGTTCAGCATGATGGAGCGGCCGCCGCCCGTGCCGGGCAGCCGCGCGATGGTCTGCTTGCGCCCGGGCTCGATCTCCTGCAGCGTCACCGCGAGGCCTTGCCCGCCCAGGTAGTCGGCGAGCCACTCCGCGCAGGCCGTCTCCTCGGTGGTGAACGACGGGATGCGGATCAGGTCGGACGCGAGCCGCACGACCTCCGCGTCGTCGATCCGGTCGAGGATCCGGCTCTGCAGCTCGGGCGGCACGGTGTCGGGCATGGGCAGACATTGTACAGTTGACACCGGCCCGCCGTCCGGGTGCAGACGTTCCCGTCACCGGGGCCCCGGACGCTGATAGACTCGCGGCCGGATCGAGGAAGACGACTTGGACTCCATCCGCGCGCCCGAAATGCTCCGCCGCACCTTCGTCGGTATCGTGGCCGGCGGCCTGCTCCCCCGACCGCTCGCCGTCGCCGCGCAGCAGGGTCGGGTCCCCCGGATCGGGATCCTTCGCTCCGGATCGCCGCCCGATCCCTACGTCGAGGCGTTCCGGCAAGGGCTTCGGGAGCTGCAATCCCGCCGGCGCTTCTGCAACGCGCGGATCTGGTGATCGAGTGAGGAGGCGTGCAACGTACGGAGAGCCCGGGTCGCGGGACGCTGTTTCTGCGGGCGTGGCGCCTACGATGTTGACAGCTTCGCGCGCGGCGGGGTAAGACCGGAGCGCGCCGGGAGGGCGCGAGCCCATGTCCACGGATTCGTTCGGCATCGATGCGCCCCGCTTCTGGTCCACCGTGATGCGCTCCGGCGAGATCGGTCCCGGCAAGGCGGGCGGCCTCCGCCGCCTGGCGCTCACCGACGCGGACAAGGAGATGCGCGATCTCTTCATCACCTGGTGCACCGAGGCCGGCTGCACGGTGGCGATCGACCGCGTCGGCAACATCTTCGCGCGACGCCCCGGCGTCGACGACCGCCTGCCTCCGGTGCTGATGGGGAGCCACCTCGACACCCAGTTCGCGGGCGGCAAGTACGACGGCATCGTGGGGGTGCTCGCCGGGCTCGAGGTGCTCCGTACCCTCGACGACCGTCGCGTGCGGACCAAGCGGCCGCTCGAGCTCGTGTGCTGGACCAACGAGGAGGGCGCCCGGTTCACGCCCCCGATGGTCGCCTCGGGCGCCTTCGCGGGCGTCTTCGACGTGGACTGGGTGCTCGACCTGCGCGACGACGACGGCAAGCGGTTCGGGACCGAGCTCGAGCGCATCGGCTACCAGGGCAAGGCGGCGGTGGGCGGGCGATCCATCGACGCCTACTTCGAGCTTCACATCGAGCAGGGGCCGATCCTCGACCGCGAGGCGGTGCCGGTCGGCATCGTGGTGGGCGGCTACGCGGCGCGGGGCATGCACGTCGACGTGCACGGCGAGACCGCGCACTCGGGCCCGACGCCGATGGACCGCCGGCGCAACGCGCTGGTGGGTGCCGCGATGCTGGCGGTGGCGGTCAACGAGGTGGGCTGGAAGTACCACGCCACCGAGGGCAAGGCCACGGTGGCGCGCCTGGTGGCGTGGCCCAACAAGGCGGGCATCCTCGCCGAGTACGCCCAGCTCACCTGCGATGTGCGCCACGCGGACCGGGCGGTGGCCGACCGGATGTGGGCCGAGGTCAAGGCCGCGATGCCCGACTGCGCCCGCCGGGCCAACGTGGAGATGCGGATCGCGGGGGAGTGGCAGTTCGGCAGCGAGCGCTTCGATCCGGGCTGCATCCGCCTGATCCGGGAGGCGGCCCAGGAGCTCGGCGTGGCCCACCGGGACATCCTGAGCCAGGCCGGCCACGACGCCTACTACGTCTCGCGGGTCGCGCCGACCGCCATGATCTTCACCCCGTGCCGCGACGGCGTCTCCCACAACGAGGCCGAGCACGCCGAGCTCGACTACACCTCGCCGGGGGTGAACGTGCTCCTCCACGCGGTGCTGGCCCGCGCCAACCGCTAGGTCAGGACCCGATTCCCGAGGCGTCGCTCCTCCGCCACCCGCCGTTCGCGCTGCTGCTGTCCTCGCGCATCCTCGCCAACGTCGGGTTCGCCATGCTGGGCGTCGCGGTGGGCTGGGAGCTCTACACGCTCACCGGCAGCGCGCTCGACCTGGGCCTGGTCGGCCTCGCCCAGTTCGTGCCCATGGTCGTGCTCACCCTGGTGGTCGGGCAGGTGGCCGACCGGTGCGATCGCCGCCTGATCGCGACGCTGTGCGAGGTGGTGAAGGCCGCCGCGGCCGCGACCCTGGCCCTGGGCGCGATCGGCGGCTGGCAGAGCAAGGCGAGCATCCTCGGCCTGGTCGCGCTGCTCGGCGCGGCGCAGGCCTTCGAGAACCCGGCGATGACCGCGCTGGTGCCCGACGTGGTGCCGCGGCCGCTCATCGCGCGGGCCATGGCCTGGGTCATCTCCGCGGGGCAGACCGCCCAGATCGTGGGGCCCGCCCTCGGCGGGTTCCTCTACGTGGTGGGGCCGGGCCCGACCTACTTCACCGCGGCGGGCCTCTTCGTCACCGCGGGAGCGCTCGCGTCCCTGGTCCGGGCCGCACGCACCTCGCGCGCGCGCGCGCCGCTCACCCTCGAGACCGTCTTCTCGGGCGTCGCGTTCATCCGGGGCCGGCGCGTCCTGCTGGCCTCGATGTCGCTCGATCTCTTCGCGGTCCTGCTGGGTGGTGCGACCGCGCTGCTGCCGGTCTATGCCCGCGACATCCTCGGCACCGGCCCGGTCGGGCTCGGCCTGCTGCGCTCGGCGCCCGCGGCGGGCGCGCTCGCCACGTCCGTCCTGCTGGCCCAGCGCCCGCTCGGCTGGGGCATTGGCCGCACCCTGTTCCGCTCGGTCCTCGTGTTCGGCGTGGCCACCGTGGTCTTCGGGGTCTCCCGGAGCTTCACGCTCTCGCTCGTCGCCCTCACCGTGCTCGGCGCGGCCGACGTGGTGAGCATGGTGATCCGCTCCTCGCTCGTGCAGATCCGCACCCCGCCCGAGATGCGCGGCCGGGTGAGCGCGGTCCACTCGCTGTTCACCGGCACGTCGAACCAGCTCGGGGCCTTCGAGTCGGGGCTGGTGGCCGCGCTCGTCGGCACGGTGCCCTCGGTGCTGGTGGGCGGCCTCGGCACGATCGCGGTCGCCGTCCTGTGGATGCTGCTCTTCCCCGAGCTTCGCCGGCTGCGCGGCTTCGAGGAGGACGCCTAGGAATTCACGGATCCGTCAAACACGACCGCGGTGTATAGTCCCGCCAAGTCACGGCTGGGAGAGGAGACGCCAATGATCAAGCCGATCCGACGGGTGGTGACGGGGCACGACGCGCGGGGCCGGTCGATCTTCGTGAGCGACGGACCTTCGCCGCACGTGCTCACGATCCCGGGGCGCCCCGACTTCGCGCTCACGAACCTCTGGGTCACCGATCGCGCGCCCGCCTCGAACGCGGGCAACGCCGACGCGGCCAAGCGGCGGGTCGTGCTCGAGCCCCCGCCGAAGGGCGCCATTTTCCGAACAGTCGAGTTCCCGCCCGACCGGGTTCCGGGCGGTTTCGACCGCAAGGCCGCCTTCGCGGCGATGGGCGCGCACCACGCCATGGACCCCGACGCCTCCCGCCACCCCGGCATGCACAAGACGGACACGGTGGACTTCGCGCTCGTGCTCGCGGGAGAGATCTGGGCGCTGATGGACGAGGGGGAGACCCTGCTGCGGACGGGCGACACGCTCGTGCAGCGCGGGACCAACCACGCGTGGAGCAACCGGAGCGATCAGCCCTGCCTGGTCGCCTTCATCCTGGTGAGCGCGGCGCCCCTCGGCGGCAAGGCGGCCGCGAGGCCGGTCAAGCGGGCAGCCGCCCGCGCCGGGCGAGGCTCGCCATCAAGGCGCCCGTCCCGAAGGACCACGCCTCGGCCACGTCGCAAGCCACGACCTCGTTGACGAGGCGCCCGATCTCGGGCGAGGCGATCGATACCACGTCGCCCCACTTGTGGGTGAAGCCGCTGCCCGGCGCGCCGCGGTCGGCCACCGGGGCGAACATGGTGCCGATGAAGAGCACGAGCCCGTCCGGGTAGCGGTGGTATTTCCCGATGGCCTGGCCGGCGAGCTCGGCCAGGTCGCGGCTGATCTCGCCGACCTGGGTCTGGTGCGAGATCCGGAAGCCGTCGGCGCCCTCGACCACCGTCTCGAAGCTGACACGCCGGACGTGGTCGAGGGTGAAGCGCTCGTCGAGCATCCGGAAGAAGGGCCCCATCGCGCAGGAGGCGTTGTTGTCCTTGGCGCGGCCGAGCAGGAGCGCGCTGCGCCCCTCCACGTCGCGCAGGTTCACGTCGTTGCCGAGGGTGACCGCGACGATCGCGCCGTCGCGGTTGATCACCAGCACCAGCTCCGGCTCGGGATTGCTCCACACCGAGGCGGGGTGCACGCCGACCCGCGCCCCGGTTCCGACCGCGGCCATGGGCGGGCACTTGCTGAAGAGCTCGGCGTCGGGCCCGATGCCGACCTCGAGGTACTGCGACCACATGCCCTTGGCCACCAGCACCTCCTTCACCCGCGCCGCCTCCGGCGAGCCGGGCTTGATGCCGCGCAGGTCGGGCCCCACGATCGCCTGGATCTCGCGGCGCGCCCCGTCGGCCAGCGCGGGATTGCCCTTCGCGCGCTCCTCGATCACCCGCTCGAGCAGGCTCGCCACGAAGGTGACGCCGCTCGCCTTGACCGCGTGCAGGTCGGCGGGTGCGAGCAGCCACGGCCGCCCGGCGTCGCGCGCACCCTCGACGCTGTTGGCCGCGAGGGCCTCGAGCGGGCCCAGCGACGGCGCCGCCTTGATCGCGGCGCGGACCTGGGCCGGGGCGGCGGTGTTGAGCAGGCCGCTCGTGGTGGGATACGACCGGGTGAGG
Organism: Methylomirabilia bacterium; assembly: GCA_041497895.1. Classification (GTDB taxonomy): domain Bacteria; phylum Methylomirabilota; class Methylomirabilia; order Rokubacteriales; family CSP1-6; genus CAMLFJ01. The sequence goes on from JBGQHJ010000138.1 coordinate 12,584, forward strand.
TCGACCACCTCGTCGCCGCGCACCGCGATGACCGCCGGCCCGTCTTCCGCCGGCACCCAGGCGCGCCCGATCAGCAGGGCGTCGGCGGCGTCGCGCGGACGGCAGTCGCGGGCGGAGAGCCGCGGGGCCGGGCTCATCGAAGCGCCGCGTACACGGCGTCGACCAGGCTCGCCAC
>JBGQHJ010000139.1:0-12599 GCA_041497895.1 Methylomirabilia bacterium
GTCATGCCGAAGTTTTCCCGGTAAGTCTTACCGCGCCCGCCCTCCCCCGCTCGCCCATTCACCCGCTCCGGCCTCGCCTGCGCCGCCGCGCGTGCGGTTGCACGAGAGTTGCTTCCTCCTCCCCGGCAAAGGAGGAGTTCCCATGGACGCGATCAAGTTCCTCGAGCAGGAGCACGAGAAGGCGAAAACGGCGTTCGGCAAGCTGCTGGAGGCGTCGCCCGCCGAGCGGGGCCGGCTGTGGAAGGCGCTGCAACCGGAGCTGAAGGCCCACGAGGAGCTCGAGGAGGCCTGCCTCTACGGTCCCCTCGAGAGCGACGGGGTCAGCGACGACAAGCTCTCGGCGTGGGTGTCGGACCGTCACGAGGAGCAGGTGCACGAGGTCGAGGGCCTCATCGAGCAGACCGAGCGGCTCGAGCCGAAGGAGGCGCGCTGGCTCGCCACGGTGCGCCAGATCTACGACGCGCTCCAGCGGCACATCCAGGAAGAGGAGGGCGAGATCTTCCCCCGCGTCGCCCGGGCCTGGGACCGCGATCGGCTGGAGAAGGCGGGCGCCGAGATGCGCGCCACGAGGGCGGGCAAGCCGGCCCGGCGCTGACCCGGCGCTCCGATGGTCGGCGGCGCGCGGTCCGTGATCGGGCGGAGCCGGGTCAGGCCTGCTCGAGGTCGGGTCGCGCGTCGCGCGGGGGGCGGTGGGCGCGGGAGTCGAGGAGGCCGACGATGACCGACACGAGCTCCTCCGGATCGACCGGCTTCTCCACGAAGACGTCGAAGCCGGCCTCGACCGCGCGCGCCCGGTCCTGGACGCGCACGTAGGCGGTGAGCGCGACCGCCGGCGTCCGGCGGCCGCCGTGGCGCTCGATCGTCCGCAGGCTGCGGATCAGGGAGTAGCCGTCCTCGTCCGGCATGGCGAGGTCCGACAGGAGGACGTGGGGCCGGATCCAGCGCAGGAGGGCGAGGGCCTCCGCGGCCGAGGTGGCAGTGCGGACGCTCGCCCCCGCCTCCCCGAGCAGCATCGACAGCATGTCGAGCGCGTCCTGGTCGTCGTCCACCACGAGTAGCTGCGCTCCCCGGAGCGGCGCCGGCGCGGCGGAGCTGGCGGGCCGCGCGGCCTCGGCCGCCGCGCCGAGCGGCAGGCGGATCGTGAACGTCGCTCCGTAGCCCTCGCCCGCGCTCTCCGCGTCGACCGTGCCCTCGTGCAGCTCGGCCAGGTGGCGGACGATGGCGAGGCCGAGCCCGAGGCCGCCGTGGCGACGGGTGATGGTCGAGTCGGCCTGCCGGAAGCGATCGAAGATGAAGGGCAGGAACTGGGGAGCGATGCCCTCGCCGGTGTCGGTCACCTGGATCTGGGCGTAGCCGTCGATCCGGGCGAGTCGGATCTCCACGCGCCCGCCCGGCGACGTGAACTTGATCGCGTTGGTGAGCAGGTTCCACACCATCTGCTGGAGCCGGCTCGCGTCACCCGAGATCTGCCGCGCGGCCGGGTCGAGGACCGCCACCAGCTCGATGCCCTTGCCCTCCGCGCCGAGCCGCACCGAGTCGGTCGCGATGTTGATCACCGCGGCCAGGTCCACCCGGCCCCGGGTGAGGCGCAGGCTGCCGGTGATCACGCGCGAGGCGTCGAGTATGTCCTCGACGAGCTGGGCCTGGGTCTGGGCATTGCGCTCGATGACCTCCATCCCGCGCGCCATCGTGGCCTCGTCGGGCGCGCCGGCCCGGAGGATGTGGGCCCATCCGAGGATCGCGTTGAGCGGCGTGCGCAGCTCGTGCGAGACGGTGGCGAGGAACTCGTCCTTCATCCGGTTGGCGCTCTCGGCCTCGGCCCGCGCGATGTGCTCGCGGGCGAGCGACTGCTTGCGGTCCTCGAGCTCCTGCTGCAGGCGCTGGTGGAGGCGCGCGTTCTCGATCGCGTCGGCCGCGATGCGCGCGTGCAGGTCCATCAGGCGCAGCTCTCGCTCGGAGGGGCGCCGGGGGCCCGGGAAGAACACCGACAGGACGCCGACGATGTCCCCGCTCCGCGTGAAGAGCGGGGTGCTGTGGCCGGACCGGAAGCCCGCGCCCTCGGCGGCCGCGCGGTAGGGGGCGAAGACCGGGTCGGTCGTGACGTCCTCGACCACCACCTGGCGCCGCTCCGCGAAGGCGGTGCCGCAGGCGCCGCCGCCAGGCGGGACGTGCCGAACCTCGTCGAGGAACCCCGGGGCGAAGCCGGCCTGCACCGCGAGCGCGAGGCCGGGCCGCTCCGCCTCGCAGAGGGACAGGAGCCCGAGGGTCGTGCCCGGCACCGCCATCGCGGCCTGGAGCACCTCGCGCAGCACCGATTCCACGTCGAGGTTGCCGGTGAGCCGGACCGCCGTCTCGTGCGGGCGCCGGAGATCGTGGACCTGTACCTCGAGCTCCTCCTTCACCGTGCGCAGCGCGGACTCGATCGCGCTCCGCTCGGTGATCTCCGCCTGCAGCGACGAGGCCCGACGCTGTAGGGACACGAGGGCCTGGAGCCGCTCGTCCTCCCCGCCGCGCGCCGAGGCGTCGCCCGCCGGGATCACCCGCGAGTGCCGGGCGCAGATCTCCACGATCGGGTGGGCGAGCCCGCGGCCCCCGAGCTGGGCCAGGGGGTACGCGCACAGCAGCTCGAAGGCGCGGGTCGCGCCGAGCTCGTTCCAGAGCGTCTCGATCTGGAGGGTCGCGTCGGACCGCCCCCGCGTCAGCAGCAGCCCGACCATCTCGCCGAACACCCGGGTCGGCCGCCCGGGCCGGAGCCGCCCGAAGAGGGTGCCCACGGCCTCCATGAAGCGCTGCGGATCGGCGCCGCCTCCGACCTCGATGCGAGCCAGGGTGTCGGCGGCGTCGACGGCCACGTACTGGCCGGTAGCCTGCGCGGTGGAGAGGTCGAGCGCCGCGTCCCGCAGCCGCTCGTCGAGCGCGTCGCGGTGATCCTTGGTCGCGATGACCAGGCAGTTGCGGTCGGTGGCGAGCCCGATCCCGATGTACTCGGCGAGCGTGCGGATCAGGGCCGCGTCCTCGTCGTAGAACTGGACGATGTGATCGGGGGCGGTCGGGCTCGGATCGGGCCGGTCCATGGGGTCCATGCCCAGGGAGCAACCCATGTGCCAGCCGGCGGTCGGCCTGGTGAAGGGTCCTATGCGGCCGGCCAGGCCACGGTCGGCGCGATCACCGTGCACCGCTCCCGCCCCGCGGGACGGGAGACGGTACTTTCTTCCCGGTCACTTTTTCCGCCTGTTCGTTCCGTGGGCGGCCCGCCTCAGCGCCCCTCGAACTCCCAGTACTTCCGCCGATTGTGGTGCTCGAGGAGCCGGGTCTCATAGGCGCGGTCGAACGGCCGGCTCGGATCGTACTCGGGCGCGGCCTTGATCTCGTCGCGCCGCAGATCCACGTGAACCTGCGAGTCCGGCCAGTTCACCGCCTTGATCCACTCCGGCGAGAGCACCACCTTCTTGCCGGGCCACCAGTAGCGGGTGTCGACGACCAGATAGCGGATGGCCCACGCGCGATCGTCGATCAGGAAGTCCTCGACATGCCCGATGTCGCCGTCGCGCGCCGCGATGTAGTAGCCGGTCACGTCGCGCGTGCTGCGCAGCGAGGGATCGCCGAGCGCGACCTCGCGCTCCCGCGCCGCCATCTCCTCCGCGATCCCATCGGCCGGGCTCGGCGCGGTGGGCACCGGCGGCATGCCGGGGTAGGCGAGCAGCCCCCAGCGATACGGCCCTTCCCAGTAGCAGCGCTGATCGTAGTACCGGGCGATCGTCTCCTCCTGCTGCCGGTTGACCGGCTTGTCGGTCTCGACCGGCGGGCTGTCCTTCACCTGCGCCTGCGTGAGATCGACCAGGATCTGGTCCCCCGCCTCGCGCACCGAGAGGGGAGAGATCAGGACCTGGCGGCCGGGCAGCCAGGAGCCGGTATCGACCACGAGGAAGCGGACGGTCCAGCCGAAGTCGTCGAAGTAGAGATCCGCCACGCTCCCGAGATCGCCGTCGATGGCGGCGATGGTGAGTCCCTTGAATCCGCTGGCTGGCTTGAGCATCGGGCTCCTCCTTGCCGATCACCCGAAGCATTTCCCGTGCAAGTCCCGCCGACCGAGTGATCACGCGGCTCCGCGGCGCGCGCTCACCGCGCGCGGGTAAGGCTTACCGGGAACGCGGAGGCGACTCCGTAACTCCTGCCGCGGCGGGAAGCACGATGACCGCGAGACCGAGCAGCACCAGGCCCATGCCGAGCAGGCGCCACGGCCCGAACCGCTCGCCGAGCACGAGGGCGGAGGACGCGGCGGCCACGAAGGGCACGAGCAGGGCGAAGGGCGCCACCAGCGCGGCGGGATGGCGCCGCAGCAGATGACCCCAGATCGCGTAGGCGAGCACGGTGGCGACGAGGCCCAGGTAGAGCACCGCGCCGAGCCCGAGCCACGATGCGGCGCGCCACGAGGCCCAGATCGCGCGCGGGCCGTCCCACAGCGCCGCGAGGGCGAGGCCGGGCAGGGGCGGCACCAGGCTGAGCCAGACCGCGAGGGCGAGCGTGTCGACGGCGGGCAGGCGCTTGACCAGCACGTTGCCGACGCCCCAGCTGACCGCCGACAGCGCGGTGAGGGCGAGGCCGATCGCGGTCAGGTCGCGCCCGACGGTGGACGCGATGACGGCCAGGCCCCCGAACGCCACCGCGGTGCCGGTCCACTGGCGGCCGGTCGGCCGCTCGCCGGCCACGAAGGCCGCGAACACGACGGTGAAGAGCGCCTGGGTCTGCACCACGATCGCGGCGAGCCCGGGCGGCATCCCGGTCGCGATGCCGAAGAACTGGAACAGGAACTGACCGGTGTAGAGCGTGAGCCCGACGGCGACGAGGGCGCGCCACGAGACGCGCGGCCTCGGCAGGGCCAGCGCGGGGAGCGCGGCCACCAGGAAGCGCAGCGCGGTGAGGACGGGCGGCGAGAAGTCGTCGAGCGCCAGGCGCGTGGCCACGAAGGCCACGCCCCAGATGACGGTCACCAGCAGGGCGAGCGCGACGTGGGCGAGCGGCACGCGCTCGACCATAGCACCGCGGGGCCGCGCGATGGACAACCCTCGGGGGGGCGGCGTAGACTCCGGGCGTCCATCACTCGCTCCTCCAGGGAGGCGGCCCGCCATGCCACCACAGCAGAGCCTCAAGATCGACCACGCGCGCTACGTCCTGACCCTCGATCGGCAGCGCCGCATCATCCAGGACGGCGCGATCCTCGTGGAGAACGGGCGCATCACGCGCGTGGGCAAGGCGGCCGACCTCCGCGATGCCCACGCCGACCGGGTGATCGACGGCCGGCACCTCGTGGTCACCCCGGGCTTCTTCAACGGCCACATGCACATCAGCTACGCGCACCCGGTGCGCGGCATCTTCCCCGACGAGCAGGCGAGCCCGCTCGTGCACGTCTTCAATCTGCAGTCGGCGATGACCGAGGACGAGGAGTACCACACCACCCTGCTCGGGCTGGTCGAGCTGGTCCGGAACGGGACGGTGTGCTTCCTCGATCCCGGCAGCACCAAGTTCCCGGACGCGTGCCTGCAGGCCTACGAGGACGCGGGCATCCGGGTGGTCCTGGGCGAGTGCGTGACCGATCAGCCCGCCCCGTGGGCGCTGCCGCGGTACCCGGCCCCGGAGGCGGTGGCGCGGACGATCTCGTTCCTCGCCAAGTGGAACGGGCGGCTCGAAGGAAGGATTCGCGCCTGGGCGATGCCGTTCTCCTACGAGACCTGCACCGCGGGCCTGCTCGAGACCTTGAAGCGCGTGGCCGACGAGCACCACACCGGTCTCACGCTGCACCACAACAGCGGGGCCAAGGCGCGCCAGGACGCGGTCGCGCGCCACGGTCACAGCCCCACCGCCTACCTCGAGTCGATCGGCGTCCTCGGGCCGAACGTGCTGCTCGCGCACTGCCTGGGGCTCGACGAGGCCGAGATCGATTGCCTGGCCCGCTCCGGCACCATGGTCGCCATGTGCCCGGTCACCGCGGCCAAGGGCGGCCGGGGCGTGCCCGAGCACGGCCGCATGCCCGAGCTGCTGGCCCGCGGGGTCCGGATCGCGCTCGGCTGCGATTCGCCCAACAACTCGAACCACCTCGACATGGTGCGCACCATGAACATGGCCGCCATCCAGTACAAGGACGCGCGCCAGGACACCCGCCAGATCCCGGCCGAGGCCGCGCTCGAGATGGCCACCATCCACGGGGCCGAGGCGCTCGGCCTCGGTGCCCTGCTGGGCTCGATCGAGGCGGGCAAGAAGGCGGACCTGGTCGCCTTCGACACCCTGCGCCCGGAGTGGCAGGCCCTCTGGAACCCGGTCAACAACCTCGTGTACAACGCCGACGGCCGCAGCGTGCACACCGTGGTGATCGACGGCCGCGTGGTGGTCGATGCCTACCGTCAGGCCTTCGTGGACGAGCCCCGCCTCTACGCCCGGGTGCAGGAGATCGGCGAGCGGCTCCAGGCCCGCACCGGCATCAGCTTCCCGCGGTCTCGCTGGCCCATGAGCTGAGGCGCGGGGGGCCCCGGCTGCCCAAATGCGCGGGGGCTGACACTTCCCAGCAGTTGCGACGCAGGTAGGACGGCATAACTACCGGTTTTTGCTGAGGCCGACCATGGTGCAGTCCTTGCACCAGAGAGACCGGGCCGGCGCTCGTGCCGGCCCCAATCGCTCGAGCCGGACAGCCACCCCGGACAGAGGAGACGGCCAGTGCCAGACCCGCGCATTCTCGTGGTCGAGGACGAGACGAACGTCCGTGAGCTGGAAGCGGAGATCCTGAGGGAGGAGTGGGAGCACGTCGACACCGCCGTCGACGGCACCGACGCCCTCCGCCTGCTGGCCGAGCATGTCTACGCCGCGATCGTCAGCGACCTCGCGATGCCCAAGCTCGACGGGCGCGGGCTCTACGAGGAGGTCGGCCGCCGGTGGCCGAGCGCGCACGGGCGTCTGGTGTTCGTGACCGGCTACGCGGAGGCCGAGGAGTACGACGCGTTCCTCCGCGAGAGCGGGGTCCCGGTGCTGGCCAAGCCATTCACCATCGCCGACCTGATCGGCGCGGTGCAGCGGGCGTTCTCGCCCGCCTAGCGGAGCCGTCCCGGTGGCCCGCCTCGTCGAGTCCGCCGACCAGCGCTACCGCGCGCTGGTGGAGTCGAGCCGTGGCCTGATCTGCACCCACGACCTGGCCGGCATCCTCCTGTCGGTCAACCCGGCCGCGGCCGACCGGCTGGGCTACGCCGTGGACGAGCTGGTCGGCCGGAGCCTGGGCGATCTCCTGGCGCCCTCGGTCCGCGTGCAGTTCCCGCAGTACCTGGACCGGATCGGCCGCGCCTCGGGCGACGAGGGGCTGATGCTGGTGGTCACGCGGGACGGGGAAGAGCGCATCTGGAGCTACAGCAACGTGCGCTGCCAGGACCCGGGCGGACCGCCCTACGTGCTGGGGCACGCCCACGACATCACCGACATCAAGCGGTCGGACGCCCGGGCCGGCGAGGCGGAGGCCCTCCGCTCGGTGGCCCAGCTGGCGCTCGCCACCGCGCACGAGATCAACAATCCGCTGACCGTCATCATCGCGAGCCTCCAGCTCATGACCTCGCGCGGGCAGGTGCCCCCCGAGGCCGCGAACTACGTGGAGCGCGCGATCCGCGCCGGCGAGCAGATCCGCGACATCGTGCGCAACATGTCCCGCATCACGCGGCTCGAGCTGTCCCGCCAGTCCCCGCAGCTGCCGCCCGTCCTCGATCTCCGCAAGTCCAGCGACCCGCAGGGCTGATCCCGCGCGGCCGGGGACTTGCCGTCCGGCCCCGTCTCGGCTAAGGTCGGGGCGGCGAGAGCAGGATTCTCCAGCCGGTCCCCCAACGCGAGGAGCGATCAATGAAGCGTGCGAGCGCGATGGCACAGGTGTTCCTGCTGATCCTGGCGCTGCTGGGCGTGGCGCTCACCGGAACCTCCTGGGCCCAGCCGAAGACCGAGCTCACGGTGGCGCTGTCGAGCTTCTCCACCGAGGTGCTCGATCCGCCGCTGGGCGGCCACCTCGTGAAGTACTACCTGTCGATGATCTTCGACTACCTGGTGGGGACCACGCCGGACGGGCATCCCTCGCGCGAGGGCGGCCTCGCGACGCGCTGGGAGAATTCGCCCGACTTCAAGCGCTGGACCTTCCACCTCCGCAAGGGGGTCAAGTTCCACAACGGCGACGAGGTGACCGCCGAGGACGTGAAGTTCAGCATCATGCGGAACATCGGCAAGCGCTCCACCACCGGCTACGCCGGGCCGCTCCGCACCCTGATCGCGGACATCGAGACCCCCGCGCCGGACCGGGTGGTGATCGTCACCAAGGAGCCGACCCTCATCATCCCGACCTATCTCTCGCGCTCGCTCTCGAGCGAGGGGATGATCGTGCCCAAGAAGTACGTGGAGGCGGTCGGCGACGACGTCTTCGCCCGCAAGCCGATCGGCAGCGGCCCCTACAAGTTCGTGGAGCAGGTGACCGGCTCCCACATCAAGCTCGCCGCGGTCGACAGCCACTGGCGCATCGGGACGCCCAAGTTCAAGACCATGATGTTCCGCCTCGTGCCCGAGGAGACCACCCGCATCGCGCTCCTGCGCCGCGGGGAGGTGGACGTGGCCGACGTGAGCCGCGAGCGCGTGGCCGAGCTGGAGCGGGAGGGCTTCCCGATCCACTACCGGCGCGAGGAGGCCATCCTGAGCATGTGGTGGATCCTGGGCCCCGACGGCCCGGTGGCGCCCACCAAGGACAAGCGCGTGCGCGAGGCCCTCAACCTGGCGATCGACCGCGCCGAGATCGCCCGGTCGATCTTCGGCGGCAAGGCGGAGCCGGCGTCGGTGCCGCTCGGGCTCTCGTGGTCCTTCAAGGACGTGGGTTTCAAGCCGACGCCCGAGATGGCGTACCCCTACGACCCGGCGCGCGCCAAGAAGCTCCTGGCCGACGCGGGCGTCGCCTCCGGCTTCACTCTGGACATCTACGCCTATCAGCTCCCCGGCCTGCCCGAGGGCAAGACCCTGGCGGAGGCGGTGGCCGGCTACTGGGAGAAGCTCGGCATCAAGACGCGGCTGATCCCGGTCGACTACCCCGCCTTCCGCAAGGCGTGGGTGGACCGGGCGACCCCCGGCGCGGTCGGCTACTTCAACATCGCCAACCGCGACTGGATCGGGGCCTACGCCCTGCTCGAGAAGATGGCGTACACGCCGGCCAAGGGCAACGCCACCGTCAACGACCCGGAGATCGACGGCATGATCTCGCAGGTGATGCGCCAGACGGACCGGGAGAAGATCAACGCGCTCATGCGCAACGTGTACACGCGCCTGCGCAGCGAGCACTACGGGGTCCCGGTGGTCTACTTGCACTCCCCCTACGCGACCTCGAAGACCCTCGGCAAGTGGAACGTGGGCTCCGTCATGTACGACCTGTTCTTCGACGTGCTCGCCTCCGGGAAATAGTCGAGCGCGTGTGGTCGGCCCCGAGCGCATGAACAGTGCGGTGGGGGGGCATGGGGGAGGAGCGCCGCCGCTCCCCCCCATTCAGAACAATGCGCGCGGCCTTGGCCCCGAGCGCATGAATAGTGCGGTGGGGGGGCATGGGGGAGGAGCGCCGCCGCTCCCCCCCATTCAGAACGAGCCGTTCAGGCTTCTGCCTTAGAGCGTCGGCACCCACATGCTGCGCTTCGTCGTGGCCCGGCTCCTGCAGTCACTGGTGGCGCTCGCCATCATCTCGGTGGTGGTGTTCGTGCTGGCCCGCGCCACTGGCGACCCGCTCTACCTGATCCTGCCGATGTCGGCCTCGCAGGAGGATTTCGACAACGCCCGCCGCTATCTCGGCCTGGACCGGCCCTACCTCGAGCAGTACCTCTCCTTCGCGGGGCGCGCGGCGACCGGCGACTTCGGCACGTCGCTGCGGGCGCGGCGCCCGGTGAGCGAGCTGATCCGCGAGCGGCTGCCCAACTCGCTGAAGCTGGCCGCGTTCGCGATGGCCGTCTCGCTCGCGATGGCGTTTCCCCTCGGGATCATGGCCGCGGTGCACAAGGGCTCCGGCCTCGACCGCCTCGCCCAGGTCGTCTCGGTCCTGGGGCAGTCCCTGCCCACGTTCTGGGTGGCCATCCTGCTGGTGGAGTTCGTGGCCGGACGGCTGCAGTGGCTGCCCGCGGGCGGCATCGACGGGTTCACGAGCTACATCCTGCCCGGCTTCACGCTCGGCTGGTTCGTGGTGGCCGGGCTCATGCGGCTCCTGCGCTCCGGCATGCTCGAGGTCCTCGACTCCGAGTACGTCAAGCTCGCCCGGGTGAAGGGCATGGGGGAGGGGCGGGTGATCTGGCTGCATGCGCTCAAGAACGCCCTGATCCCGGTCGTCACCTTCGCCGGCATCTACTTCGCGATCCTGGTGACCACCGCGATCGTGGTGGAGACCGTCTTTGCCTGGCCCGGCCTCGGCCGCCTGGCCTACGAGGGCATCAGCTCGCGCGACTTCCCGGTGATCCAGGCGGTGGTGCTGACCACCGCGGCCATCGTGGCGGTCGTGAACCTCTGCGTCGACTGCCTCTACGCGCTCATCGACCCGCGCATCCGCTATGCCCGCTGAGCCGGCCGCGGTGACGCGTCCCGAGGTGGACCTGACCGCCGACGCGGCGCCCCGGCGCGGCTGGCGGCTGCCGATGTTCCCGCTGGTGGTGATCGGGCTCTTCGTGGCGGTGGCCGCGGTGGCTCCGCTGCTCGGCCTGCCCGACCCGACCGCGCAGGCGCTGCGGGACCGCTTCAAGCCGCCGGCGTGGCAGGAGGCGGGGAGCTGGACGCATCCGCTCGGCACCGACCGGCTCGGCCGCGACCTGCTCTCGCGCATCGTGTGGGGCGCGCGAGTGTCGCTCGCGGCGGGCGTGCTCACGGTGCTGGTGGCGAGCGCGTTCGGCGCCGCGGTGGGCCTGACCGCCGGCTACTACGGCGGCCGCGTCGACGCCATCCTCATGCGCGTCACCGACGCCACCATGTCCTTCCCGGTGATCCTGCTCGCCCTGATCCTGGCGGTCACGGTCGGCCCGAGCTTCGCCAACGTGGTGACCGCGATCGCGGTCATCCTGTGGGCCCGCTACGCGCGCGTCATCCGCGGCCAGGTGCTCACGCTCATGCAGCTCGACTTCGTGGCCCAGGCCCGCATCGCGGGGGCGGGGGCGTGGCGGATCATCACGCGTCACCTGCTCCCCAACACCCTCGGCACGCTGCTGGTGCTGGTCACGCTCCAGGTCGGCTACGTGATCATCTTGGAGGCCTCGCTCTCGTTCCTGGGGGCGGGCATTCCCCCGCCCACGCCGGCCTGGGGCTCCATGATCGCGGAGGGCCGCGACTTCGTCACCAGCGCGTGGTGGGTCTCGCTCTTCCCGGGCCTGGCGATCCTCCTCGTGGTGCTCGCGTTCAACCTGCTCGGGGACTGGCTGCGCGACACCTTCGACCCGAAGCTCCGACAGCTCTGAGCGCGACCCCGCCCGTGTCCGGTTCGCCCGCGCCCCGCCCGGTCATCGACGTCCGCGACCTCCGCACCCACCTCGTGACCCGCTGGGGCACGGTGAAGGCGGTGGACGGCGTCTCGTTCTCGGTGGGGGAGGGCGAGACCCTCGGCCTGGTGGGGGAGTCCGGCTCCGGCAAGAGCATGACGTGCCTGAGCCTGCTGCGTCTGGTGCCCCGGCCGGCCGCGCGCATCCTGGGTGGACAGGTGTGGCTCGACGGCGAGGATCTGCTCGCCAAGAGCGAGGCCGAGATGCGGAAGATCCGGGGCCGGCGGATCGCGATGATCCTGCAGGACCCGATGAGCTCGCTCAACCCCGTGTTCTCGATCGGCATGCAGACGCGCGAGGCGGTCGCGCTCTACCACGGCCTGCGCGGGCGCGGGCTCGCGGCGCGGGCCGCCGAGCTGCTGGCCGCGGTGCGCATCCCGTCGCCCGCCGAGCGGCTGCGCGCCTTCCCGCACCAGCTCTCGGGCGGCATGCGCCAGCGGGTGGTGGGGGCGATGGCGATCGCGGCGCCGCCCCGCCTGCTCATCGCCGACGAGCCCACCACGAGCCTCGACCTCACCATCCAGGCCCAGTACCTGGGCCTGCTCGAGGAGCTCCAGGAGCGGCATCGCCTGGCCCTGGTCTTCGTCACCCACAACCTCGGCATCGTGGCGCGCATCTGCGACCGGGTCGCGGTGATGTACGCCGGCCGCATCGTCGAGATGGGGCCGGTGCGACGTCTCTTCACCCGGCCGGCGCATCCCTACAGCCGCGCGCTGCTCGAGTCGATCCCGCGCCTGGGCGCCCGCGCGGCGCGGCTCACCGCGATCGAGGGCCAGCCGCCCGACCTGGCGCGGCTGCCCGCGGGCTGCGCCTTCGCGCCGCGCTGCGCGTCGGTGATGGAGCGCTGCCGGGTGGAGGCGCCGCCCGAGACGGCGGTCGAGGCCGGCCACGTGACGCGCTGCTGGCTGGAGGCCCCGGGGGCCGGGGAACCGGCGTGAGCAGGCTGCTCGAGGTCGAGGCGCTCACCAAGCACTTCCCGGTGCGACGCGGGCTGCTGGGCCGGGCCACCGGCCTGGTGCGCGCGGTGGACGGCGTCTCGTTCAC
>JBGQHJ010000140.1:0-12593 GCA_041497895.1 Methylomirabilia bacterium
AGACGCCGGACCTCCCGCAGCGCCGCCAGCGGATGCTCGACGCCGTGAAGCGGCTCATTCTGAGAGAAGGCCAGGTGCAGCCGGTGCTCGCGGTGTTCGAGAACCTGCACTGGCTCGATTCCGAGAGCCAGGCCTTCCTCGACAGCCTGGTGGACAGCCTGCCCCTGGCCCGCGCGCTCATCCTGGTGAGCTACCGGCCCGAGTACCAGCACGGCTGGGCCCGCAAGAGCTACTACACCCAGTTCCGCATCGACCCCCTGCCGCCCCAGAGCGCGGAGGAGCTGCTGCGCGCGCTCGTGGGCGACGATCCCGGTCTCGATCCGCTCAAGCAGCTCCTGATCGAGCGCACCGAGGGCAACCCGTTCTTCCTGGAAGAGAGCGTGCACACCCTGGCCGAGACCAAGGTGCTCGCGGGGACGCGCGGCCACTATCGCCTGACGCGCGAGGTGCAGAAGGTCCAGGTGCCGGCCACCGTGCAGGCGGTGCTGGCCGCCCGCATCGACCGGCTCCCGATCGAGGCCAAGCGCCTCCTGCAGGCGGCCGCCGTCATCGGCAAGGACGTGTCGATGGCGCTCCTGCAGGAGATCGCCGATCTCTCGGAAGAGACGGTGCGCCGCAACCTGGCCCAGCTCCAGTCCGGCGAGTTCCTGTACGAGATCAGCCTCTTCCCGAGCGTGGAGTACACGTTCCGCCACGCGCTCACCCACGAGGTCGCGTACTCGAGCTTGCTCCAGGACCGGCGGCGGGGACTGCACGGGCGCGTGGTGCAGGCGATGGAGCAGGTCTACGCGGACCGGCTGCCCGAGCACTTCGAGCGGCTGGCCCATCACGCGGTCCGCGGCGAGGTGTGGGTGAAGGCGGTCGCCTATCTGCGCCAGGCCGGGAGCAAGGCGGCGGCGGGCTCGGCCAACCGCGAAGCGGTGATCTTCTTCGAGCAGGCCATGAACGCGCTCGCGCGGCTGCCCGAGGGCCGGGCCGCCACCGAGCAGGCCATCGACCTCCGGCTCGACCTGCGCTCGCCGCTGCTGCAGCTGGGCCAGCTCGAGCGGGTGCTCACGCTCTCGCAGGAAGCCGAGGCGATGGCGGAGAAGCTCGGGGACGAGGCGCGCCTGGCTCGCGTCTACACGTACCTCATCAACTACCACAATCTCAAGGGCGAGCCGGATCTCGCCATCGAGTACGGGGAGCGCTGCCTGCGCATCGGCGACGCGGCGGGCGACGCGGCGCTGCAGGCCCTCGCGCGCGGCTATCTGGGCTACTCCTGCCACGCGCAGGGCCAGTACCGTCGCGCGCACTCCATCCTGCGCGACAACGTGGAGGCGCTCGAGCTGGTCCAGGGCGACGCCCCCGGTGGCCAGGCCGGCGTCTCCTACGTCACGTCGAGCGGGTGGCTGGCCTTCACCCTGGCCGAGCTGGGCGAGTTCGACGCCGCCGCGATGTCCCTCGACCGCGCGCAGCGCGCCGGCGAGGCGAGCGGGCACGCCTACACCCAGACCATCGCGCGGACGATGGCGGGGCTGGTCTGGCTCCGCCGCGGCCAGCTCGAGCGCGCGCTGCCCGCGCTGCAGCGGAGCCTCGACGCCTGCCGCGAGAAGAGCCTGGATGTGTGGCGGCCGATCCCGTCCTCGCTGCTCGGGCTCACCCTGGTCCTGCTGGGTCGCGTCGACGAGGGACTCCGGCTCCTGGAGGACGGCGTGTCGCTCACCGAAGAGCTGGGCGTGCGCGCCTATCTCGCCCTGTGGACGACGAACCTGGGCGAGGCCTTGGCGGCCGCGCGGCAGCTCGACCGCGCGCGCGGCGTGGCCCAGCGCGCGCTCGACCTGGCGCTGCTCCACAAGGAGCGCGGGCACCAGGCCTGGGCGCTCCGGCTGATGGGCGAGCTGGCCGGGCTCAGCGATCCGCCGGCGGTCGGTGAGGCGGAAGGCTACTACGGCCAGGCCCTGGCCCTGGCCGAGGAGCTCGAGATGCGCCCCCTGCAGGCGCGCGTGCACCTGGGCCTGGGCCGGCTCTTTCGGCTGGCGGGCGACCGGGACCGGGCGGAGGAGCACCTCGCGAAGGCGATGGGCCTGCTGCGGGAGATGGACATGCGCTTCTGGCTCTCGCGAGCGGCCGAGGAGCTCTTGCACCTGGGCCATCTCTTCGTGGTGGCCCGCCACAACATCCAGCTCTACGACTACCTGAAGCGCGAGTACGCGGGCGAGCCCGTCACCGTGATCCTGGACCGGCGCAACGGAGAGCGGCGCGAGCGCGAGGAGGCGACGGCGACCGAGCGCCGACAATCCGATCGCCGGCATCAGATCCGCGTCGACGAGGCCATCCGCACGCGCGGCTTCGCGGTCGTCCCCGAGATCATCGGAGGGGCCTGACCCCTCCCGCGGGCGCCTCCCGCCCGATGGGCGCGAGCCCCCGGCTCACCAGCCGCACCTCCGCCGCGCGCTTGCCGTCGGTCATCCCCTGCGACTCGAACGAGACCCGCTCGCCGACCCGGGGCGCGAGCCCGCGGCCGTCACGCCCGCGGACGACGTAGAGCTCCTGGTCGTCGCCCACGATCAGGCCCCAGGCGGTCGGCCGATCATAGAACTCGATCCGTCCCGTCTTGATCACCACTGTCGCGCATGCTACGGCGGCGGGCGCGACGGCCACAATGTCCAGAATGTCGGACAGGGGGTTTCGGTCTAGAATACCGGCCAGCCGCCGGTGCCGCCGGCGGGTGCCTCGCATGCTCGGGACCGGTTCTTCGGAGGAAACGGCTATGTCATCGCGCACCGCATGGCGCACCGCGCTCACGTTGGCGGCCCTGCTCTCGCTGACCGGGGCGCCCCCGGCGGCCCAGGCCCAGCCGAACACGCTCATCATCGGCCAGCCCACCGACGCGGACTCGGTGGATCCGCACAAGATCACCGCGGTGATCGCGGTCGAGCGCCTCTACAACCTGTACGACACGCTCGTCAACCTCGACTTCAACATGGAGACGATCACGCCCGGCCTCGCCGAGTCCTGGCGCGTCTCCCCCGACGGCAAGACGTACACCTTCGTGCTCAAGCGCGGGGTGAAGTTCCACAGCGGCAAGCCGCTCACCGCCCAGGACGTCAAGTACTCGCTCGACCGCTGGCGGGATCCGGCCACCGCCTCCCCCACGCGCAACCGCGTCGCCGAGATCGAGGAGGTCACCGCCCCCGACGACCAGACGGTGGTGATCCGCGTCAAGGACCGGTCGAACTACCTCCTGTTCAATCTCACGTCGGGCTTCGCCTCGATCGTGAACCCGGAGGCGATCAAGAAGCACGGGGCCAACTACGGCACGCTGGCGGTGGACGGCACCGGGCCGTTCCGGTTCAAGGAGTGGGTGCTGCGCGACCGTTTCGTGGTCGAGCGCAATCCCGAGTACCGCTGGGGGCCGCCGATGTTCAAGAACCGCGGGCCCGCCAAGCTCGAGCGGGTGGTGTGGCGGGTGATCCCCGAGGACGCCACCCGCCTCTTCGAGCTGGAGCAGGGCGGCGGGATCAACGTGAGCCGGTGGATCGCCTTCTCCGAGCTGCCCCGGCTGAAGAAGGACCCGCGGCTCCGCGTGATCGACTACAAGGTCGGCTACATCGTGTACCTGGGCTTCAACCTGAACAAGGAGATGGTCCAGGATATCCGGGTGCGGAAGGCGCTGAACCACGCGATCAAGAAGGACGACATCGTCAACGAGATCTTCTACGGGCTGGGCGCGCCCGCGCAGGGGCCGGTCTCGCCGATCGTGGCCGGAGCCTGGAAGGACGTGGCCAAGGCCGCCTACGAGTACAATCCCGCGAAGGCGCGCGCCCTGCTCGACGAGGCGGGCTGGAAGCCGGGCCCCGACGGCATCCGGGTGAAGGACGGCAAGCGCCTCGTGCTCCCCATCCACGCCATCGCGGGCTACGGCTACCCCGACACGCTGACGCTGATCCAGGCGCAGTGCCGCGAGGTGGGCATCGACGTCGAGCAGGTCCTGCTCGAGGAGGCGGCGATCTGGGGTCGGCTCGCCGCGGGCGAGCACACGATCATGGCGATGGGGAATCCCCACTCCAATCCGGACGAGATCCTGATGTTCTACTTCCACTCGAAGAACCGCCCGACCCCTAATCGCTTCGGCTTCGCGGATCCGAAGGTGGACGCGCTCCTCGAGGAAGGGCGCACGAACCCCGACAAGAAGCGCCTGCTGGAGATCTACGCCGAGGTCCAGAAGAAGGTCATCGAGAGCGCGGTGTGGGTGCCGCTCTGGCATCCGGGCCGGGCGATGATCATGAGCGCCCGCGTGACGGACCTGCGGCCGCACCCGATCTACGACGTCGGGTATCACAAGCTCCTCGACGTCTCGGTCGCGCCGTAGTCTACGTCGCGCGCCGATTGCTCCTGACCGTGCCCACCATCCTGGGCGCGTCGCTGCTCGTCTTCCTGATCCTCCACCTGGTCCCCGGCGATCCCGCTACCATCATCGCGGGGCCGACCGCGCCCGCCGACGTGGTGGAGAACATCCGCACCCAGCTCGGGCTCGACCGGCCGGTGCTGATCCAGTACGGCCGGTACCTCGCGCACGCGCTCCAGGGCGACCTCGGCCGCTCGCTCCTGACCCGGCGCCAGGTCAGCGACGAGGTGGCGGGCGCGTTCCTCAACACCTTCGAGCTCGTCATCGCGGCGCGCGTCTGGTCGCTCCTGATCGGCATTCCCATCGGCGTGGTGGCCGCGGTGAAGCGCCGGTCGCTCTTCGACAAGCTCTCGATGGTCACCGCGCTGCTCGGGCTCTCCCTGCCCATCTTCTGGATCGGGCTCATGGCCATCTGGCTCTTCGCGGTGCAGCTCGGCTGGTTCCCGATCTCGGGCCGCGGCGGACCGCTCTGGTCCCTCGCCGGCCTCCATCACCTCGTGCTGCCCGCGGTGACCCTCGGGGGCGTCCAGGTGCCGGCCCTCGCGCGGCTCACCCGGTCGAGCATCCTGGAAGCGCTCGGCCAGGACTACGTGCGGACCGCCCGCGCGAAGGGGCTGGCCGAGCGGCTCGTCATCGCCAAGCACGCGCTCCGGAACGCGCTCCTGCCGGTGGTCACCGTCATCGGGCTGCAATTCGCGGGACTGCTGGGCGGCGCGGTGGTCACCGAGACGATCTTCAGCTGGCCCGGGCTCGGCCGGCTCGCGGTGACCGCCATTCTCACGCGGGATTTCCCGGTGGTGCAGGGGACCATCCTGGTGAGCGCGGTCACCTTCGTGACGATCAATCTCCTGGTGGACTGCCTCTACGCGGTGCTCGACCCGCGCATCAAGTACAGCTGAGCCCGCCATGGCCGATCGCCCGACCTCCGCGCTCCCGCCGCCCTCGCGGGCCGACGCCTGGCGGCGTCTGCGGCGCGACCGCGCCTCGGTAGCGGGCGCCGGTTGTCTCGCCGCGCTCATCCTGGTGGCGGTGTTCGCGCCCGCGGTCGCGCCGTACGATCCCATCAAGGTGGCGATGCGGGAGCGGCTGCAGCGCCCCAGCGCGCCCCACTGGCTCGGGACGGATCAGTTCGGCCGGGACATCCTGAGCCGCATCGTGTACGGTACGCGGGTGTCGCTCTCGGTGGGGCTCATCGCGGTCGGGATCGGGCTCGGGTTCGGCGCCACCCTCGGACTCATCGCCGGCTTCTCGCCGCGCCTGGACTATCCGATCACCGCGGTCATGGACGTGCTCCTCTCGTTTCCCCAGATCCTGCTCGCGATCGCCATCGTGGCCGCGCTCGGCCCCGGGATCTTCAACGCCATGATCGCGGTGGGCATCGGGGCCGTGCCCGGCTTCACGCGGATCACCCGGAGCTCGACGCTCTCGATCCGCGAGCGCGACTACGTGGAGGCCGCCCGCGCGCTCGGCGCCTCGAGCGCCCGGATCATCGGACGGCACATCCTTCCGAACGCGGCGGCGCCCCTGATCGTGGTCTCGACCCTGTCCATGGCGGGCGCCATCCTCGCCGCCGCGATCCTGAGCTTTCTCGGCCTGGGGGCGCGGCCCCCGATGGCGGAGTGGGGCGCGATGGTGGCGGATGGCCGCGGGCTCATCGCCCAGTACCCGCACGTCTCGACGTTTCCGAGCCTCGCCATCTTCGTGGTGGTCCTGGCCTTCAATCTGCTGGGCGATGGGCTGCGGGACGCCCTCGATCCTCAGCTCGGAGAATGATCGATGAAACCTGACGAGTTCGCCCGCTACGACGGCCTCGGGCTGGCCGAGCTCGTGCGCCGGCGCGAGGTGGCTCCGGCCGAGGTGCTCGAGGCTGCGGTGTCGGCCGTCGAGGCCCGCAACCACGAGATCAACGCGGTGGTGTGCCGGCTCGACGATCAGGCGCGCGCGGCGGTGGCGGCCGGACTGCCCGCCGGGCCGTTCACCGGAGTGCCATATCTCTTGAAGGATCTGGGCGCGCACTACCAGGGCGCGGTGACCAGCTACGGCGGCACCCTGTTCAAGGACTTCGTGGTCGATCACGACAGCGAGATCACCCGGAGGCTCAAGCGGGCCGGGCTGGTGATCTTCGGCAAGACCAATACCCCCGAGCTGGGCCTCGCCAGCTCCACCGAGCCGCGCCTGTTCGGCCCCACGCGCAATCCGTGGAACCTGGCCCACAGCGCGGGCGGATCGAGCGGCGGCTCCGCGGCGGCGGTGGCCGCGGGCATGGTGCCGATGGCGCACGCCACCGACGGCGGCGGATCCATCCGCATCCCCGCCTCCGCGTGCGGGCTCTTCGGCCTGAAGCCGACGCGCGCGCGCAATCCGATGGGACCCGACGCGGGTGAAGGCTGGGGCGGCGCCTCCGTCGGTCACGCGGTGACACGAACGGTGCGGGACAGCGCGGCCCTCCTCGACGCGACGTCGGGACCCGACCTCGGGGATCCTTACTGGGCGCCGCCCCCCGCGCGGCCCTTCCTCGAGGAGGTCGGGCGCGACCCCGGGCGCCTGCGCATCGCCATCGCCACCAGCCCCTGGAACCGCCAGCCGGTGGACACGGAGTGCGCGGAGGCGGCGCGGGCGGCCGGACGGCTGTGCGAGCGCCTCGGCCATACGATCGAGGAGGCGAGCCCGGTCATCGACGCGGCGGCGCTCGGCGCCGCCACCCTCATCGTCATCGGCGGCAATCTCCGGGCCGCGATGGAGGCGCGCGCCGCGGCGCTGGGGCGCGAGCTCGACCCGTCCGACGTCGAGCGCATCACGTGGCTCCGCGCCATGGACGGCCACACCGCCCGCGCCGCCGACTACGCGCGGGCCATCGGCGTGGTGCACCGGACCGGCCGGATGGTCGCGCCCTTCTTCGAGCGATTCGACGTGCTGCTGACTCCGACCATGTGCCGGCCGCCGCATCCCCTGGGGGTCATCGACATGATGACGACGGACCCGGAGCGGTACGGGCAGGCCGTGCTCGGCACCATCGGCTTCACCTCGTTGTTCAATAGCTGCGGCAGTCCCGCGATGTCGGTCCCCCTCGCCTGGTCGCGCGCCGGCTTGCCGCTCGGCGTGCAGTTCGCCGCGGGCTTCGGCGACGAGGCGACCCTGTTCCGTCTCGGCGCCCAGCTCGAGGCGGCGCAGCCGTGGGCCGAGCGCCGTCCTCCCGGGCCGGCCGGCTCGTGATGCGGGGCCGACGGGGCGCGCTGGGCGGGCTCCTGCTCGTTCCGCTGATCGTCCTGGTCTCGGGCGCGGCGCGCCGGGCGGAGGCCGTGACCTTCGAGAGCCTGACGAACCCGCCCGTCGAGCTGACCGCGCTGCTCTACCGGCCCGATGGGGCGGGGCCGTTCGGCGCGATGGTGCTGCTGCACGGCTGCAGCGGGATCATCCGGACCGAGTACGGCTGGGCGACGGAGTTTCAGAAGATGGGCTACGCGGCCCTCATCGTCGACAGCTTTCGCCCGCGGGGCCACGCGGAGATCTGCACGGACTTCCGTCGCGTCAGCCGGCGCGAGCGCGTGCTGGACGCCTACGGGGCGCTGCGCTGGCTCCGCGCCCAGCCCTTCATCGACGCGCGTCGCATCGGGGTGGCCGGGTGGTCGAACGGCGGCTTCACCGTGCTCCAGGTCATGGACCAGGCGCGCGAGCGGCCCGCGGACGGCTTCCGGGCGGCGGTCGCCGTCTATCCGGACTGCCGCTTCGACAAGACCACGCGCTTCTACGCCCCGCTCCTGATCCTGATCGGGGGGCGCGACGACTGGACGCCGGCCGCCTCCTGCCAGGAGCTGGCCGCGAGCGGCGAGCCCCGTCCGGCGCCGGTGCTGCTCCACGTCTACCCGGACGCGTACCATAGCTTCGACAATCCGACCGCCGCCCGCCAGTATCTCCCCAATGTCGAGAACGCCAACAAGCCGGGCGGCGGGGCCACCATCGGGCATGACCCCGCCGCCCGCGCCGACGCGATCGCGCGGGTCGGGCGCTTCCTGGCCGAGCACCTCCACCGGGACAGGTAGAACTTCCACCTCGACAGGAGAATAGCCATGAGCATCAGTCAGAGCGACAAGGCCACCCGCTTCCGCGCGCTCCACCAGGCGCCGGGCGCCTTCGTGATTCCCAACCCGTGGGACGGGGGGTCGGCGCGCATCCTCGCCGCGCTCGGCTTCCAGGCCCTCGCGACGTCGAGCGGCGCCTGCGCCGGCACCCTCGGTCGCCGCGACGGCAAGGTGACGCGCGAGGAGGCGCTCGCGCACGCGCGCGTCATCGTGGCGGCGACGGACCTGCCGGTCGCCGCGGACCTCGAGAAGGGCTTCGGCGATGCGCCGTCCGTGGCGGCCGAGACCATTCGCCTCGCCGCCTCCGTCGGCCTGGTCGGCGGCTCCATCGAGGACGCGACCGGGGACAAGCAGAAGCCGCTCTACGACATCGGCCAGGCGGCGGAGCGCGTGGCCGCGGCGGTCGAGGCGGCGCGCGCACTGCCGTTTCCCTTCACGCTGACCGCGCGGTCGGAGAACTTCCTGCGCGGCAACCCGAGCCTGGACGACACCATCAAGCGGCTGCAGGCCTTCGAGAAGGTGGGGGCCGATGTGCTCATGGCGCCCGGCCTGCCCGACCTGGCCGCGGTGCGCGCGGTGTGCGCGGCGGTCTCGAAGCCGGTCAACTTCATGGTCGGCATCAAGGGCAAGTCGTTCACGGTGGCCGAGCTGACCGCGGCGGGCGTGAAGCGGATCAGCCTCGCGACCTCGCTCTATCGCACGGCCATGAGCGGCCTGATCGATGCGGCCCGCGAGGTGGGAGACAAGGGCACCTTCGGCTACGTCGACCGCGGCGTCTCCTCGCCCGACCTCGCCGCGTTCATGGAGGGCTGAGTCTATCGGCCGATCAGCGTTTCCAGGCGCCGGAGCTGATCGCCCGTTCCCAGCGCCAGGAGGTGGTCGCCGGCGGCCAGCGCGAGATCGCCGGGCGGGCTCACCACCGGGTTGCCGTCACGCAGGATCGCGAGCACGGTGGCGCCGGTCGCGCGCCGGATGTCGAGGCTTCCGAGCGTCTTGCCCAGGCTCGGACTATCGGCCGACATGGCGAGGTCCTCGATGTTGAGCGCGTCGTTGCCCCGCCGCAGCGCGGTCTCGAAGAAGTCCACCACCGCCGGGCTCAGCATCAGGTGGGCCAGGCGGTGGCCGCCGATCGCGTAGGGGCTCACCGCCCGGTTGGCGCCCGCGCGGGCGAGCTTGGTGACGCCGGCCTCGTCGGCCGCGCGCGCGACGATGTAGAGGTGGGGGCTGAGCACGCGCGCCGACAGGACGACGTACATGTTGGTGGCGTCGTTGGCGGTGGTGACGATCAGCCCTCGAGCCCTCACGATCCCGACCCGGCGCAGCACCTCGTCTTCGGTGGCGTCGCCCAGGAGCGCCAGGTAGCCGTGCTCGGTGGCATGGCGGATGGCCGGCTCGCTCGGATCCACGACCACGAAGGGGGCGCCGGCCGCGTGGAGCTCGATCGCCGCCTGCCGCCCCACCCGGCCCAATCCCGCCACGACCACGTGTCCGGTGAGCTCTCCGATGCGACGCTCCATTCTGCGCCTCCCCATGGGATCGGCCAGGCGGACGCTGACCAGGTACTCCATGACTACGCCGAGCGTGTAGAACAGGCTGCCGATGCCGGTGAAGGCCAGCACGATGGTGAACAGCCGGCCGGCGGTGGTGAGGGGCTTGATCTCGCCGTAGCCGATGGTGGTGATGGTGGTCACGGTCATGAAGAGGGCGTCCATCCACGTCCCGCCCACGTCGTGCCACAGCCCGCGGTAGCCGAGCGTCCCGACGACGATGACCGCCAGCACGAGCGACAGGGGCAGGAGCAGCCGTACTCTCAGGGACCGGCCGGCCGGACTGTCCGCCATCGGCGCTTCGGGGTGAGGGCGGCCGGCCCTAATCGGCTCCGAGAGACCGGAGGATCGCGGGCTTCACGAACCAGCGCAGCCGGCCCGCCGCGGATGGGCCGTGCGGGAGATCGATCAGCGCGGCGCCGCCTTTCTTGAACGCGAGCCGGTCGTCGCCCGGCCGGATGCCGAGGAAGCGCGCGAGCAGCCGGGACAACGCGGGCTCGTGCCCGACGATCGCGATCGTGGCGTCGCGGGGATGCTTGCGGAGCGCGGTCACGACCACCTCGGCGCTCTCCTGGGCGAGCGCGGGCTCGATGCGGGGCGCGAGCCGCTTGAAGGCGGCGGCGGTGATCTCCGCGGTGGCCCGCGCGCGGGTCAGCGGGCTCGTGAGGAGCACGTCGGGGTGGTCGGCGATCCGGGCCAGTCCTCGCGCGGCCACGCGGAACTTCTCACGGCCTCGCCGCGTGAGGGGACGCTCGTGGTCGGGAATACCGGATGTTCCCTTCGGGACGGCGGCGGCGTGGCGGATGAGCAGCAGCCTCACGCGCGTCTCGCCCGCGGCTCGCTAGGGCGCGGGTATCTCGCTCCACACCTTCCGGCCGCGACGCTCGAGGCGGGGCCACTCCTCGAAGAAGGCGGTCCGGGCTCGCTTCCGCCGTTTGCGCTGCCCTCGAATGAGGGCTTGCGCGACGGCGTGCCCGGGCTCGGTGCGGTCCATCGCCTCATGGAGATAGCTCTCGATTATCACGGTGTCCTGATGTTCTCCAAGAATGTCTTGCACGGTCTTGGCCCGGTCGAGGAAGCGCTCGGCGGGTCGCCCCGCGGTGGCCCGCACGAGCTCCGCGGCGTACCGGGCGCGCTTCACCTTGATGCGGACGGCATGAAGGTCGGCGGCGCTCGGGTGCCCGGGCAGCGTCTTGACCGCCTTGCGGAGTTTCCGGAACTCGGCGGCGGCGACGCCGAGCAGGGAGACGTCCGGGCTGCCGACGCGGGGACGCCGGAGGGCCACCTCGAGGCGTGCGAGCAGCCTCGGATATCGGGGGCCATCGAGCGCGCTGCGCAGAGCGTCCTGGGCATCGGCCCGGCCCGCCTCGAGACGGCGGAGCAGGCGCCGGCCCACCGAGCGCTTCGAGCCGGCGAGCGCGCCGACGTGGGGCTGCAGGTACGCGCGGAGGACATCGAGATCGCGGACCCGGCCGAGCGCGGTGCCGAGCCAGTCGAGCTCGAGGCGAAGACGCTCGACCCACGTCGACTCGAAGAGCGGCCGGGCGGCGCGGAGGATGGCCCGGAGCCGGCGGACCGCGACCCGCATCTTGCGAAGGGCTTCCGGGTCTCTTCCGGACCGGGTGCCCGCTTCGTGGGCCCGGATGGCTTCCACGTGAGCGCTCATCGCCGCGAGGACGTGCTGGAGACTCGAATTGGTCGACATGCCCGGTCCGCCCCTTGGGTCCGATGAGCCGGGCGGACCCTATCATGGGCGGACGCCGGTCGCCACGACGTCGCGGAAATGTCATCGAATCGTCACGGACCGCCCTCGAGGCCTCGCGGGCGATGCGCGGCCGGGTCCGCTCGTGTCTAGCGGGCCGGGAGGAAGCGCGGGGCGAGCGCGCGGAGCTCGCCCGAGTCCACGTCCGACACGAGCGCGTAGCCGAGCTCACCGGCGCGCCAGAGGGCGACGTGGAAGCCGCGCACCGTCCGGATCTCGGGGGCGTCGGCGTGGGCCGTGATGCCGGCGAGGCCGGCCAGCCCGTCCGCCCGGAACACGAGGAGCGAGACCGTGTGGAGGCGCCGCGCGTAGACGAGCACCGCCGCCTGTCGGTCGAGGAAGCGCTCGACGGTCCCCCCGCGGAGCGGGAAGTCGGCGTCGCCCGGGAAGGACACCGCCGGCGCGAAGTCCACCTTGCCCGCGAACCAGGGCCGGACCTGATGGATGGCGCCGCTCTCGACGTCGAGCGGCCGCGCCCGCTCGAGGACGCGCAGGTGATCGTTGACCGCCTCGCTCGCCAGCAGCGCCAGCGGGTCCGCCCGACCTGACGACCGCGGGGAGACGCCCGCGGCGATCAGGCCCAGGACGAGCAGCGCCGTCGCGAGGCCGGGGATCAGGAGCCGGCGGAGCGATACGACCCGGCGCCGCGGAGCGGACCCGCCCGGCCATTGGGCGGCCAGCCGCCGCTTGAGGGCGATCGGCGCCGGGTGCTGAGGGAGCCGCTGCTCGAGCGCGCGCGAGAGGGCGAGAGAGGCGGCGGCTTCGTCCGCGCAGGCCGGGCAGGACTGGAGGTGCCCCTCGAGGTCGGCCTGCAC
>JBGQHJ010000141.1:0-12511 GCA_041497895.1 Methylomirabilia bacterium
CCGGAGATGGATATTCCATGGGACGAGCTCCATCCTGAGCGATACCCCGAGGAGCAGATCATGGCCGCGCGGCTTCACTGGAGCCGCCGGACCTGGGGCGAGTACGGCGCCATCTCGGAGAGCCCGGCCCTGCTCCTGCGCTTCTGCCTCGAGAACCGGCTGCCGGACCTGCGCTTCTTCTTCACCATGCGCACGCAGGAGGAGGGTCGCCACGCCGAGGCCTCCTGGCTCATGGCCGAGCGCCTGGGCGGCTACTTCCCGCAGCCGCAGAACCCGCCCACGGTGAGCGCGGTCGGCACCCACGGGGTGCGGCGAATGGCCTTCGATCCCGACACCTCGCTCGAGGGCATCTTCGCGAGTCTGGTCTGCGCCGCGGAGGAGATCCTCATCGACGCCTTCAAGGCCACCGTGCACAAGGCCACGAACCCGGCGGTGCGGCGGCTCATGGAGCTGATCCTGAGAGACGAGGTGCGCCACATCGCGTTCGGCTGGCAGTGCCTGGACGCCTGGGCGCCCACCTTCACGCCCCAGACGGTGCAGAACATCGAGCGCGCGGTGACCCAGATGATCCAGAACGTGGAGTTCAACGGCTACCGCAACCTGTGGCTGGCCGTCGAGGGCGGCAGCGCCACGCCGCTCGAGATCGACGCCGACCGCGTGGCCTGCGAGGCCGGCCTCGGCGGCACCACCCCCGAGGACGAGATGCGCATCGTGCCGCAGTTCATCGCCAAGATCCGCGCGCGGATGGCGCCGTGGGGCGTGAAGCTGCCGATGTTCGATCACCCGAAGCTCGGGAAGGTCTAGCCCGGCCCGCGTGCGCCCCGCTCCCTTCGAGTACTTCGCGCCGCGGACGGTGGAGGAGGCCCTCGAGCTCCTCGCGCGCCACGGCGACGAGGCCAAGCTGCTGGCCGGCGGCCAGAGCCTGGTGCCGATGATGAACATGCGCCTGGTGCGCCCCGCGGTGGTGGTGGACCTGAACCGCGTGGCCGCGCTCGGCACGGTGCGGGAGGACGCGGGGCGGCTCCACCTGGGCGCGCTCGTCCGCCAGCACGCGCTCGAGCGCGACGGGCGCGTCGCCGCCACCGCTCCGCTGCTCGCCGAGGCCGCCCCGCTCATCGGGCACCTGCAGACGCGGGCGCGCGGCACCATCGGAGGCAGCCTCGCCCATGCCGATCCCGCCGCCGAGCTGCCCGCCTGCATGATCGCCCTCGACGCGGTGTTCCACCTGCGGAGCGCCCGGGCGCAGCGGGCCTGCTCCGCCCGGGACTTCTTCCGTGGCCTCCTGTCCACCGCGCTCGAGCCGGACGAGCTCCTCGCCGGGATCGAGGTGCCCGCGGCGCCGGCTCCGCGCGCCGGGCACGGCTTCGCCGAGGTGGCGCGACGGCACGGGGACTTCGCGCTCGTCGGAGCGTGCGCGGTGCTCGCGCTCGACGCGGGCGGCGTCTGCCGCCACGCCCGGCTCGTGATCTTCGGCGCGGGCGACGGCCCCCACCTGGCGCGCGCCGCCGCCGCGCTGATCGGCGAGCGGCCCTCGGCCGCGCGCCTCGCCGAGGCGGGACGGGCCGGCGCCGGCGAGATCGACGCGCGCTCCGACCTGCACGCGACGGCCGAGTACCGGCGGCGCGTCGCGGCGGGGCTCGCCGCGCGGGTCCTCCACCGGGCGGCCGCGCGGGCGGAGGCGGCGTGACGGCCCGGCCCGGCTCCACCCTGCACGACGTCGCGGTGATCGTGAACGGCGCCGAGCGCCGGGCGCGCGTGATCCCGCGCCTGCTCCTGGCCGACCTGCTGCGCGAGGATTTTGGCCTCACCGGGACTCACCTCGGCTGCGAGCACGGCGCGTGCGGGGCGTGCACCGTCCTGGTGGACGACGAGCCCACCCGCTCCTGCCTCGTCTTCGCGGTGCAGGTGGACGGCTGCCGGGTCGACACCGTCGAGGGGCTCGCCGGCGCCGGCCCCGGCCTGCACCCGCTGCAGGAGGCCTTCCGGAGTCGGCACGCGCTGCAGTGCGGCTTCTGCACGCCGGGCATCCTGATGACGCTGGTCGCCTACCTGCGGCTCCACCCGTCTCCGTCGGAGACCGAGATCCGGGTGGCGCTCTCCGGCAACCTCTGCCGGTGCACGGGCTACCAGCACATCGTGCAGGCCGCGCTGGACGCGGCGGCCGGGCGCGCGGCGGCTCCCTCGGCGTGAAGTTCGTCGGCGACCGGCATCTCCGCAAGGAGGATCCGCGCCTGCTCACCGGGCGCGGTCGCTACGTGGGGGATCTCGTGCTGCCCGGCATGCTCCACGTCGTGCTGCTGCGGAGCCCGCACGCCCACGCACGCATCCGCCGGGTGGACGCGGACCGGGCGCGCGCGCACCCCGGCGTGGTGGACGTGGTGACCTTCGCCGAGCTCGGCGGCGCCGGGCGCGCATTCCCCATGGTGCCGCCGCACCCGGAGCTGCGCGGGCACAACTTCGCCCCGCTCGCGGGCGACCGCGTGCGCTTCGTGGGCGAGGCCGTCGCGGCGGTGGTGGCCGACAGCCGCTACGAGGCGGAGGACGCGCGCGACCTGCTCGAGGTCGAGTACGAGGTGCTGCCGTCGGCCCAGGCTCTTGCGCCGGGCGCGCCCGCGGTCCACGACGACATCCCCGACAACCTGGCCGGGCGCGTGACGCTCACCCGCGGCGACGTCGAGGCCGCCCTGCGCACGGCGCCGCGAGTAGCCTCGCTCCGGCTGCGCATCGGGCGCGGCGGGGGCCAGCCGATGGAGACGCGCGGGCTCGTGGCGGACTGGAACCCGGCCCTCGACCAGCTCACGGTGTGGGCCTCCTCCCAGGTGCCGCACCAGATCCGCCAGTTCGTCGCCGACCTGCTCGACCTGGCGCCCCACCAGGTGCGCGTGATCGCCCCCGACGTGGGCGGCGGCTTCGGGGCCAAGCTCATCGTCTATCCCGAGGACGTCCTGATCCCGTTCCTCGCGCGCCGCCTGGCCCGACCGGTGCGCTGGATCGAGGACCGCCTCGAGCACATGCTGGCCGCCACCCAGGAGCGCGAGCAGGAGCACGACGTGACCGTGGGCTTCGACGACGCGGGCCGCCTCCTGGCCCTGCGAGACCGCTTCGTCCACGACACCGGGGCCTACACGCCGCGCGGCCTGGTGGTGCCGCTACTCACCGCCTCGATGCTGACCGGCCCGTACCGCATCCCCGCCGTCGAGTCGAGCTTCGAGAGCCGCTACACCCACCGCGTGCCGGTCACGCCGTATCGCGGCGCCGGGCAGCCGCAGGCCGTCTTCGTGATCGAGCGGGTGCTGGATCTGGTGGCGCGCGAGACCGGCCGCGATCGCGCCCAGGTGCGACTGGCCAACCTGGTCCGCGCCGAGGACATGCCGTGGGACACCGGGCTACCCAACTACCGTGGCAGCGGCCACGTGGTGCTGGACAGCGGTGACCTGCCCTCGGTGCTGCGCCGCGTTCTCGAGAGAGCGCGTTACGATGCGCGCGCCGCCGAGGCCGCCGCGGCGCGCGCCCGCGGCCGCCTGCTCGGCGTGGGCGTCGCCTGCTACGTGGAGCTGACCGGCGTCGGCCCCTTCGAGAGCGCGCGCGTGCGGGTCGACGCGGCCGGGCGCATCTCCGCGTGGAGCGGCGTGTCCACCCAGGGCCAGGGGCTCGAGACGACGCTGGCCCAGGTCGCGGCCGACGAGCTCGGCGTCACGCCCGAGGACGTGACCGTCATCACCGGCGACACCGCGGGCGTCGAGCACGGGACGGGCTCCTTCGCGAGCCGCGCCGCGGTGGTCGGCGGCAACGCGGTGGCCCTCGCCGCGCGCGATGTGCGCGTGAAGGCGCGCGCCCTGGCCGCCCGCGCCCTCGGGATCGACGAGAGCGGCCTCGAGCAGGCCGGCCCGACCTTCGCCGACCGCCGTCGCCCGGAGCGCCGCGTGACCTTCGCCGAGCTGGCCCGCCTGGCCGGCGCGGCGACGGCCGCGCTCGGCGTCGAGCCCGGCCTCGAGAGCACGCGCTTCTTCCAGCCCACCGACATGACCTACTCTTCCGGCGCCCACGTGGCGCTGGTCGAGCTCGATCCCCTCTCCGCCGCCGTCCGCATCCTCGGCTACTGGATCAGCCACGACTCCGGCCGGCTCATCAACCCGCTGGTGGTGGAGGGCCAGCTCCAGGGCGCGGTGGCGCTCGGCATCGGCAGCGCGCTCCTCGAGGAGGTCGCCTACGACGAGGCGGGGCAGCTCCTGGCCGGCAGCTACCTGGACTACCTCCTGCCCACCGCCACCGACGTGCCGACCATGGTGATCGATCACCTCGAGACGCTCTCGCCGCTCAACCCGCTGGGGCTCAAGGGCGTGGGCGAGTCGGGCACCCTGCCGGTGCCCGCCGTGCTCGCCTCCGCGATCGAGGACGCGGTCGGGCCCGAGGGTGGTCGTGTGACGCGCATGCCGCTCGGGCCCACGCGCCTGCTCGATCTGCTGCCCCCGGGCCTGCCGGATTCGGACGGGAGCGCCTAGCGCCGGTCCACCACCCGCACCGCCTTCCCCGGCGTCCGCGGCAGCTCGCCTTCCTTCAGGAGCGTGATCTCCGGGCTCAGGTTCAGGAACTGCCGCAGCTCGCTGCGGAGCCGCGGCAGCCCGGTCTCCGCGAAGCCCTCGCGGGCCTCGACGAGCAGCGCCAGCCGGTCGCTGCCGCCCGGCGCGCGGTCGAGCACGATCTGGTACTCGTGGCCCACGTGGGGCTGCTTGAGGAGCAGCGATTCGATCTGGCGCGGATAGAAGTTCACGCCGCGGAAGATCACCATGTCGTCGGTGCGCCCGTGCAGGCGGTCCAGGCGCAGGTGGGTGCGGCCGCAGGCGCAGGGCGCGCGGCTCAGCACGCGCGTGAGATCGTGGGTGCGGTAGCGGATCAGCGGGAGCCCCTCGCGCGTGAGGGTGCTCACCACCAGCTCGCCCTGCTCGCCGTCGGGACGCGGATCCCCGGTCGCGGGGTCCACCACCTCGCAGAAGTAGTGGTCCTCCCAGACGTGGATGCCGGCGCGGGCCGCGCAGTCGATGCCGAGCCCGGGCCCGCCGGTCTCCGTCATCCCGATGATGTCGAACGTGGTGAGGCCGAACCCGCGCTCGATGAGCCGGCGCAGGTCGTCGGACCACATCTCCGAGCCGAGAATGGCCACCCGGAGGCGGAGCGAGCCCAGGTCGAAGCGCTCCTCGCGCGCGACCTCGAGGATG
Organism: Methylomirabilia bacterium; assembly: GCA_041497895.1. GTDB lineage: Bacteria > Methylomirabilota > Methylomirabilia > Rokubacteriales > CSP1-6 > CAMLFJ01. The sequence goes on from JBGQHJ010000141.1 coordinate 5,217, forward strand.
CGCAGCGGGTAGGTCGAGATCCCGGCCAGCACGGTGGCGCCCAGATCGCGCATGAGCTGGAGCTGCAGCGACGTCCGGCCCGCGCCGATCGGCACCACCATCGCCCCGATCCGCTCGGCGCCGTAGTGGAAGCCGAAGCCGCCGGTGAAGAGCCCGAACGACGGGGTGATCTGCACCACGTCGCGCGCGCCCACGCCCGCCGCCACGTAGCAGCGGGCCATCACCGCCGCCCACTGCTCCACGTCGGCCCGCGTGTACGGGTTCAGCACCGGGTTGCCGGTGGTGCCCGAGGACATGTGGATGCGCAGGACGGCCTCGGGCTCGGCGCAGGCCAGGCCGAAGGGATAGGCGTCGCGCAGGTCGTCCTTGGTGAGAAACGGCAGCCGCGCCCAGTCGGCCGGGGTCCGGATGTCACCGGGGGCCGCGTCCCCGAGGCGCCGCCGCCAGGCCGCATTGGTCAGGGCGCGGCCGAGCGTCCGGCGCATCCCCTCGACCGTCTGCGTGTCCAGCACCTCGCGCGGCAGGGACTCGGCCGGCGCGTCCCACATGGGCGCGCTCATCTCGCGGGCCCGGGCGCGGGCGGCCGCGCCGCGAGGGCGCGGAACACGCGCTCGGGCGTCATCGGCAGCTCGGTGAACCGCACGCCCACCGCGTCCTTCACCGCGTTGGCCACCGCGGCGGCCACCGGGATGACCCCGGATTCGCCCAGGCCCTTGGCGCCGAACGGCCCGGCCTCGTCCACCGTCTCGATCAGGTGGATCACGATCTGGGGCATGTCGGAAGCGGTGAGGAGCGCGTACTCCATGAACTGCGGGTTCAGCACGCGCCCCTCCTCGATCCGCAGCTCCTCCGAGAGCGCGTAGCCCAGCCCCATGTGGATGCCGCCGTGGATCTGCCCCTCGGCGGCCAGCGGGTTGAGCGCGCGGCCCACATCGTGAGCGGAGGCCACCTTCAGCACCCGCACCTGTCCGGTCGCCAGGCTCACCTCCACCAGGGCGGCCTGGGCCGCGAAGCCGTAGGCGGCCGAGACGTTGCCGCGCAGATCCTTCGACAGCATCTCGTTGGGCGGGTCGTAGAAGGCCTCCGCCACCAGGGTGCGGCCGCCCTCGCGGAAGTGGCCGGCCCGCACCACGCGGTCGTACTCCATGCCGCGCTCGGGATGCCCCTTGACGCGGACGCGGCCGTCGGCCAGCTCGAGGTCGTCGGGGCGCTCGTCCATCACCGAGGCGGCCAGGGCGAGCAGCTTGCTCTTGAGCTCGCGCGCGGCCATCAGCGCGGCGTTGCCGGCGATGAACGTGGTGCGGCTCGCGTGCGCGCCCACGTCCCAGGGCTTGATCGTGGTGTCGCTGTTGACGACGTCGATTCGCGCGAGGGGCACGCCGAGCTCCTCGGCCACGATCATGGCCAGCACCGTCTCGGAGCCCTGGCCGATCTCGCTGGCCCCGGTGAGCAGGGAGACCCGGCCGAAGTCGTCGAGCTTCAGGATGGCGCCGCACCCGTCGGAGCGGTAGACGCGCGCGCCCCCGCCCACGTGGAACATGGCCGCGTAGCCGATCCCGCGCCGCCACCCGGGCCGCGCGGCCTCGCGGGCGTCCCGGCTCATCTCGCGCTCGACCGCGTCCAGGCACTCGGTCATGGCGCACGAGGTGATGATGTTGCCCTGCGGGTTCACGTCGCCGGACCGGGTGGCGTTGCGCCGGCGGATCTCGACCCGGTCGAGCCCCAGGCGCTCGGCCAGGTCGTCCATCTGGGCCTCGATCGCGAACGTGCTCTCGAGGTTGCCGTAGCCACGCATGGAACCGGAGTATGGATTATTGGTGTAGACGATGCTGGTGTCGAAGCGCACCGCCGGCACGCGGTAGAGCCCGGCGGTGGTGGAGAGCATCACGTACGGCGTGGTCGACCCCCACGACACGTAGGCGCCGTTGTCGATCACCACGCGCGCGTCGCGGCCGAGCAGGCGGCCGTCGCGGTCCGCCGCGGTCCGGAGATGGATGACGCAGGGCTCGCGGGTCGGGCTCGCGATGAACTCCTCGATACGCTCGAAGGCGATCTTCACCGGCCGGCCCGCGCGGCGGGCCAGGAGCGCGGCGATGATGTCGATCGGGTACAGGTCGAGCCCGCGGCCGAAGTTGCCGCCCACCGGCGGCTGGATCACCCGCACCCGGTCGCCGGTGATGCCGAGCGCCTCGGCCAGATCGCGCTGGTAGAGGAACGGGACCTGCGTGGTGCTCCACATGGTGAGCGAGGCGTCTGGGCTCTCGGGCGCGCCCCATGACGCGATCGCCACCATCGTGCCCATGCACGCGGTGGTGACGTAGTTGAGCCGGTACTCGCCCTCGACCACCACGTCGGCGCGCGCGAAGGCCGACTCCACGTCGCCGTGCGCGAACTGGTAGCGCAGGTTGACCAGGTTGCTACCCCGCTCCTCGTGGACGAGCGGGGCTCCCGGCCGGAGCGCCGCCGCCGGGTCGAACACCGCGGGCAGCTCCTCGTAGTCCACCCGGATGAGGCGCACCGCCTCCTGCGCGATCTCCTCGGTCCGCGCGGCCACCGCGGCGATCTCGTCGCGGATGCAGCGCACCTTGCCCCCGCCGGCCGCCCCGCCCTTGAGCGCCAGGTGGTCCTTGGCGAAGCCGAACGGGTGCTGCTCCACCCGGTCCGCGGTGATCACCGCGATCACCCCCGGCAGCGCCTCGGCCGCGCTCGTGTCGACGCGGCGCACGCGCGCGTGGGGGTACCGGGTCCGGAGGATGGCGCCGTGGGCGAGGCGCGGCAGCGTGAGGTCGTGCAGGAACTCGGTGTGGCCGGTGACCTTCTCGGCCCCGTCGCGCTTCGGGGTGCCCTTGCCGATGACGCTGAAGCTCACCGCCGTCGCGCTCCGGAGGCGATCGTGACCGGGCTAGCGGGCCGCGGCCATCCGCGTCACCTGCGCCGCCCGCCACTCGGCGCGGGACATGAATCCGGGGCGGTTGCGGCAGAGCGCCTCGGTCTCCCGCTCGATCGTCTCGATCGGCGCCTCGATGTCGAAGGGCTCGACCACCGGCTGGGGGGTGTGCCAGGGGGTGTCGACGAAGACCTCGAGCCGGTTGCCCTCCGGGTCGGCGAAGTACACCGACCAGGCGTTGCCGTGGGTCACGACGCGGAACTGCTTGATGCCTTCCTCGCGTGCCCGCGCGTGCATGGCCTTGAGGTCGACGAGGCCCGGCACCTTGAACGACATCTGGTTCACCACGTTGAACTCGACCCCGGGCGGCCGCCCGGTGGCCAGCACGATCTGGTGGTGCTCGTCCGGGTCGCGGGAGAGGAAGACCAGGTTCGATCCGCCGGGCACTTGCCCGCGGTCGCTCACGAGCAGGCCGAGGACGCGGGTGTAGAAATCCTCCATCCGCGCGAGATCGGTCACGTAGATGCCGAAGTGGCTGAACGAGACGGGCGGCGATGTCGTCATGAGGGCTGCCTCCGCGCGAATGTGATCCTGTCGCGGATGATAGCACGGCGAAACCCCGGTGAAGATCCGCCGCGGGTCGGCCTATAATGAGCGCGACAAGGAGGAGCGCGGTATGGGCGCCAGCCAGAAGTACGTCGTCATCGACCCCGCCACCGGCAAGATCGACCGCCGCATCTTCAGCGACCGGGCGGTCTACGACGACGAGATGGAGAAGATCTTCGGCCGCGCCTGGCTGATGATCGGGCACGAGAGCCTCCTGCCCGCGGCCGACGACTTCTTCCACACCTACATGGGCGAGGACCCGGTCATCCTGACCCGCGACGGCCAGGGCCGGCTCCACGCGCTGCTCAACATGTGCCGGCACCGGGGCAATCGCGTGGTGCGCTGCGACGACGGCAACGCCAACCGCTTCATGTGCACCTACCACGGCTGGACGTACCGGAACGACGGCGCGCTCGACCACGTCCCGGGCAAGTCCGAGGCCTACTACGACGCGCTCGACCGCGACTCGCTCGGCCTGATCGAGGCCCGCGTGGAGACCTACGCCGGGATCGTCTTCGCCACCTGGGCCAAGGATGCCCCGGCCCTCGAGGCCTACCTGGGCGACGCGCGCTGGTACCTCGACACCGTGTTCAACCGGCGCGACGGTGGCATGCAGGCCCTGGGCCCGATGAAGTGGCTCGAGCCGGTGAACTGGAAGGTCATGGTGGACAACTGCTCGGACAACTACCACGTCCCCACCAGCCATCTCTCGAGCGCCCGGGTCCAGACCAAGTTCCTCGGCCGGCCGCGGCTCTCGCACAAGGACCAGTTCGAGAGCCCGAACAAGCACGCCTTCGTGAACGGGCACTCGATCACCTTCCGCGACGCCGACGACAACGTCCCCCGCTACGTGCACGGGGTGTCGAGCGAGACCGTCCAGCTCTTCCAGAACTACCACGACGCGACGATGCCCGAGGTCGAGCGGCGTCTCGGGAAGCTGCGCGCGCGCCGGGTGCAGCTCGGCAACCATAGCATCTTCCCGAACGGCATCCTGGGCCTCCGCCTGGCCCTGCCCCGGGGGCCGCTGCAGACCGAGTTCTGGCACTTCGTGCTGGTGGACCGGGACGCGCCGGACGCCATCAAGCGCATCATCCGCGTCGGCAGCCAGGCCAACAACGGCGCCGCCGGCATGTTCGAGCAGGACGACGTCGACAACTGGCGCCAGGTGACGTCGGCGAGCGCGAGCCGCCTCGGGCGCCGGTATCCCCAAGATCTGTCGATGGGCCTGGGGCACGCCGGGCCGCACCCGGACTACCCGGGCCTGGTCTCCGAGCGGTACATCTCGGAGAACAACCAGCGCCTCTTCTACCAGCGCTGGGAAGAGTTCATGAACGCGGAGAGCTGGGCCGACATCCCGCTCGATCCGATCAAGGCCCGCTTCGACGGCACCGCGACCATGCGCGGCTAGCGGAGCCCGACGCGATGAAGAAGAAGCGTCCGCGCCCCCGGCCCCGCCCCGCGGCGCGACCGACCGTGCGGCCCCCGGCGCTCTCCCCGCCGCAGGCCCTCTGGCTCGAGCTGATGCCGTTCTACATCCGCGAGGCCTGGCTCCTCGACGAGCGGAAGCTCTCCGAGTGGCTCGATCTCTTCACCGACGACGTGCTCTACTTCATGCCCCGCCGCAAGAACGTGCCGCGCCGCGAGGCCCATCGCGAGCTGACCCCGCTCGGCGATCTGGCCATCCTCGAGGAGGACAAGCGCTACCTCGAGATGCGGGTGGCCCGCCTCGACACCGGCATGGCCTGGGCCGAGGATCCCCCGTCGCGCACCCGTCACCTGGTCGGCAACCTCGAGGTGACGCCGCTCGCCCGGGGAGAGGTGCAGGCCCGTACCGCGTTCCTGGTCTACCGCTCGCACCTCGAGACGGACCATCAGCTCCTGTCGGGCTGCCGCGAGGACGTGCTGCGCCGGGTGAAGGGCGGATGGAAGATCGCCCGGCGCGCGATCGTGCTCGACGCCAACGTCCTGCTCGACAAGAACCTCAGCGTCTTCCTCTAGAAGCAGCCGAAGCGGCGACACGCCCTCGGCTCAGTAACCTTTCAGGAACGCCAGCACCTGCGCGGCCCACTCGGCCGGTTTCTCGAACGGCGGCCAGTGCCCGCAGCCGTTCAGCAGCACCAGGCGCGAGTCCGCGATGTGGTTCAGGATCGCGATGCTGACCTCGAAGGCCACCATCCGGTCGTAGCGGCCGTGGATCAGCAGCACCGGCGCCTGGATGGAGACCAGGTCCGGCGTGTAGTCGTGCGGAACGCTCACCGACTGCCGCCGCGCCTCCATGAACTCGGGCGACCAGGTGTGCGCGCGGTGGATGTAGTCGACCAGCTCGTCGGTCACCAGGCTCTCGTCGTCGATGTGCACGCGCAGGTAGCGCCGGATGTTCTCGCGGCTCGGGTCGTCCAGCGCCTGCCGGGTGGCCCGGCTGCCTTCCGACGGGCGGTTGGCCATCAGGTAGCGATCACCGCCGGTGCCGATGTGCGAGCCGCCCATCACGAACCGGCGCACCCGCGTGGGATACGTGATGGCCGCCACCATCGACGACTGCCCGCCCTGCGAGCTGCCGACCCAGTGGGCCCGCTCGATGCCGAGAGCGTCCAGCAGGGCGACCGCGGTGCGCGCCTGGACCGCGTGCACGCCCTCGCGGTAGACGATGGGGCCGGTCTTGCTGAAGTTCGGCAGGTCCATGAGGATGCAGCGGAAGTGCCGCGAGAGCACGCCGATGGTCTTGTGGAACGTGATCCAGGCGGTGGTGCCGGGGCCGTAGGAGTGCAGGAACAACACCGGCTCGCCCTCGCCCACGTCGTGGTAGTGGACCGTCATGCCCCCGGCCTGGCCCCCGACTTGGCCCCTAACCTGGATGGTCCGGCTGGTACCCTCCTCGGTGAGCCCATTCGACGCGATGAACGGCATGTCGTTCGCAGATACTGCTTGGCGCGCGCGGCCCTGTCAAGGCACGGGCGGCTCGCGATCGCGCCTTGACGCGGCGGCAACCGCCGGCGCATCATGCGGTCGCCCGGAGGTGCGCGATGGCCATCCAGCTCGACCATCTCATCGTTCCGTCCCGCGACCCGGTCGCGGCGGCGAGAGCGCTCGCCGCGCTGCTCGACGTGCCCTGGCAGACGTCGCAGGGCCCCTTCACCCCGGTCTACGTCAACGAGGCGCTCACCCTCGACTTCGCGGACCGGAAGGAGTTCGAGCATCATCACTACTGCTTCCGCGTGAGCGACGCCGAGTTCGACGCCATCCTCGGCCGCATCCGGGCGGCGCGGCTTCCGTACCGGAGCTCCCCACTCGGGGAGACCGACATGCAGATCAACCGCCGGCTCGGAGGGAAGAACCTCTACTGGCAGGACGCCGACGGCCACCTCTGGGAGATCCTCACCGTCAGCTACGCGCGGGCGGACTCGCCGCCGCTGGCGACCCGGTGAGCGTCTAGAGCTCGCGGAGGCGCGGCAGCACTTCTTTGGCGAAGAGGCGGAGCCCCTTCGTCGCCTCCCCGTGCGTCATGAAGCCCGAGCGGCTCGCCAGCACGAGGTGCTCGAACTGCCCGACCCGCTCGCGGTACTCGCAGATCTGCCGGTAGACGCTGTCCGGGTCGCCCGCGAACATGAGCCCCTTGGCCATCGCCTGCTCCGCGGTGATCCCGATCAGGCCGGCGGCCGGCCGCGCGGCGGCGGGCACGCCGGGCCGCGGCTTCGTGGCGTAGAGCGCGGGCGCGAGCTCGGGCCGGACCGCCCCGGGCAGGAACTTTCCGTACTGCGGCGCGGAGCGCAGCCCGGTGTTGAGGAACCAGAGCAGCTTGCTC
>JBGQHJ010000142.1:0-12482 GCA_041497895.1 Methylomirabilia bacterium
CCTGGCACTGCAACCGTCACACGTTCGCTTCCAGGCTCGTGATGGCGGGCGTGGATCTGCGGGCGGTTCAGGTGCTGGGCGGCTGGCAAGACCTGAAGATGGTCGCTCGGTACTCCCACTTGAGCCCTGACCACCTACGGGCGGCCGTCGAGCGGCTGGTGAGCCCTACAACCTCTGTGGAACTAGCCCGCAACTAGCCCGATGAACAGCCGAGACGTGTATCTACTTGACGCTGCTGCACCGCCGCTCGCCTTCCTGAAGCGCTCCGACGCCGCCCGCTAGACCACCGCCAGCCCCGGCTCCGTCGTCACCAGGCCGACCTCCCACACCGGCTCGCCGCGCCGCGCGAAGCCGTCCCGCACCGCCGCGACCCACGAGGCGTCGACCCCGAAGAGCAGGCCGCCGGACGTCTCGGACTCGCAGAGGAGCTTCACCAGCGCCTCCGGCACCGCGGGGTCGATCCGCAGTCGCCCACGGGCGCCGAAGGCGTCGTCGAGGTGTCGCCGGTTGCGGCCCATACCGCCGCTGAAGCTGCCCCGCTCGGCCAGCGCGAGCGCGCCCGGCAGCAGCGGCAGGTCACGGCTTCGCAGCAAGAGCCCGGCCCCGGAGGCCTCCACCATCTCCCCGGCGTGGCCGAGCAGGCCGAAGCCGGTGATGTCGGTGGCGCCGGTGGCGCCCGCCTCCTGCGCGACCTCGGCCGCCACGCGATTCAGGCGGAGCATGCTCTGCACCGCGCCGTCGAGCACCGCGGGGTCGCAGACGTCGTTCTTGGCCGCGGTGGCGATCACACCGGTGCCGAGCGCCTTCGAGAGGAAGACACGCTGCCCCGCCCGCAGGCCGCCCTTGAGGAGCACGCGGCGCGGGTCCACGCGGCCGGTGACGCAGAGGCCGTACTTCGGCTCGGCGTCCACCACGGTGTGCCCACCCGCCACGACGCCGCCCGCCTCGCGCACCTTGTCCGCGCCGCCGCGGAAGACGGCCGCGATGATCTCCTTGGGCAGGTCGCGGGGGAAGCCGGCCACGTTCAGGGCGAAGAGCACCTGCCCGCCCATCGCGTACACGTCGGACATCGAGTTGACCGCCGCGATCGCGCCGTAGAGGTAGGGATCGTCCACGATGGGAGGGAAGAAGTCGACCGTCTCGACGATGGCCACGTCGTCGGTCACCCGGTAGACCGCGGCGTCGTCGCTCCGCCCGAGCCCGACCAGCAGATCGGCGTGCTCCTCCTGCCGGAGGTCGCCCAGCACGTCCTGGAGATCTCCAGGACCCATCTTGGACGCTCACCCCGCGCAGGCCGCGTAGGCGGTGAGGCGAATCTCCTTGCCGGTCTTCGGATCGATCAGGCGAGTGTCCATCGGGAGCGGGACCGCCGGGAACGGGACGTCAGCTGGCCTCGGTCTCGACGAAGCCCCGGAAGGCCTCGGCGAGCGGAGAGCGGCTGCGCTCCCGGTGCGTGGCGAGATAGAAGGCGCGGCTGATCGCGAGATCCTGCACGCGCAGGCACCAGACGCTGCCCGCACGGCACTCCTCCTCCACCGCCCGGCGCGACACCAGCGACACCCCGACGCCGGCCTTGACCGCCTGCTTGATCGCCTGGGTCGAGCCCATCTCGCCGACGACTCGGAACGCGCCGATATCGGTACCGGCGACGCCCAGGGCCGCCTCCAGCGCGGCCCGCGTGCCCGAGCCCTGCTCGCGCAGGAGCAGCGGCTCGCCCCGCAGCTCCTCGAGGGTCACCCGCTGGCGCCCGTGCCACGGGTGGGCCGCGCCTACGATCAGCACGATGTCGTCGGGGAAGAGCTCGCGGTACTCGATGGCGCGGTGGCTCGAGCGCGCACCGACCACGCCGATCTCGGCCCGGCCCTCCAGCACCCACTCGGTGACCGCCTGGCTGCCGCCGATCAGGAGGGTGATCGCGATGTCGGGGAACTTCTCCTTGAACCGCCCGATCAGGGCCGGGAGGATGTACTCCCCCGGGATGGTGCTGGCGCCCACCAGCAGATCCCCGCTCATGCGTCCCTGGAAGCTCTCCATCGCCTGGCGGGCCTCACGCGACAGCGCGAGCATGCGCTGGGCGTAGCCCAGGAGCAACGCGCCCCCCTTGGTCACCGCGGCGCCGCGCCCGAGCCGGTCGAGCAGGCGCACGCCCAGCTCGTCTTCCAGGGTCCGGATGTGCTCGGAGACGGTCGGCTGGGTCAGGAACAGCGCCTGGGCGGCCCGGGAGAACGAGCCGAGCTCGGCAACCTTGACGAAGATCTCGAGCTGGCGCAGATCCACGGGCCGAGTATAGAAGGGGGGCGGGGCGCTGTCTAGCGAGGGGCAACGATGTAGCGGTCAGGCGAGACGACGAAGGGGCCCGAAGGCCCCCGTGATGACGCGCAGCCGACGATCCCGATCAGTGGCAGCCGCAGCCACCTCCGCAGCAGCCCCCGCCTCCGGCCGCGGGGCCGGCGGCCGACGGATCGCTCATCCGCCCGCCCACCTTCACCCCGACCACCGAGAGACGCCGGCTGACCCGGTCGCTCGCGCACGACGGGCAGGCCACCGCGGTCGCCACCTGCATGAACTTCTCGAACTGCGCTCCGCAGGCCAAGCACCCGTATTCGTAGATCGGCATGGCACGGCTCCTCGGGCTGACGCGCGGCTACTGGCCGCCGCGCTGGACGTAGCTCTTCACGAACTCCTCGGCGTTCTCCTCGAGGATGTCGTCGATCTCGTCCAGCAGGTTGTCCAGCTCTTCCTTGATCTTCTTGCCCTTCTTGGAGAGGTCGGCACTCCCCGAGCCGCCGTCCTCCCCTCCCTCGTTGGGCTTGGTCGGCCTCGTCTCCTTCTTCTTTTGCTCAGCCATCGGACGTCACCTCCTGGCCCCGCGTTCGCGGGACCGGTCTCAGGGCCTAGACGGTCGGCAGCACGATCCCCTGCTGGCCCTGATACTTCCCCTGCCTGTCAGCATACGACGTCTCACAGGCCTCGTCCGATTCAAAGAACAGGACCTGCGCGATGCCCTCGTTGGCGTAGATCTTGGCCGGCAGCGGGGTGGTGTTGCTGATCTCGAGCGTGACGTACCCCTCCCACTCCGGCTCGAACGGGGTCACGTTCGTGATGATGCCGCACCGCGCATAGGTGGACTTCCCCACGCAGATCGTCAGCACGTTGCGCGGGATCTTGAAGTACTCGACCGACCGCCCCAGCGCGAACGAGTTGGGCGGGATCAGCGCCACCTCTCCCTGGTAGTCGACGAAGGAGCGCGGATCGAAGGCCTTCGGATCCACGATGGTGGTGTTGATGTTGGTGAAGATCTTGAACTCGTCCGCGATCCGGATGTCGTAGCCGTAGGAGGACAGCCCGAAGGAGATCGCACCCTTGCGGACCTGCCGGTCCTCGAAAGGCTTGATCATGCCCTTCTCGAGGGCCTGCCGCCGGATCCAGCGGTCACTCTTGATCACGGATACACCTTGCTCGGATCGTACTGCCTGCTCCGAGCGCGAGTCAAGTCTCGGGGAGCCACTCCCACACCGCACCACCCGGATCGACCGGCAGGTGGAGCGCCCGTCCCGCGATCCCGGCCGCGCGCAGGGCCTCTTCCATGGCCCGGGCCACGGACTCGCCGCCACGCGGACGCACCGCGGCGAGCATGGACGGGCCCGCGCCGCTCAGCACGCAGCCGAGCGCGCCCGCCCCGCGCCCCGCGGCGGCCACCGCGTCCATCCAGGGGAAGAGCCGCACGCGATAGGGCTGGTGGAGCCGGTCCTGCATCGCCAGCTCGAGCAGGTCCGTGCGACCGGTGCCGAGCGCGGCGAGGAGCAGGCTCACGCGCTGCACGTTGAAGATCGCGTCGGCGCGCGGCACCGACTCGGGCAGCACCGCGCGGGCCTCGCGGGTCGAGCTCTCGGTCTCGGGGAGCAGGACCACCCACTCGATCTCCCGCGGCACCGGCAGGCTGACCGCGATGACGCGCGCGCCGTCGGCGCAGGAGACGGTGAGCCCGCCCAGGAGCGCGGCGGCCACGTTGTCGGGGTGGCCCTCCGCGCGGGTCGCGGCGGCGAGCAGCCCGTCGCGGTCGAGCGGCTCTCCCAGGAGCGCGTTCGCCGCGAGCAGCCCGCCGACCCACGCGGCCGCGCTCGAGCCCAGGCCCCGGCTCAGCGGGATGCGGTTGACGCAGTGGAGGCGGGCGCCCGGGAACGCGCGGCCCGCGATCTCGAACGCGAGCGCGGCCCCGCGCGCGACGACGTTCTTGGCGCCCACGTCGAGGCGGCCGCTCCCCTCGCCCTCCACCGCGACCGAGACCCGATCGGCTTCCTCGATCGTGACCTCGTTGTGGAGCGCGAGGGCCAGGCCCAGCGCGTCGAATCCGGGGCCCAGGTTGGCGGAAGTGGCCGGCACCCGAACCCGGACGCGCATGCCAGAGAGATTACCCGCTTTCGCCGAGGCCGCCTAGAGCGGTCCGGGGTAGAATGCGAGGGAACGAGCTGGCCCCATGCCGAGGACCCCGATCGAGCCCCAGTTCACCGTCGAGCACCTGTCCATCCTGGACAGCGACGGCAACCTGGACTCCGCCCTCGAGCCCGAGATCGCCCCCGAGGAGCTCAAGCGCCTCCACCGCGCGATGCTGCTGGGCCGCCGCTTCGACGAGCGCATGCTGCGGCTGCAGCGACAGGGACGGATCGGCACCTTCGCGCCGATCAAGGGCCAGGAGGCAGCCCAGATCGGCAGCACGGCCATCCTGCGCCGTACCGACTGGATGGTGCCGTCCTTCCGCGAGACCGCGGCCATGCTCTGGCGCGGCTGGACGATGGAGAAGGTGCTGCTGTTCTTCGCCGGCTACCTCGAGGGCGGACAGCCCGCCCCCGATCAGCACGACCTGCCCATCTGCATCCCGGTCGGCACCCAGCTCCCGCACGCGGTGGGCCTGGCCTACGCCGCGCAGTACCGCGGCGACGACGCGGTGGTGATGGTCTACTGCGGGGACGGGGCCACCTCCGAGGGCGACTTCCACGAGGCGATGAACTTCGCCGGGGTCTGGCACCTGCCACTGGTCTTCCTCGTCCAGAACAACCAGTGGGCGATCTCCATCCCGCTCAAGAAGCAGACCCACTCGCGCACCATCGCCCAGAAGGCCCTGGCCTACGGCTTCCCCGGCCTGCAGGTCGACGGCAACGACCTGCTCGCGGTCTACGCGGCCAGCCGCGAGGCGGTGGAGCGGGCGCGGGGCGGCGACGGGCCCACCCTGATCGAGTGCGTCACCTACCGGCTGGGCGTGCACACCACCTCCGACGATCCCACGAAGTACCGCTCGGCGGAGGAGGTCCAGGCGTGGGAGCGGAAGGACCCGCTCACCCGCTTCGGCGCCTACCTGCAGAAGCGGAATCTCCTGGACGCCGGCCTCGAGGAGGAGATCGACGCGGAGATCGCGCAGGCGGTCCGGTCCTTCGAGGCGATCGGTCCCGCCGACCCGCTCGGCATGTTCGACCACGCCTACGCCACCCGGCCGGCCCCGCTGGAAGCGCAGCGGGCCGAGATGCAGGCCCGGCTCGCGCAGTCCGTGGCGGCCGACCCGAAGATCCGGACCGAGCCGGCGTCCGCGGGCGCGGCCGGCGGAGCCGACGAGCCCGCGCCGGGGAACCTCGAGAGCCCGCCGATGCGGGGCCAGAGGCGGCCGTGGCGAAGCTGAACATGGTGAAGGCCCTCAACCTGGCGCTCCTGCAGGAGATGGAGCGCGACCCGGACGTGCTCGTCATCGGCGAGGACGTGGGAGTCGACGGCGGCGTCTTCCGCGTCACCGAGGACCTGCACCGCAAGTTCGGCGGCACCCGCGTGGTGGATAGCCCCCTGGCCGAGGCCGGCATCATCGGAGCCTCGGTGGGCATGGCCCTCTACGGGCTCAAGCCGATCTGCGAGATCCAGTTCTCGGGCTTCGCCTTCCAGTGCTTCCACCAGATCGAGAACCACGCGGCCCGGTATCGCACGCGCAGCCAGGGCCGCTTCGGCTGCCAGATGGTGGTGCGAATGCCCTACGGCGGCGGGGTGCGCGCGCTCGAGCACCACTCGGAGAGCGAGGAGCAGTTCTACGCCCACATTCCCGGGCTCAAGATGGTGATCCCCTCCGGCCCGCGAAACGCCCGGGCGCTGCTGGCCGCGGCCATCCGCGATCCCGATCCGGTGATCTTCTTCGAGGCGAAGGCGCTCTACCACGCCGCCAAGGAGGACGTGCCCGACGAGATCGAGACGATGGAGATCGGTCGCGCCCACGTGGACCGTCCCGGCACCGACCTGACCCTCGTCGCCTACGGCGCCATGCTCCGCGTGGCCCGGGAGGTGGCCGAGCAGCTCCACGAGGAGAGCGGCGTCGAGGTCGAGATCGTCGACCTCCTGACCATCTCGCCGCTCGACCGCGAGACGCTGGCCGCCTCGGTGCGCAAGACCGGGCGGGCGGTCGTGATCCACGAGGCGCCGCGGAGCTTCGGGCCCGGGGCCGAGATCGCGGCCAGCATCATGGAGGCGGCGTTCCTCTCGCTCGAGGCGCCGGTCCGCCGCGTGACCGCGCACGACGTGCCCTTCGTGGGCTTCGCGCGGGAGCGCGCCAACGTCCCCGACGTGCCCCGTGTGCTCGCGGCCTGCCGCGAGACGCTCGCCTTCTAGCTTTCCATCTATGCCGCGCCAGTTTACCCTCCCGGACCTGGGAGAAGGCCTTACCGAGGCCGAGATCGTCGCGGTGCTGGTGCGCGAGGGGGAGGTCATCGGCGAGGACGCCCCCCTGCTCGAGGTGGAGACCGACAAGGCGCAGGTGGAGATCCCCTCTCCCATCGGGGGCCGGGTCGAGAAGATCCACGTGACGCCGGGGCAGACCGTGAAGGTCGGCGCCGTGCTCGTCACCTTCGCCGACAACGGCGCCCCCGCCACCGCGACCGCCGCGCCGCCCCGGGCGGCGCCGGCACGGACCGCCCCGACGGCTTCGCCGCCCGGGCGCGAGAGCGCGCCCGCCGGCGGCCCGGTGGCCGCGACGCCGGCCACCCGCCGGCTCGCCCGCGAGCTGGGCGTGGAGCTCCGCGCGGTCCGCGGCAGCGGGCCGGGCGGCCGCGTGCTCGATACGGACGTGCGGGCCGCCGCGGCCGGGGGTCGCCCGGCGCCCGCCGCGAGCGAGCCGCGGCCGCAGCCCGCGACCGCGACCCGGGAGGCGACGCCCGGCGGCCCGGCCAAGCCGCTGGCGAGCGTCGGCCTCGAGCCGCCGCCCCTGCCGCGCTTCGAGCAGTGGGGCCCGGTCGAGCGGCAGCCGCTCTCCCACCTGCGCCGGACCATCGCGGAGCGCATGACGCTCTCGGCCACCCTGGTCCCGCACGTCACCCACTTCGACCGCGCCGACATCACCGAGCTCGACGCGATCATCGCCCGTAACCTCGAGCCGGCGCGGGCCCGCGGGGTGACGCTCACCCTCACCGCCTTCCTGCTGAAGGCGGCGGCGCTCGCGCTGCGCGCCCATCCCCAGTTCAACGCGAGCCTCGACCCGGCCGCGGGCGAGCTGATCCTCAAGCGCTACTACCACCTGGGCGTGGCGGTGGCCACCCCGCGGGGCCTGATCGTGCCGGTGCTCCGGGACGTGGACGGCAAGCCGGTGCTCGAGATCGGCCGGGAGCTCGGGGCCCTGGCGCAGCGCGTGCGCGACGGCAAGGCCGCGCTCGACGACCTCCGCGGGGGCACCTTCACGATCACGAACATCGGGGCGCTGGGCGGCACCGCGGCGATCCCGATCATCAACTACCCGGAAGTCGCCATCCTGGCCGTCGCGCGCGCGCGTCAGGAGCCGGTGGTGCGCCAGGGCCAGATCGTGCCGCGGCTCATGCTCCCGATCACCCTGACCTTCGATCACCGCGTCGCCGACGGTGCCGACGGGGCGCGCTTCGCAACCGAGCTCGTGAGCCTGCTCGAGGCGCCCGAGCGCCTCATCGGAGACCTCGGCTGATGGTGATGGGCGACATGGTGGACGAGGTGGACGTCGCGGTGATCGGCGGCGGCCCCGGCGGCTACTCGGCCGCGTTCCGCTGCGCCGAGCTCGGGCTCGAGACGGTGGTGATCGACGCCGACCAGCGCCTGGGCGGAGCCTGCCTCTTCGAGGGCTGCATCCCGAGCAAGGCCCTGCTCCACGTCGCGGCGGTGCTGAGCGAGGCGGAGCGCGCCAAGGAGTGGGGCGTCGACTTCGGCGAGCCGCGCATCTCGCTCGATCCCCTGCGCAAGTGGAAGCAGGAGCGCGTGGTGGGCAAGCTCGCGCGCGGGCTCAGCTCGGTGGCCAAGGCCAAGGGCGTGACCGTGGTCGGCGGGCGCGCCGTCTTCGAGGACTCGAGCACCCTGCGCATCGAGGGTGACACGCTCCGGAAGATCCGCTTCAAGCACGCCATCGTGGCCACCGGATCCGAGCCGAGCCCGCTCCCCGGCGTGGCGCTACGGAGCGAGCGGGTGATGGACTCGACGGCCGCGCTCGAGCTCCCCGAGATCCCGGAGCGCCTCCTGGTGATCGGCGGTGGCTACATCGGGCTCGAGCTCGGCACGGTGTACGCGACCCTCGGCAGCCGCGTCACGCTCGTCGAGATGACCGAAGGCCTCCTGCCCGGCGTGGACCGAGACCTGGTCCAGCCCCTGCAGCGACGGGTCGACAAGCTGTTCGCGGCCGTCCACCTCCGCACGAAGGTGACCGGGCTGCGCGAGGTCGGCGACCGCATCGAGGCCGTGCTCGAGGGCCAGGGCCCGCAGACGTTCGACCGGGTGCTGGTCGCGGTGGGCCGCCGCGCCCGGAGTGGCGGCCTCGGCCTCGAGGCGACCCGCGCCCGGCTCACCGATCGTGGCGGCTTCATCCAGATCGACGACCGCTGCCGGACCGGTGACGCGCACATCTACGCGGTAGGGGACGTCACCGGCGAGCCGATGCTGGCCCACCGGGCCATGCGGCAGGGCAAGGTGGCCGCGGAAGCCCTGGCCGGCCAGCCCGCCGCCTTCGACAACGTCGCCATCCCGGCCGTGGTCTTCACCGACCCCGAGATCGCCTGGTGCGGCCTGAGCGAGGCTCAGGCGAAGGCTCAGGGGATGGAGACCAAGGTCTCGAAATTCCAGTGGGCGGCCTCGGGGCGCGCGGCGACGATCGGGCGCGCGGACGGGCTCACCAAGCTGGTGGCCGACGCCCGGTCGGGACGCGTGATCGGCGTCGGCATCGTGGGCCCCGGAGCCGGCGAGCTGATCGCCGAGGCGACGCTCGCGGTCGAGACCGCCGCGCTCGTCGAGGACGTCGCCGCGACCATCCACGCCCACCCGACCCTCTCCGAGACCCTCATGGAGGCGGCCGAGAACCTGCTCGGCTAGCGCCGGCCGTGCCCGAGTCGATGCGGGTCGCCGTCGCCTCCGGAAGCGTCACCGCCCTGCGCTATCCCGCGATGGAGCGCGCGGCGACGCTCACCCTCGTGCTGGGGCACGGCGCCGGAGCCCCGCAGACGAGCGACTTCATGGTCGCGTTCGCGCAGGCCCTCGCCGACCGGGGGTTCTCCACCGTGACGTTCAACTTCCCCTACATGGAGGCAGGCCGTC
The DNA here is from genome assembly GCA_041497895.1 of Methylomirabilia bacterium. Taxonomy (GTDB): domain Bacteria; phylum Methylomirabilota; class Methylomirabilia; order Rokubacteriales; family CSP1-6; genus CAMLFJ01. Next base: position 9,568 of record JBGQHJ010000142.1, read on the forward strand.
GCCTGCCGGACCGGGCGCCGATCCTCGAGGCCGCCTTCCGCGCCGTGATCACCGCGGTGCGAGACCGGGCCGATGCCGGTGGCGGCCGGCTGGTCATCGGCGGCAAGTCGCTCGGCGGTCGCATGGCCTCGCACGTGGCCGCCGCCGGGCTCGACGGGCTGGCGGGCCTGGTCTTCCTGGGCTACCCGCTCCACCCGCCCGCCCAGCCGCAGCGGCTCCGGGCCGAGCACCTCGCGCGCATCCGGGAGCCGATGCTGTTCGTGCAGGGCGCTCGCGACACCTTCGGCACGCCGGAGGAGCTGGCGCCGGTGCTCGCGCCCCTCGGTCCCGCCGTCCGTGTCCACGTGGTCGAGGGAAGCGACCACTCCTTCGCGGTGCCGAAGCGGGGACCGGTGCCCCAGGCGCAGGTCTTCGCCCAGGTTCAGGACGAGATCGCGCGGTGGCTCCGCGGGCTCACCTGAGCCGCCCCGGTCAGCGGAGATCGATCTCCACGCCGCCCACCAGCGTCGCGAGCGCGTTGTAGAGCCCCGCCATGACCAGGGTCATCACGAAGCCCATGACCCCGTAGGCCACCGGCAGGAACACGACGGCCGCGATCCCGAAGAACGGGCCGGCGGGGCCGCCGTGGCCGAAGCCGCCGACCGCGGCCACGAGCGAGAGCAGCGCGCCCATCGCCAGCCCCAGGATCGTGTAGAGCAGGCCGACCACCTTCGCGCTCGAGAGGGGCCCTACCCGGTTGATGACCATGCGCGGCCTCCGTCGGTTAGAGACGCTTGAGCAGCCACTCGGGAGTGAGGCTGATGGCCCAGGAGTTCAGGAGCACGTAGTAGTTCGTGACCACCAGCAGGCCCACCGCCACCAGGAGCACGCCCGCCACCCGCTCCACGATGGGGATGAACGGGCGGTAGCGCTTGAAGAACCGGAGGAAGCTGCCGAGCGCGATCGACGAGAGCAGGAACGGCACCCCGAGGCCGGCCGAGTAGAACAGCAGCAGGGTGATGCCCTGGCCCACCGTCTTGTCGTTGCTGGCCAGGGTGAGGATCGAGCCCAGGATCGGGCCGACACAGGGCGTCCAGCCGATGGCGAAGGTGAGCCCCACCAGGAAGGAGCCGAGCAGTCCGGCCGGCTTGCTGCGGATCTGCAGCTGCTGGGTGCGGCCGAAGATGCCGACGCGCAGCACGCCCGCGATGTAGAGGCCGAAGACGATGATGAGCACGCCGCCGCCGATCCGGATGGCGTCGCGGTAGTCGAGCAGGAACTGCCCCGCCGCGCTGAAGGAGGCCCCGAGGCTCACGAACACCACGCTGAAGCCCACGATGAAGGCCAGCGAGTGCAGGAGCACGCGGGTGCGGGCTCCGGCGGTGACCTCGCTCGTGAGGCGGTCGACCGACATGCCGGTGATGAACGACAGGTAGGACGGGAAGAGCGGGAGCACGCACGGGGAGAGGAACGAGAAGAGCCCGGCCGAGAAGGCCACCAGGACGCCGAGGGACTCGCTCACTTGAGCAGGGACTCGATGAGGGCGTGGGCCGCCTTGCTGTCCCACTCGCGCGAGCCGTTGGCGAAGAGCACCCGCTTGCCCTGGCGATCGATGATGAAGGTCGACGGCACCGCCCAGACCCCGTACCGCTCCCGCACCGCCATCTTCGGATCGAGCGCCACCGGGAACGTGAGCGCGAACTTCTTGACGAAGGGGTTGACCACGCTCGCCCCCTGCGAGTCGAGCGAGATGGCCAGCACCACGAGCCCGCGATCCTTGTAGGCGTGGTGCAGGCGCTCCATGCTGGGCATCTCCTCGCGGCAGGGCTCGCACCAGGTCGCCCAGAAGTTCAGGAAGACGACCTTGCCCTTGAAGTCGCCCAGACGGAGCGGGCGATCGTCCGGGGTACGGACCTGGAAGTCGGGCGCGTCCTTGACCGGCTTGGGCCGGATGAGCGAGAGCGCCGCCACCGGGTCCTCGGCCGGGGCCACCCGACCGGCCAGGAGCACCGCGGCAAGGGCCACGAACGCCACGACGACGCGGGTTTTCACGCCGTCAGTATACACCGCGCTCACCCGGGCCCCGGGCGGCCGGGGCCTGATCGATACGATCGCGATTCATGGTAGGGTGATGCACCCATGGCGGCGACGCCCCTCCCCGTGGTGACGATCCTGGCGGACGACCTCACCGGCGCCTGCGACACGGGCTGCCTGTTCGCGGGCTCCGGGCCGGTCGCGGTGGCGGTGGACCCCATCCTCGCGGCCGGCGACCGACGCGTCGTCGCGATCGACACCGAGACCCGCATGCTCACCGATGCGGACGCCGCGGCCGCCCTCCGCGACGCGGCCGGGCGGCTCCACGCGCGATTCGAACAGGGCCCGGTGTTCAAGAAAATCGACTCGACCATGCGCGGGCCGGTGGCCGCGGAGCTGGCCGCGCTGCTCGAGCAGGGGCGACCGTTCGTGGGCGCGCTCGTGTGTCCCGCGTTCCCGGCCCTGCGTCGAGTGGTCAGTCACGGTCGCCTCCTGGTCGACTCCGTCCCGGTTCACGAATCCCCCATCGGCCGCGATCCCGGCTTCCGCGGCGGCACCTCGGACCTGGCCGCGCTGCTCGCCGGGCCCGTGCCCGTGATCACCCTCGGCCTCGACGACGTGCGGGCCGGCTGCGAGAAGATCGTCCACGTGCTCGAGCAGCACCGCGGCGCCGTCGTGGCCGCGGACGCGCTGACCGACGCCGACCTCGCGAGCCTGGCCCGTGCGGCTCTCTCGGTGGAGGGCACGCTGGCCGCGGGCTCGGCGGGCCTCGGGCGCGCGCTGAGCGACGCGCTCGGGCTGGCCGGACCGGCGGTCGCTCTGCCCGCGGGCCCGGCCCGGCTCGTCGTGGTCGGCAGCCTCCATCCGGCCAGCCGGGCCCAGCTCGACGCGCTCGAGCGCGC
>JBGQHJ010000143.1:0-12405 GCA_041497895.1 Methylomirabilia bacterium
CTACGGCGGCCGGGTGAGAGATCCATGAGAGCGGGGTGAGAAACACGATCGGATCTCCGGCCGCGCGCGGATCCGGGCTAGCATGGAGGCATGGCCGGCGAGACCGAGGTTCCCGCGTCGCTCACCGCGTTCGGGCATCCGCCGCGCCCGGCGCTGGCCGTGGTCGTCGAGCAGGCGCCGGGCCAGCGCTTCGCCCGCACCCTCGCCGGGCTCGGCATGTTCTGGGGCCTCGCCCTGGCCTCGGTGTTCATTCCGGTCGCCCACTTCATCCTGGTGCCGACCTTCGTGGCGGGCGGCATCGTCATGGCGATCAAGCGCGCGCGCGAGGACCGCCGGCTGCTCCGGGTGCGGGGCGCCTGCCCCCGCTGCGGGGCCGTCCAGGAGCTCCAGCCGGGCGGCCGGTTCATCGACGGCCGGAGCTTCGACTGTCCGAACTGTCACGGCAACCTGACGCTCGCCACGCGCCCCGCCGAGCCTGACCCCGCTCCCTCCGGCGCCTAAGAGGATTCTCATCCTCGCTTCACCCGTCCCTCATGAGGACGGGCTACCGTTCGGGGCATGAGCCGTGCGTGGATTCCGGGCGGAGTGCTCGCGGCCGCGCTGCTGGCGGCGCTGGCGGCCGGCCCCGCGTGGTGGCGGGCGCGTGGGCTCGTCGAGAGCGGCGCGACGCTCGTGTCCGACGAGCAGTACGTCCCGGCGGTCCGCCAGCTCGTCCAGGCCGTCGCGGCCGCGCCGGGCGACGCGCGCGCGCACTACTACCTCGGGCTCGCCTACGCCGGCCTCGGGCAGGACGCGGCCGCGCTGAGCCACGCCGAGGACGCGGTCCGCCTGGCGCCGGGAGACCCGCGGTACGAGGCGGGCCTGGCCACGCTGTTCCTCGACGCGGGCCGGATGCCGGAGGCGATCGCCCATCTACGCCGCGCGGTCGCCATGAAGCCCGCCTCGCCGGACATCCGACTGCTGCTCGCCGACGCGCTCCGGCGGGCGGGCGACGCCGACGGGATGGAGCGCGAGTACCGGATCGCGATGCGCCTGGCCCGGGGAGACACCCTGGGGGCGCTGGCCCATGAGCAGCTCCGGGCCGCCCGGGAGCGGGCGGCCCCGTAGACCGAACCCTCACCATCGAAGGAGAAGACGTCCATGTATCGACTGACGATGCGATATCGCGCCGCCTGGCTGGCGGTGGTGGTGGTCGCGGTGGTGGGCCTCGTGGCCCTCGCCCCGCACCTGGGATTCACGAGCGCCGCGCCGGCGCCGATCTGGAGCGAGAAGCCGGTATCGATGCCGGTCGCCGCGACCGTGCCCCAGCCCAACTGGGTCGCGCTCACGCGGGCCCTCAAGCCGGCGGTGGTCAACATCAGCACCAAGCGGGTCCAGGAAGGCACGTCGATGCAGAGCCCGTTCGGCAACGACGACCCATTCCAGCAGTTCTTCAAGCAGTTCGGCCAGCCCTCGCGGCGGACGGTGCGCAGCATGGGCTCGGGCTTCATCATCAATTCCGCCGGCTACATCGTGACCAACAACCACGTGGTGGACGGCGCGAGCGAGATCCAGGTCAAGATCGACGACGGGCGGGAGATGCCCGGCAAGGTGGTCGGCCGTGATCCACGCACCGACCTGGCCCTGCTCAAGGTCGAGGCCACCGGCCTGCCGGTGATCCCGCTCGGCGACTCCTCCGAGCTCCAGGTCGGGGAGCCGGTGATGGCCATCGGCAACCCGTTCGGCCTCGAGCGCACCGTGACCACCGGCATCGTCAGCGCTACCGGCCGCGTGATCGGGCAGGGGCCCTACGACGACTTCATCCAGACCGACGCCTCCATCAACCCCGGCAACAGCGGCGGCCCGCTCATCAACGGGCGCGGACAGGCGGTCGGGATCAACGCCGCCATCTTCAGCCAGAGCGGCGGCTCGGTCGGCATCGGCTTCGCCATCCCGGTCAACCAGGCCAAGTCGGTCGTGACCCAGCTCGCCGCGACCGGCAAGGTGACGCGGGGCTGGCTCGGCGTCATGATCCAGCCACTCACCCCGGAGCTGGCCAAGGGCTTCAACGTGCCGGGCGGCGGCGGCGCGCTGGTCGCCTCGGTGCAGGACAACTCGCCCGCGGCCCGCGCCGGGGTCAAGGCGGGTGACGTGATCACCGAGTTCGACGGGCACAAGCTGGCCCAGACCGGCGATCTCTCGAAGCTGGTGGCCGCGACCGCGGTCGGCCGTCAGGTGCCGCTCACCCTCGTCCGCGAGGGCAAGACCATGACCCTCGAGGCCCGCGTCGCGCAGATGGACGAGCCGGAGCAGGCGGCGGTGGCCCGGAACGACGAGGGCAAGGAGTCGCTCGGTCTCTCGGTCGAGACGCTCACGCCCGGCGTGAGCCACGAGCTCGGGCTCGCGGACGCGCGCGGGGTGGTGGTGCGCGGGGTCCGTGACTCGAGCCCGGCCGAGAAGGCGGGCATCCGTCCGGGCGACGTCATCACCGAGCTGGACCATCAGCCGGTGACGAACGCGGCCGACATGAAGCGTCTGCTGGCCAAGCACGCCAAGGGCGCCCCGGTGGTGGTGCTGCTCCATCGGGACGGCAACAGCCTCTACGCGGCCATGACCTCGTAGCGGAACGGGATGCGCGTGATGGTGAACGGTCTCGGAGAGGATCTTCCGGACGGCCGTCGGGCCGGGGACCCCGCGCCGGGTCCCCGGCTCCTCGCTCGCGGTGCGGGTGCCCGCCGATGATCACGCATCCGGCCCGCTCGCCCGCCGACGACTCGCGGCCGGTCTCCACGCTCACGCGGACCAACCCGCTCGCGCTCTACTTCCGGGAGATCGGCGCCGTCGATCGCCTCACCGCGGCCCAGGAGCGTGAGGTGGGCCGCTGGATCGAGATCTGCCGGACCCGGCGTCGGCGGGCCCTCGCCGGCCTTCCCGCCGGGCTCGACGCGCTGCTCGCGCTGACCGGCGACGCCGACGCGGCGGACCGGGCGCTCGAGGCCCTGGTGGTGTTGCCGGGCGGCGCGACGCTCACCGCGCGGGAGCGGTGGCGGATCCTGCGCATCCTCGCGCGCCTGCACCGCCTACGCCCGCGGGTCGCGCGCTCCCCGGTCGCGCGTCGCACCGCCGGGCGACTGGTGGAGCGCCTGCCGCTGCGGCCCGACGTGGTGGACGAGCTGGTGGGGGCGATGCGACGGCTCGACGGATCGCTCGGCGCGCGCTGGGCCGAGGCCCTCGGCGAGCTCGAGGAGAGCGACCGGGCCCTCCGCGACGCCAAGCGCGCGCTCGTGGAGCCCAACCTGCGCCTCGTGGTCTCGATCGCCCGGCGCTACGCGGGCGGGGCCCTCACCCTGCTCGACCTCGTCCAGGAGGGCAACATCGGGCTGATGAAGGCGGTGGAGCGCTTCGACTACCACCGCGGCTTCAAGTTCTCCACCTACGCGACGTGGTGGATCCGGCAGGCGATCGGGCGCGCGCTCGCCGACCAGGCACGGACGATCCGCATGCCGGTGCACATCGTCGAGAGCATGCACCGGCTCATGCGGGAGCGCCACGCCTTCCAGGCCGAGCACCAGCGCGAGCCCACCGTCGAGGAGCTCGCCCGCCGCGCCGGCCTGCCCGAGAAGACGGTGCGCCTGGTCGATCGCAGCGCGGTGAGCCCGGTCTCCCTCGACGCCCCGATCGGCCAGGACTCGACGCTCGGCGAGTTCGTGCGGGACCGCATCACGCCGTCGCCGGAGGAGACGATCCTGCGCGACGACCTGTCCCGGCGCCTCGACGCCGCGCTCGAGGGCCTGCCCGCCCGCGAGCGGGAGGTGCTGCGCCTGCGCTTCGGCCTGGACGGGGAGGAGGCGCTGACCCTCGAGGAGGCGGGAGCGCGCTTCGGCGTCACGCGCGAGCGCGCCCGTCAGCTCGAGGTGCAGGCCCTGCGCCGGCTTGGCCGCTCGCTCGCGGCCGAGGCGCCAGCCGGCGTCTGACTCAGCGCCCCTCGCGGGCCGGGCCGCGCTCGTGAGCGCCGCCGCCGTCGGGCGCGGCCTTCGGCCGCGGCTCCGGCGCGCGGGGCGCCGGTCGCTGCTCCGCCCGGCCGGGATAGAGCCGGTTCGCCGGCTCGCCCGGGAGCTTGCGCGGCTGGGCCTGGGGAGGCGTCGCGGCCCGTGGTGGCACCGCCGTGGGCCGCTCGACCGCGCTCGGGCCTGCGGCCGGGCCGGGGGTCTCGCGACGCGGAGGACGGGTCTGGTCCGGCGCGCGACCCGGGGCGGGCGCTGCCGGGGCCCGCGAGGGCTCGGGGCCGCCCCGCACCTCCGGAGTCCGCGGAGCCTGGCCCTGCGGCGCGCGCGCCGCGTCCGGCGGCGCCGGAGTCTGCGGCGCGCGCGCGGGCTCGGGCGCGCGTGGCTCGGCCCTCGGCACGTCGGAGCGCCGGGCGGTGGGCGGGGCGGGGGAAGTCCCGTCGGGCCGGCGGCTGGTGTCGAAGCGTGGCGCCTGCGGCGGCCGCGCCCGCTCGAGCCGGCTCTCGCCGAGCGGCGGCCGCGCACCCGCCGCGCCGGCCTCGCCCGCGCGCGGGGCGGGCACGATGCGGGGCGCGGGGCCACGGCCCTCGGCCGCCTGCGGCAGGGCGCGGGTCACCGGCGCGCGCGTGGCGATCGTCGGGCGCGCCAGCACGCTCTCCGGTGGGCGGACCCCGCGGCCGCTCGCCGCCGCGAAGCTCGCCCGGTCCGGCTGGAGATCGACGCGCCCGTGCACCGGCTCGAGCCGGCGGGTGTCCACCTGCCGGATGCGGGCCTCGCCGACCGGCCCGCGCCCGAAGCGATCCGGCCGCACCGCGACCACCGCGTTCTGCACGCTCACGTTGCGATAGACCGTGATGTTCTGCACGTTCACGACGGTGGTGCGGTTGATCACCACGTTGTTCACGATGCGGGGACCGCCCCAGCCGCCCCACCACGCGCGGCCCACGAAGCCCGGACGCCCCCACCACGGCACGCACGGCTCGCCCCAGCCGAGCGCCACCCAGCTCACGAAGGGCGCGCCGATGGCCACGTGCACGCCGGGCGCGCCGAAGAAGGCGACCAGCGCGGGCGCGTACACCGGGCGCACGATGACCGGGCCGGGCGCCCACGCCCAGACGCGATCGAGGTGGACCCAGCGGCCGTAGTGATACGGCGCCCAGCCCCACGGCGCGGTGTCCACCCAGCTCCAGCCGAAGCGCGGGTCCCACACCCAGCGCCCGGTGGTGTAGGGGGCCCAGTCGGGCGCGACGCCCTCGGGCACCCACACCGATCCGTAGTCGGGCACGACGCGCCAGGCGCCGTGCTGGTCGAGATCGTCCACGCCCGACACGCCGGCCGGCACGTAGCGCGCGCTCACCGTGTCGATGAGGGCCTCGGTGCGCGCGTAGTTCCAGCGGTCCCACACGTCGAGCTCGGGAGCCACGAAGGTCTGCACCGGCGCGGGCCCGCTCGCGGTCACCACCACCTGCTCGCTCGTCGCGATGGAGACCGCCTGACCGCCGGCCGGGGTCATCGTCGCGACGCCGCCGCGCCGGGTGACGAACGACGTGCGATCGGGCGTGACGTCGACGCGGTAGTAGCCCGCCCGCTCGATCGTGAACGCGGCGGCGGGCGTGTCGACCTCGACGGTCCGCCCCGGATCGAGGGCGCGCAGGTCCAGCGAGACGTGGCCGGCCGCGACCTTGAGCTGGAGGAAGTCCGGCTCGTGGTTCTCCACGCCGAGCTGGCTGTCGCCCCACGCCCGTACGAAGCTGCGCGCCTCGATCTGGATCTCGAGGTTGCCGCGGTTGCCGGTGTAGAGCTGATCGCCCGGGGCCAGCGGGGTGTTGACCTGCGCGGGCGCCCAGTCGTCTCCGCCGGGTCGCCAGAAGGACACGTCGCCGTCGGCGTAGCTGAGCCGTGGCGGCGTCGGGGCGGCGCCCTCCGGCTGGTCCGGCGCGGGCTGCCCGTCGTCGGCGACGGTGGGCGGTGCGGCGGGCGGCGCGCCCGCGGGCGGCGGCGGCGGGCCGGCGGGTGCGTCGGCCGCCCACGCCAGCGGGGCGCTCCCCACGAGCAGCGTGAGGGCCAGCAGGGTCGCGATCGATCGCCTGAGCGTGCTCATCGGGTGGCCTCCCTCAGCGTCATCGTGCCGCCGGAGGAGACGGCACCTGGTGGCCCTTCGCGTACATGCACTGCACGTAGGCGTTGTCGTAGCGGCGCTGCACTTCCCACGCCGGGGCGTCCATGAACGCGCCCTTGACCTGCTGGGCTGCCCACTGACGGCAGACGGTCACGTCGGCCTGGAACTGCTCGAAGGGCTTGCCCTCGCCGGGGAGCACCAGCACGCTCGGCCCCCGGGGCGCCGTCGCGCAGCCCGCCCCCAGCATCGTCGCCGCCGCCACCACCGCCATGCCCCACCGTGCGCGCATCGTCGCCTCCAGGTTCAGGGATTCACGTCGTCAGACGAGGGCCGTCCCGGCCACATTCGGGGGAAGAAACTTCCGCCTGCCCGCGTAAACGGCCGGGCGTGCGGCCGCGTCCAACTGGTCGGCCCGGGAGGGCCCGGCCTCAGGGGCCGAGGGCGCGCCGCATCCGCTCGAGCCCTTCCGTCAAGACGGCGCGCGGGGTGCCGAAGTTGAGGCGCACGAAACCCTGGCCCCCGGCCCCGAAGAGGGCCCCGTCGTTGAGGGCCACCTTCGCGCGCTCCAGGAAGAACGTGAAGGGATCGGCGGCGGCCGGCCCCGCGCCCCGACAATCGAGCCACGCAAGGTAGGTGCCCTCGGGGGCCACCATCGAGACGCCGGGGAGATGTCGCCGTACGTAGTCGATCAGGAAGTCCCGGTTACCCTCGAGATAGCGCATCAGCTCGTCGAGCCACTCCTGGCCGTCGCGATAGGCGGCCAGCGCCGCGGCGTAGCCCAGGATGTTCACGGACGCCTGCACGTAGTCACCGCGCGCGGCCATGAACCGCTCGCGCAGCGAGGCGTCCGGGATCACCGCGACCGAGACCTTGAGGCCGGCCAGGTTGAAGGTCTTGCTCGGGGCCATCAGGGTGATGGTGCGCCGCTCGATCTCGGGCGCGAGCGAGGCGATCGGGACGTGGCGCTGGCCCCCGAAGAGCAGGTCGCAGTGGATCTCGTCGGCGATGATCGGGATGTCGCGCTCGAGGCAGATCCGCGCCATCCCGGCGAGCTCCTCGCGCGTGAAGACGCGGCCGACCGGGTTGTGCGGGTTGCAGAGGATGAACGCGCGCGTGCGCGGGTGGATCGCGGCGCGAAAGGCCTCGAGATCGGCCACGTAGCGGCCGTCCCGCTCGCGGCCGAGCGGGGCTCCGTCGCGGCTGAGCCCGTGGTTGGTCGGGGACCGGAGGATCGGCGGATAGACCGGCAGCTGCATCAGGAGGCCGTCGCCGGGCGCGGTGAGCGCGTGGCAGGCCACGTTGAGGCCGGGGATCACGCCCGGGATCAGCACGAGGGCCTCCGGCGCGATCGTCCAGCCGTAACGCTTCTGCACGCGGTCCACGAAGACCTCGGCGAACTCCGGTCCCTCGAAGCCGTAGCCGTACACCCCGTGCTCGACGCGCTCCCGCAGCGCCCGCACCACCGGCTCGGGCGAGGGGAAGTCCATGTCCGCCACCCACAGGGGCAGGACGTCGGCGGGATACTTGCGCCACTTGTTGCTGTTGGTGGGACGGCGCTCGATGACGCGGTCGAAGTCGTAGGGCATGGGGGTCACCGGGGGGAAGCGGTGCCCCTCACCCTGCCCTCTCCCCGGAAGGGAGAGGGTTGCATGCCACCCTCTCCCCGAAGGGGAGAGGGCAGGGTGAGGGGAGAATTCAACGTGGGGAGACTAGAGACAGGACTCGAAGAGGCCGGCCGCGCCCTGGCCGCCGCCGATGCACATGGTCACGACGCCGTAGCGCGCCTTGCGGCGCAGCATCTCGTTGGCGATGGTGCCGACCATGCGCGAGCCGGTCATGCCGAAGGGGTGGCCGATCGAGATCGCGCCGCCGTTCGGGTTGAGCTTCTCCATCGGGATGCCCAGCTTGTCGCGGCAGTAGACGACCTGCGAGGCGAAGGCCTCGTTCAGCTCCCACACCCCGATGTCGTCCATCTTGAGGCCGTTGCGCTTGAGCAGCTTCGGCACCGCGTAGATGGGCCCGATGCCCATCTCGTCCGGCTCGCAGCCGGCCACCGCGAAGCCGCGGAAGATCAGCTTGGGCTTGATGCCGAGCGCCTTGGCCCGGTCCGCCGACATCAGGAGCGTCGCGGAGGCCCCGTCGGAGAGCTGCGAGGAGTTGCCCGCGGTGACGGTGCCCTTGCCGCTCGTCTTGTCGAAGTGCGGCTGGAGCGCGAGCAGGCCTTCGAGCGTGGTGTCGGGACGGTTGCACTCGTCCTTGTCCACGTAGAAGTCTTCCTTGCCGGTGATCTCGCCCGTCTTCTTGTCCACGATGCCGCGGACGACCTGGAGCGGGGCCAGCTCTTCCTTGAAGAAGCCCTCCTGCTGAGCCCGCGCGGTGCGCTGCTGGCTCACCAGGGAGTACTCGTCCTGCAGCTGGCGGGTGACGTTGTAGCGCTTGGCCACCACCTCCGCGGTGTCGCCCATCACCATGTAGATGCCGGGCTTCTTCTCCTTCACCCACGGGTTCGGCTCGCCGTCGCGCTTCATCATGCTGATGGACTCGACGCCGCCCCCGATGGCCGCGTCCGCGCCGCCCAGGATGATCTGGTGGGCCGCCATCGCGATGGCCTGGAGGCCCGAGGAGCAGAACCGGTTCACCGTCGTGCCCGCGACCGACACGGGCAGGCCCGCGCGGACCAGCGCCACGCGCGCGACGTTGTTGCCCTGCGCGCCGGTGGGCTGGGCGCAGCCCAGGATCACGTCCTCGATCTCGGTATGATCGAGCTGCGGGGTCTTGCCGAGGACGTCCTTGATGCAGTGGGCGGCCAGGTCATCCGGGCGGGTGATGTTGAACGACCCGCGATGGGACTTGGCGAGCGGGGTGCGGGAGCTGGCGACGACGACAGCCTCTCTCATGGGGGCTCCTTTCTCAGGGGGAGAAGACTGCCCGGGAGTATACCTCAGCGCTGCGCCGAGGGCACCCAGGCCGTGGTGCGGCCCCCGACCGTCTCGTGGCGGATGTGCTCGCCCCGCACCGTGGTGGCGGGCGGGCCGCCGCGGCGGTGGCCCCAGCGCCGGTGGAAGAGCCACCAGCGCGGGAAGCGATCACTGTCGGACCCGGCGCGCACCGCCCCGCCGATCACGGAGCGGATCTTCGCGCGCAGCCGCCCGGCCTCCGCCGCGGACAGGGTGCCCGCCCGCCGCTTGGGGGCGATGCCGGCCTGGTAGAGCACCTCGTCGGCGATCCAGTTGCCGATGCCCGCCGCGAAGGACTGGTCGAGCAGCACCGCCTTGATCGGCGACCTCCGCTCCCGCAGCATCGCGTGCAGGCGCGCCGCGGTCGGCAGGGCCCGCCAGGCGTCGAAGCCGAGGGTGCTGATCGGCGGCTCGGTGGGCGGGTCCTGGCGCAGCCGGATGCGGCCGAGCCGCCGGCCGTCGGCCAGGGCCAGCTCGCCGCCGCCCGCGAAGCGCAGGTGCAGCTTGGTGAAACGCGGCGGCCAGTCGGATCGGCTCATGCTTCCGTCCGACACCAGGCGAACCGCGCGGCCGGCCGGGACGTGGATGCCGCCGGTCATCCCGAAGTGCAGGCACGGCCACGGCCGCCGGTCCAGCTCGAGCCAGAGGTGCTTGCCGTGGCGCCGCACCGCCTTCACCCGCCGGCCGACGAGGGCGCGGCGGAAGCGGGCGGGTGCCACGCCCTCGAAGACGATCGGATCGTCCGCGACGTGGGCCTCGACGATGCGGCGACCGGCCGCGACCTTGTGTGCGGCGCGCCGCGCCGCCTCGACCTCCGGAAGCTCGGGCATGGGCCGGGGACGCGGGGCTCAGCCCTCGCCGAACTGGGGCGGGGCCCCGCCGTCGATCACGATGGTCTCGCCGTTCATGAACGAGGACGCCGCGGACGCGAGGAAGATGCAGGGATAGGCGATCTCCTCGACCTTGCCCCACCGGCCCATGCCCACGCGGGCCGCCACCGTGTCGTAGGCCTTCTTGGCCGCGGCCGGATCCTGCTTGGTGAGCACGCCCATGTAGCCCTCGGTCTCCACCGGGCCGGGGGCGATGCAGTTCACCCGGATGCCCTTGCGGCCCCAGGCCATGCCGAGCTCGCGGGTGAAGTTGATCACCGCGGCCTTGGAGGCCCCGTAGTGCGCCATCATGGTCGAGCCGTAGACTCCCGCGATCGACGAGATGTTGATGATGGCGCCGCCGGAGGGCTGGTCCATCATCTGCTTGCCCGCCCACTTGCAGCCGAAGAAGGTGCCGTTGAGGTTGATGCCGACCACCGTGTTCCAGCCGTTGGCCGAGATGTCCTCGACCTTGGCCCGGAACGACGCCCCCGCGTTGTTGACCATGACGTCGACGCGGCCCAGCTCCTTCACGGTGCGCTCGACCAGCGACTTGACTTGGTCCTCCTGCCGGACGTCGAGGGCCACGCAGAACGAGCGGCGGCCCAGCTTCTGGATCTCGGCGGTGACCGGCTCGAGGTTCTCGAGCTTGCGGCTCGCGATCACCACGTCGGCGCCCGCGCGGGCGAACTCGAGCGCGATCGACTTGCCGATGCCGACTCCGCCTCCGGTGACGATGGCGACCTTGTTCTCGATGGAAAACGGCGACGCGGCCATGGCTCCTCCAGGGTGAGGGGTTCTCTGAAACCGCGCGGATTATACCCAGTCGGGAGGCGGCGCGCTCTCGAAGACCACCCGCGCCCCGGTGACCGGGTGGGTGAAGCCGAGCCGCGTCGCGTGCAGGCAGAGCCGGCCCGCTCCACTCCGCGGCCCGCCGTGGGTCACGTCGCCGACGATCGGCCACCCCGATTCCGCGAGCTGCACGCGGATCTGGTGCCGGCGTCCCGTGCCGAGGTGCAGCTCGAGCAGGCTGCCCTCCCGGCGCGTCGCGAGGACCCGGTAGTGGGTGATCGCGACGCGCCCCCGCTCGGCCGAGCGCACCCGGAGCATCCGGTCCTCCGCGAGGCGGCTCTCGAGCGTGCCCTGCTCGTGCGGCGGCCGGCCCTCGACCAGCGCGCGGTACACGCGCTCGACGCTCCGGGCCTCGAACTGGGCCTGGAGCGCGCGCTTCGCCGCCTCGGACTTGGCGAAGACCAGCAGGCCCGAGGTCTCGCGATCGAGCCGGTGCACGATGAAGGGGCGCTCACCCTTTGCGGCGAGGTAGTCCCAGAGCAGGCGATACGCGGTGCGCTCCCGCTCCCGCTCGGTGGCGATGGTGAGCAGGCCCGCCGGCTTGACCACGACGAGGATCGCGTCGTCCTCGTGCACGAGGGCGAGCCCCCGCGGGAACGGCGCGCTCCGCCGCCCGCCGAGCGCGACCACCGCGTCGGGTCCGATCTCGAGACGCCCGTCCCGGCACGCGCGCCCGTCGACGGTCACGCGGCCGGTCGCGAGCCACTGCTTGAGGCTCCGGCCGGAGGCCTCCGGGTAGAGTGCGCGGAGCTGCTCGGCGAGCGTCACTCGCTGCGCAGCACGCCGAGCGGCCGCCGGCCGAGCAGCCGCCGCGTGCCGAGGATTCCCACCAGCAGGGCGAGGCCGGTGGCCGCGAGGACGCCCGCCGCCAGGGTGCCGGGCGCCCACTGCCACGGCACGTCGAAGGCCCAGCGCAGCACCGCCCAGGCGAGCGCGGCGGCGAGCGCGCTGCCCGCGATCCCGGCCGCGGCCCCGAGCAGCGCGTACTCGACCGCGAACACGCGGGAGACGAAGCCGCGGGTGGCGCCGAGCGCTTTCAGGATCACCGACTGGTAGAGGCGCTGCTTGCGGGTGATGGCCAGCGCGCCCGCCATCACGATGAGGCCGGCCCCGATGCTGAAGGCGGCCATCAGCCGCACCGCGAGCGCGATCTGGTCGAGGACCGCGGTCACCCGCTCGAGCACCTCGCGGACCGGGATCGCGGTGACGTTGGGGAAGGCGGCCACCACCGCCGACTGGAGATGCCCTTCGCGCTCGGGCCGGGCCCGCACGGTGGCGATGAAGGTGGTGGGCGCACCCTCGAGCGCGCCCGGCGAGAAGATCACGAAGAAGTTGGAGGTGAGGCTGCGCCAGTCCACGTGCCGGAGGCTCGTGATGCGGGCCGTCACCGCCACGCCCTGGATGTCGAAGGTCAGCGTGTCCCCGAGCCCGACGCCGAGCTCGCGGGCGATCTCGTCCTCGACCGAGATCAGGGGCTCGCGGGCGGCCTCGGCGGCCGTCCACCAGCGGCCGGCCACGAGCCGGTTGTGCCCGGGCGGCTCGGCGGCCCACGTGAGCACGTACTCGCGGGTGAGGGCCCAGGTGTCGTCCCGACGCCCCTTGCCGCCCGGCGTGGGCGCCGCGCC
>JBGQHJ010000144.1:0-12367 GCA_041497895.1 Methylomirabilia bacterium
CCCGCCTGGCAGGCCTCGAGCAGCGCCTTGTTCGACGCGTAGAGGTGCGCGTCGTAGAGGAAGAGCACGGTGGCGTCGGCGCCGGCCGCGGCCCCGCGCGCCCGCTCGATCTCCTCCGCCGTCGGCTCCACCCCTACCACCTCGACCTCCGGCCGCACCCCGTGGGGCGCCATGGCCTCGCGCAGGTAGCGCGACTCGTCCTGCATCGCGGGCTCGATCGTGATCCGGGCGGCGAGGGACGACAGGCGCGGGAAGATCGCGAGCACGCGCCGGTTGAGCGCCGGCTTCCACGTCGCGTCCGGCGCCACCACCACCGTGACCGCGCGGGCCGCCATCGCCCGGGCCAGCGGCTCGCCCTCCCGCTCGGCGTGCGGGTCGCCGCCGGTGAAACGCTCGCTCCGCTTGGCGTCGAGCGCGTCGAGCCGCGCCATGCTCCGCTCGAGCGCGCGCAGCGGCAGGGTCTTGTCGCGGTAGGCCGCGACCACCGCCTCGTAGGCCGCGCGCTGGGCCGGCGCGGTGTGGCAGACCAGCAGCAGGTCATGGCCCGCCGCCGCGGTGCGCACCGCCGCTTCCCCCATCGGGCACAGCGCGGCGATCGCGCCCATCTCGAGATCGTCGGAGACGATCACGCCGCGGTAGCCGACCTGGCCGCGGAGGTAATCCTCCACGATCAGCTTCGAGAAGGTGGCGGGCATGCGCTCGGCCGGGTCGAGGTTCGGGTAGAGCGGGTGCGAGGTCATGATGCAGTCCACCCCCGCCTCCATCGCGGCCATGAACGGCACGAGATGGACCGCGTGCATGTCGCCCCAGTCGGAGTCGATCACCGGCAGGCCCAGGTGCGCGTCCACCGGGGCGTGCCCCTTGCCGGGGAAGTGCTTGGCGCAGGCCGAGAGCCCGGCGGCCTGCATGCCGCGGATGCGCGCGGCACCGAAGCGGCCGACCAGCGCGGGGTCCTTGCCGTAGGAGCGGATGCCGATGTTCGGGCTGTAGCGCTCGGTGAGCACGTCGAGGCAGGGCCCGAAGCTGACGTCGACCCCGAGCCGGCGCAGCTCGCGCCCCTCGATCTGGCCCTGGCGGGCGACCATCGCCTCGTCCCCCGCGGTGCCCGCGGTGAGGTTGTCCGGGAAGATCGTGACGCCCTGGTGCAGCATGATGATGCGGCCGCCCTCGTGATCGGTGGTGATGAGCAGCCGCCGCCCGAGGCCTTCCTCCAGGCGGCGGATGAAGCGCACGAAGAGCGAAGGCGTCTCGAAGTTGCGCCGGTAGAGCATGAGCCCGCCCGCGTGGATGTCGCGGAGCAGACGCAGGTCGTCGTCGGTGGCGTCGGGCCCGGGCAGCCCGACGATGAGCTGCCGGCCCACCATCGCTTCGAGGCTCATGCGGTCCTCCTGCGCCGGATGCGCGCGGTCACGATGCCCACCCCGGTGAGGCCGAGCCCGCAGCCGGCCAGCATCAGGTGCTCGCCGCTCGCGTCCACGAGCGGGCCCATCACGGCGGTGCCGAGGGCCACGCCCGAGAACAGGCTCGCCGGGAACAGCGAGAAGGCCTTGCCCCGTGCGGCCCGGCTGATCTCGGTGCCGCGCACCTGGAGCGTGGTGTGCAGGCCCACGAACCCGAGCCCGAGCAGCAGCATGGCCACCGCGAAGACGATCCACGAGTCGAGCAGCCGGCCCCGGGGCGCGATCATCAGGAGGGCCAGGCCCATGACGAGCCCGCCGCTCCCGGCCAGCCTGGCCTCGGACCACCGCCGCCGCAGGGAGCCCATGAGCGCGCCGCCCACCATGGTGCCGACCCCGAAGAGCGCGATGAGCAGGCCGACTGTGAACTGGTTCATCCGATACCGGGTGGCCGCGTAGGCGCCCAGGTAGGTCACCGCGCCCCAGAGCAGGAAGCCCTCCGCGAAGATCGCCAGGTAGACGGTGCGCGCGAACGGGTCGTGCAGGAAATCGACGAAGCGGGCCACCGGCTCGATCTCGGCGGGGTCGCGGACCGGCCGGTCGGGCGGCAGCCGCCAGAGGAGCGCCGAGGGCAGGAGCCCCACCACCGCGTAGGCGATCAGCATCGCGCGCCACGAGAGGAGATAGGCCACCATGCCGCCGATGGCCGCCGAGAAGGCCAGCCCCGCCGAGGTGACGATCGAGAATCGTCCCATCACCGCCTGGCGCCGCGCGTACTCCACGGTGTCGGCGATGTAGACGAGGGTCAGCGGGATCACCGAGCCCGCGAAGGCCCCGGCGAGCAGGCGCATGACCACGAATTGCCACGTGGTGGTGCAGAGCGCGGAGAGCGCGGTGCACGCGCTCCACCCGAGCGCGGCCAGGCGCACCACCGGCACCCGGCCGTGGCGGTCGGAGAGCGGCCCGTAGAGGAGCTGGCCTCCCCCGTAGGCGAAGGCGTAGCTGGTCATGGCGAGCCCGACGCCTCCCGAGGTGGCGCGCAGCGACTCCGCGATGGACGGCAGCACCGGGGCGATGATGCGCAGGTCCACCGAGACCACGAAGGCCAGCACGAACAGCAGGGCGAGAGCCGTCATCTATATAGAAGGTAGGGCCGCCGGGCCCGGGCGAAGGCGGCCAGGCCAGGACGCCAGGAGGCCTCGAGGCGGGAGAGTGGCGTGCCCCGCTCGATCGCGAGGCGGATCGCGTCGGTGCCGCAGAGCAGGTCGATCGGGAGCTTCTTCCACTGGAACTCGTAGGGCGGCCGCTTCCAGCGGAATCCCCGCGGCGCCTGGCGGCGCGCCTCGATGATCAGGGCCAGGTACGCGCCGAAGGACCGGAAGCGGTCCCAGTCGGTCACGTGCACCTGCACGCCGCTGCAGGTGCGGCGGGCCCACTTGTGGAACGCGGGCTCGAACGCGGCGGGGCGGAATCGCACCCCGGGGAGCCCGCGGCGCTCGAGCGCGGCGGCCAGGCGCGGGCCGTCGAGGTAGGGCGCGCCGACCCACTCGAAGGGCCTCGTGGTGCCGCGGCCCTCGGAGAGGTTGGTGCCCTCGAGGAGGCAGCCGCCCGGGTAGACGCGCGCGGTGTCGGGCGTCGGCATGTTGGGCGAGGGCGCCACCCACGGCAGCTCGGTGTCCTCCCAGAGCATCGAGCGGCGCCAGCCCGCCATCGGCACCACCGTGAGGTCGCAGCCGATCTCCTGCGTCTCGTTGTGATAGGCGGCCAGCTCGGCGATGGTCATGCCGTGCCGGATCGGCAGCGGATGGAGGCCCACGAAGGACGGGAAGCACCCGTCGGGCCAGTTGCCCTCGAGCCGCTCGCCCCCCAGCGGGTTCGGGCGGTCCAGCACGATCACCGGCTTGCCCGCCCGGGCGCAGGCCCGCATGGTCAGCACGGTGGTCCACGCGAAGGTGTAGTAGCGCGCCCCGACATCTTGAAGGTCGACCACCATCACGTCGACGTCGCGCAGCATCGCGGGCGTCGGCTCGAGGCGCTTGCCGTACAGGCTGTGCACGCGCAGGCGCCGCGCGCGATCGAACTCGGCCCCGATATGGGCGTGGTCCTGGGCCGCGCCGGCGAGCCCGTGCTCGGGCGCGAAGAGCGCGGTGAGGCGCACCCGCCGGAGGCGGCGGATCGCGTCGGCCGCGTGGGTGAGATCGCGCGTGACCGACGCCTGGTGGCAGAGGAGGCCCACGCGCCGGCCCGCGAGCATCGAGCCCAGGCGCGAGACGAGGACGTCGAGGCCGGCGCGGACCGCGGTCATCCGCGCGAGGGGAGCTCCACCACGCCGCCGCCCACCACCGACTGCTCGCCGTCCTGGTTGCGCGCCTCCTGCTCGATCTCGACCAGGTGCCGCCCGGCCTCGACGCGCTTGCCGGTGACGCGCCCCTCGATGATCAGGTAGTCGCCCTCGGGGTTGTGGCGCCGGATCTTGCAGTGCGCGCGCCGCAGGGAGCCGTCGTCGCCCATCCAGTTGGTGAGGTGGTGGGTGAGCCACGAGCAGCGCTCCGGGCCGTAGTCGTAGGCGCCGGGGGCGCCCACCGCGGTGGCGAACTCGTGCTCCCAGTGCACGCGCTCCGGGCAGTCCGGGATGCCGAAGCGGTTCTTGATGCCGAGGCCGGAGTGCCGGCTGATCTGCTTCCACGCGAGCTTGTTGGCGCGGATGTAGAGGCCTCCCCAGCCCTGGGCGTAGGCGATGAAGCCGGTGACGGTCATCGGCCCCTTGGCCAACTTCGGGAGCGCCTCGCCCACCGTCACGTCCTGCCAGTACCGGGGCGTGGCCCCGCGCACCTCCTCGTTGGCGTAGAGGCGATAGATCGGGGCCAGCTCCTCGTCGGAGTAGCGCCTCGCCGCGCGGGCCTTGACCTCCTTGTACTTGCTGCCCCGCTCGCGCGCGTGGTCGCGCTCGGTGCGGAAGCACCAGGAATCGGCCTCCGCGATGAGCTCGCCGCGCTGGTTGCGGAAGGTCACGTGGTAGACCTGCTGCACCGCGCGCCCCGCGAAGCGCGTCTCGTGCTCGATCAGCTCCTTGAGGAACGCCTCGGTCGAGATCTCGTCGTTGCGCCGCGCCGGCAGGTGCCAGGTCCAGTCCGCGCCCGCCCACATCGCGTGCACGCCCGCGAGCCCCCCCACGTAGCCCGAGATGATGCGGCTCGTCGCGAAGAGGAACGACGGCGGGGCGATGAGGCCGCCGTACCGGGTGCGGGCCGCGTAGGCCGGGTCGCACCACAGCGGGTTGTCGTCGCCGATGCCGTGGGCGTAGTGGCGGATGTTGTCGCGGGTGGCCTCGTGGCACCAGGGCTCGAGGGTGTCGGTGATCGGCACCCCGATGCGCTGGCGCAGATCGTCGAGGCCCTGCTGGGTGATCTTGGGGAACAGCTGCTCGGTCTCGGGCGCCATCGATCGCTCTCCTAGGTCGTGGGGACGGAGGTGCCGGCCAGGCGCTCGCGCAGCACCTTGCGGTTCACCTTGCCGGCCGGCGTCTTGGGTAGTTCGGCGACGAACTCGACCTGGCGCGGGTACTCGTGCTGGGCGAGCCGGGTGCGGGTCCACTCCTGCAGCTCGTGCGCGAAGGCCGGGTCGCCCGGGCGCGGGCTCACGATGAAGGCCTTGACCACGAGCCCGCGCAGCGCGTCGGGCACCCCGATCACCGCGGCCTCGCGCACGTCCGGATGCTTGAGCAGCGCGCCCTCCACCTCGACCGCGCTGATGGTCCAGCCCGCCGAGATGATGACGTCGTCGGCCCGGCCCCCGTGGAAGAAGTAGCCGTCGGCGTCGGTCCAGCCGCGGTCCTTGGTGGGGAACCACCCGTCGCGCCGCTTGACCCGGATCTCGCCGGTCTCGTCGGGAGCGCAGCACGTGCCGTCGGGCCGCTGCACCTCGACCTCCACGCCGGGCACCGGCTTGCCGAGCGAGCCCGGCTTGACCGCGAAGTCGGGCGCGCCCGGGTACGACGCGAGGATGACACCGACCTCCGTGGTGCCGTACATGCTGCACACCGGGGTGCCGAAGGTCGCCTCCACGAAGAGGCGGGTGGCCTCGTCGATGGGCTCGCCGGTGAACGAGAGCTTGCGGATCGCGTAGCGGTAGCGATCCGCGGTGCCCGCGCCCTTCATCATGCGGTAGTGGGTGGCCGCGGCCGAGAGGTTGGTGATCTCGTGCTCCGCGAGCGCGCGCAGCAGCCGGTCGGCGTCGAACTTGCCCGCGAAGGAGCCGGTGGCCACGCCGAGGGCGAGCGGGCCGAGGGTGCCGTGCCAGAGGCCGTGGCCCCACGCGGGCGACGACGGGCAGAAGAAGCGGTCGCCCGGGCGGATGCCGGTGCCGTAGAGCGCGGCGATCATCAGGGTCACGATGCTGCGATGGGTGTGCCGAACCGCCGCCGGCAGTTCTCGAGTAGTCCCGGAGGTGTACTGGAACACCGCGAGATCATCGGCGCGCGTCTCGGACGCGTAGCGGTCCGGGTAGTTCGCGAGCTCGGCGAGGAGCGCGTCGTCGGCGACGACGGTGGTGAGCCCGGGCACGTCGCGGGCGATGTCGGCCTGCGCGGGCGACACCAGTAGCAGGCGCGGCGCGCAGTCGTCGATGCGCAGGCGCAGGCCGTCGGGGCCGAAGAGGGTGAAGAGCGGCACCGCGATGGCCCCGCGCTTCACCGCGCCGAAGAGCCCCGCGTAGAAGGGGAGCGACGGCTCGAGCATGATGCCGACGCGCTCGCCGGAGCCGACGCCGCGCTCGGCCAGGAAGTGGGCGAAGCGCGAGGACCAGGCCGCGAGGGCCCCGAAGGTGAGGACCTCGTCGTGTCCCCCGTGCTCGGGCGAGTGGACGATGCGCACCGCGGGCCGCTCGGCGGGGTGGCGGTCGATGCACTCGTGGCCGATGTTGAGCCGCTCGCGGTC
Source organism: Methylomirabilia bacterium (assembly GCA_041497895.1). Taxonomy (GTDB): domain Bacteria; phylum Methylomirabilota; class Methylomirabilia; order Rokubacteriales; family CSP1-6; genus CAMLFJ01. The sequence goes on from JBGQHJ010000144.1 coordinate 6,332, forward strand.
GCCGTCGAAGAGCTCCCACAGCCGGGCCGGGGAGCAGAGCCGCTGGGCGTCCGCGTAGGAGACGTGGTCGGTCAGCTTCGTCATGGCCCAGGCCATACTAGCAAAGCCGCCTGCGCAAAGAGCGGCAGTAACCACACGTCCCGCCTCCCAACGCCCGCCGACGCTGCTAGACTCGCGAGCGGACACCATGAGGAGGGACCCCAGGGACCCGCTCCGTACGCCTGACATGCCCCGACGCGCCTTTGTGGCGGCCCTCGCGGGCGGCCTCCTGTCCGCGCCGCTTGTCGCCGGGGCGCAGCAGTCCACGAATGTCTTTCGAATCGGTATCCTCGGGACCTATCCGCCCACCACCCCCGAGTTCGCTCATGTGTGGGAGGCATTCTTCGCGGGGTTACGGGCACGCGGTTACGTAGAGGGTCAGAACCTTGTCGTCGAGCGCCGATTCATGGAGGGAAAGGTCGAACTACTCCCGCAGTTGGCGGCCGAGCTGGTCCGTCTCAATGTTGGCGTCATCGTGGCCGGAGGGCAGCCCCCACCCGTCGCGGCGAAACGCGCCACGGCGACTATCCCCATTGTGATGACCAACTTCAGCGATCCAGTCGGGCTGGGGCTCGTGACGAGCCTGTCGCGGCCGGGCGGGAACATCACTGGGCTCGCTTTCCTGACGGTGGAGCTCGTCGGGAAACAGCTGCAGTTGCTGAAGGAGGCAGTTCCAAGGCTGTCCCGGGTTGGGCTCCTGACCAATCCGAGCAATCCAGGCGCCGCGCTTCAGCGAAGAGGTGCAGAGACCACAGCCCGATCGCTGGGCTTGCAGCTTCAAGTCCTAGAGGTGCAGCGGCCCGACGAACTTGCCCGGGCATTTGCCGCGATGATCAGAGAGCGCGCCGGGGCGGTCCTCCTGCCGGGGGACTCGCTCTTCTTTCATCATGGAACGCAGATCGCAGACCTCGCTCTCAAGAGCCGGCTGCCAGCCCTGTTCACGCCGAGGGAGTTCGCGGAGGCCGGTGGCCTCTTGGCGTACGGCGCCGACCTTGGCGACGTGTATCGCCGCGCCGCCGTCTACGTTGACAAGATTCTCAAAGGCGCTCGTCCTGGCGACCTGCCCATCGAGCAGCCCACGAAGTTCGAGCTGATCATCAACCTCAGGACCGCCAGGACTCTTGGCCTGACGATCCCCCCGTCGCTCCTGCGTCGGGCGGATCAGGTGATCGAGTAAGCAAGCGCCGGTAGCCGCCCCCGAATAGCCGCATTGACTGCCGCGGTCTCACGGGCTAACGTTCGGCCCCGGGAGGCCCACCACCATGACTTCGACGCAGAAGGTCGCGATCGTCACCGGAGCGGGGAGCGGCATCGGCAAGGCCAGCGCGCTGGCCCTCATGAAGGAGGGTTACGCGGTCGTCTTCGCGGGGCGGCGCAAGGAGATGCTGGAGGCCGCCGCCGCGGAAGGCAAGGGCACGCCGGGCAAGTCGCTGGTGGTGCAGACCGACGTGAGCAACCACGAGTCGATCAAGGCGCTCTTCGCCAAGACCAAGGAGACGTTCGGCCGCCTCGACGTGCTCTTCAACAACGCGGGCGGCGGCGCGCCGCCGGTGCTGTTCGAGGACCTCACCTACGACCAGTGGCAGAACGTGGTCAACGCCAACCTGACCGGCGTCTTCCTGTGCACGCAGGAGGCGTTCAAGATCATGAAGGCCCAGACCCCGATGGGCGGGCGCATCATCAACAACGGCTCGATCTCCGCCCACGCCCCGCGGCCGAACTCCGCGCCCTACACCGCGACCAAGCACGGGGTGACCGGCCTCACCAAGGTGAGCTCGCTCGACGGCCGCAAGTACGACATCGCGGTGGGCCAGATCGACATCGGCAACGCGGGCACTCCCATGACCGAGCGCATGGCCAAGGGCGTGCCGCAGGCCAACGGCACCACCGCGGTGGAGCCCACCATGAACGTGAAGGCGGTGGCGGACGCGGTGGTCTACATGTCGAGTCTCCCGCTCGACGCCAACGTGCTCTTCCTCACCGTGATGGCCACCAAGATGCCGTTCGTCGGGCGCGGCTAGCGCGTCCTCGGCGCGGTGAGCGGGATCGACGAGGCGGCGGACCCGGCGGCGCTGATCGAGGCGTACTACGAGGCGGGCTGGACCGACGGCCTGCCGGTGGTGCCGCCGTCGGACGCCTCCATCGCGGCGATGCTGGCCGCGGCCGGGCTCGAGGGCCACGAGGAGCTGGGCGCGATCACCGGGCGCAACGCGGTGGTCGTCGCCGAGAAGGCCGCGATCAATGCGGTCATGGCCGGGTGCCGCCCCGAGTACATGCCGGTGGTGGTCGCGGCCATCAAGAGTCTCTGCGCGCCCGCCTTCGCGTACCATGGCCCGGCCAGCAGCACCGGCGGCTCCGCAATGGCGCTGGTGGTCAACGGGCCGATCGCGCCGCGGCTCGGCATCAACAGCGGCAACAACGCGTTCGGCCAGGGGCACCGGCCCAACGCCACCATCGGGCGCGCGGTGCGCCTCATCATGATGAACGTGATGAACACGCGCCCGGGCCTGCTCGACCGCGCCACCCTCGGCAACCCCGGCAAGTACAGCTTCTGCTTCGCGGAGAACGAGGAGGACCACCCGTGGGAGCCGCTGCACGTGGCGCGCGGCCTGCGGCGCGAGGACAGCGCGGTCACCCTGATCGCCTCCAACAGCCTCTACCAGGTCTACAACCATCTCGCCGCCGAGCCGGAGCCGCTCCTCTACTGCTTCGCCGACGCGCTCGGCAACGTGGGCACGCCCAACCTGCTCGGCTTCAACGAGACGCTCATCGTCTTCGCGGGCGAGCACGCCGAAGTTCTGGTGAAGGCGGGCTGGAGCCGCCTCGACGTGCAGCGCTTCCTGATCGAGCACACGCGGCGGTCGGTGGCCGACTACAAGCGCGGGGCGCGGCTGCCCGGCGCGGTCACGCCGGCGGACGAGACGACGTGGCGCTACCGCTTCGAGCGGCCCGAGGACATCCTGATCGCGTTCGCGGGGGGCCGGGCGGGGAGCTGGTCAGCCTGCCTGCCGGGCTGGGGGACCAAGTGGACCCGCGGCGTGACCACCCGCATCGATCTTCCCCATGGAGGCACGACATGAAGCTCTTCGATCCGACCTCGAAGCCGGTGGAGCGGGCGATCAAGCTCGCGCCGCGGCCCGCGAGCCCCCGGGGCCTGCGGCTCGGGCTGGTGGAGAACACCAAGTTCAACGCGAGCCCGATCCTCGAGAAGCTGGCCGAGCGGCTGGCCCAGCGCCATCAGATGACGGTCACGGTGCGGAACCGGAAGCGCTCCGCGAGCCACGAGGTGGACGAGGCAGGCATCAGGGCCTTGCGCGCCCAGGCCGACCTCGTCATCTCCGGCATCGGCGACTGAGGGTCGTGCAGCTCGAGCAGTGTGCTCGACGCGATCCTGATGGAGGAGCAGGGGGTGCCGGCCATCGCCATCGTCACCGCTCCGTTCCGCAACACCGGCCGGGCCATGGCCGAGAGCTGGGGCAAGCCGGGCTACCCGTTTCTCGACATGCCGCATCCCATCGCCAATCTCACGGAGGCACAGCTCGACGAGCGGTGCGATCGGCTGGCGGAGCAGGTGGAGGAGTGGCTGGGATTCGAGGCGCACTAGCTTGAGGCGCATCCGCTACGAGCGGCTGCCCACCGAGCGCGTCAACCCGGAGACCGGCCGGCTCGATCGGCTCTCCGGCGCGCAGATCGCGCGGCTGATGAACCGCGCGGATCGGCGCGCGGTGCGCGCGGTGGGGCGCGCCGCGCCCGCCATCGGGCGCGCGGTGGACGTGATCGTGCGCGCGCTCTCGCGGCGCGGACGGCTCATCTTCGTGGGCGCGGGCACCAGCGGGCGGCTGGGCGTGCTCGAGGCCGCGGAGTGCCCGCCGACCTTCGACACGCCGCCGTCGCTGGTGCAGGCGGTCATCGCGGGGGGCAGGCGCACCGTGTTCCGCTCCTCCGAGGGCGCGGAGGACAACGGCCCCGAGGGCGCGCGACAGATCCGGCGGCGGGTGCGGCCCGGCGACGTGGTGGTGGGCATCGCGGCGAGCGGCGTGACCCCCTTCGTGCGCGCCGCCTTGCAGGAGGCGCGACGGCGCGGCGCGGCCACCGCGCTCGTCACCTGCAACCCGGACGTGCCGGCCTCCGCCGCGCGCGTGGTGATCGCGCTGGCCGTAGGCCCCGAGGTGCTGACTGGCTCCACCCGGCTCAAGGCCGGCACCGCCACCAAGCTCGCGCTCAACACGCTCACCACCGCGTCGTTCGCGCGCCTCGGCAAGGTCTACGGCAACCGTATGGTGGACCTGCGCCCCCGCTCCGCCAAGCTGCGCGCCCGCGCGCTACGCCTGGTGGGCCAGCTCGGTCGCGTGCCCCCGCGCGAGGCCGAGCGCCTGCTCCGGGCCTCCGGCGCCAGCGCCAAGGTCGCCATCGCCATGGCCCGCCTCGGCGTCGACGCCGCCGAAGCGCGCCGCCGCCTGAAGCAGTCCGCCGGCTCCCTCCGCCGCGCCCTCGAGTAGTCTGGGGTCAGGTCTTACATTCCGACATTTTTCAGCGGAGGAAGTCGATGAGGGCGGGGATTACTGTCCTGGGCGCTTCCTCCATCAGCCAGTGGCCGGCGCCGGCGACGATCTGGCCGCGGACGTCGGAGCCCACCATCTTGGCCTGCTCGATGAGGAAGGTGCCGCCGGCCTTCTCGCCCGAGAGGACCAGCATGGGCATGGAGAGCCGGGCCTTGCCCATCCGGGCGAAGTCCTCCGCGTCGCGCTCGAAGTTGCGGAAGTACTCGAAGCCGGCGCGCATGGCGCCGGGCTGCGCGTAGGCCTTCGCGTAGAGGCGGCGGTCGGCCTTGGGGACCGAGCGCTTGCGGTCGGCGGCGAAGTCGTTCCAGAAGTGCTCGAGGTAGATGCGTTCGCGCCCCTTCACCAGCGCCAGGGGCACCTCGCCGTAGAAGTGGAAGTGCCACAGGTCGCGCATGAGCCACACGCTCTTCCAGCTCCCGATGCCGGGCAGGGACGCATCCATCAGCGCCACCCGCTCGGTGGACTCCGGAAACTGCGCGGCGAACGCGTAGGCCACCATCAGGCCGATGTCGTGGCCGACGATGCGGGCGCGTCGGAGGCCGAGCGACGAGATCAGCTCGTAGATGTCGACGGCCATGTTTCTCTTGTCGTAGCCGGTCGCGGGCTTGGCCGACGCCCCGGCGCCGCGCAGGTCGGGCACGATGACGGTGTGCTCCTTCGCGAGCGACGGCATGATCGGGCGCCACATGTGGCCGGTCTCGGCGTAGCCGTGCAGCAGGACCACCGGGCTGCCCTGTCCGCCCATGAGATAGTGCAGCCGCACACCGTTGGCCTTGGCGAAGCGCTCGGTGAAGCCGGTGAGCTTGGTCATGCGCCGAGGATGGGGGCGAAGCGAGGCCGCGTCAAGGAGAGCCGGCGTCGAACAGCCTGAGGCCCGGCGGCCGGGGCGACGTCACCTCGACCAGGTCGCGCCCGGGCTCGCCAGCCGGCTCGACGCTACGCGTGTTGGCATGACGTTGCTGCTCCAGCACTCCTGACGGTATCCCGCGGCACCCGGCTGGTCAGCGAAGAGGCGACCCCTCCTGATCCCGCATCAGTACGTCGCCGCACCAGCGGGTACCGGTGGGCCTCCCAGCGAATTGGGCCGGGAACGGTCGGACAGGTTCCGAGAGGTGAGTCTGGCCGTCTTGACAACTTCTCGACCACACGCGCACAGTCTGCCTACACTCCGAGCGCAGCCCCTCGGGATGGTCACGTCATGCTGCTGCGTGCACTTGCCTGGATGTTCTCGACAGACCTCGCCGTCGATCTTGGAACGGCCAACACGTTGGTCTATGTCCGCGGGGAGGGCGTGGTCCTCAATGAGCCATCCGTGGTCGCCATCAGCCAGAAGGATCACTCCCTGCTCGCCGTGGGCCACGAGGCGAAGGCGATGCTGGGGCGCGCCCCGGATTCGATCCAGGTCCTCCGCCCATTGCGGCATGGAGTGATCGCG
>JBGQHJ010000145.1:0-12332 GCA_041497895.1 Methylomirabilia bacterium
CCACCGTGCGCATCGCCTCGGTGGTGGTGATCATCAGGGGCCACAGGTACTGGTTCCAGCCGAAGATGAACAGCACCACGAAGAGCGCGGCGATGTTCGCCCAGGAGAGCGGAAGCAGGAAGGCGAACAGGAAGCGCAGCGGCCCCGCCCCGTCGAGCTGGGCCGCCTCTGCCATCTCGCTCGGGATGGTCAGGTAGAACTGGCGGAACAGGAAGGTGGCGGTGGCCGAGGCCATCAGCGGGATCGTGAGGCCCTGGTACGTGTTGAGCCAGCCCAGCGTGCCGACAACCTCGTAGGTCGACATGAGCCGGACCGGCACCGGGAGCATCAGGGTCACGAAGATCATCCAGAAGCAGAGCATCCGGCCGCGGAAGTCGAAGTAGACGATCGCGAAGGCCGACAGCATCGAGATGACGATCTTGCCCACCGCCACCGTCACCGCCATCACCGCGCTGTTGAACAGCATGCGGCCCATGTTCGCCTTCCGCCACGCCTCCGCGTAGTTCTCCAGCAGGTGGGTGGAGGGCAGGAGCCGGGGCGGGCGCTGCACCACCTGCTGCAGGTCCTGCGTCGAGACCACGAAGGCGAAGTAGAGCGGGAACGCCACCACCGCGATGCACGCGATCAGGAGCGCGTGGACCAGCAGCGAGCCCCAGGGGATGGGCTTCCGGCGCGGGGCGGCCGTGGCCCGCACGTCCGTGCGCGCCCGCTCGAGGACAGTGCTCATCGGTAGGTGACCTTCTTCTCGGCGAAGCGGAACTGGAGCACGGTGAGCCCGATGACCAGGGCCATCAGGATCACGGACTGCGCGCCCGAGGAGCCCAGGTTGAGCCCGATGAAGCCGTCCTTATAGAGCTTGTACACCAAGAGCTCGGTGGACTGGCCCGGGCCTCCCTTGGTGACCGCGTCGATGACCGGGAATGACTCGAAGAAGGCGAAGACCATGTTGAGGACGACTAGGTAGAAGGTGATCGGCGAGACGAGCGGGAACACGATGGCGGTGAAGCGGCGCACCGGCCCCGCCCCGTCCACGTCGGCCGCCTCCATCACGGAAGCCGGGATCGCCAGCAGGCCCGCGATGAAGAATGCGATGTTGTAGCCCAGATGCGTCCAGGCCGTCGCCACGATCACGAGCGTCATGGCCACCCAGCCCTTGAGCAGCCAGTTGAAGTCGTAGGTGGTCACGAAGGAGAGGAAGTACGGCAGGATGCCGTAGGCGGGATGGAAGATGAAGAGGAAGATGATGCCGGCCACCGCCGACGCGATGCCGTACGGCCACAGGAGGAGCGTGCGGTAGACGGCCAGCCCGCGGATCTTCTGGGTGGCGAGGCCGGCCAGTACCAGCGAGCCCAGAACCGCCGTCACCGTCACCCCGCCCGCGAAAACCAACGAGTTGACGACGCTCGAGTAGTAGTCCGGGTCGGACAGCAGCTTGCTGAAGTTGTCGAGCCCGACGAAGGTGGACTTGTCGCCGAACGGCGAGACGCGGTACACGCTGAGCTGCAGCGACTTCAAGACGGGCCAGAAGAAGAAGAGCACGGTGACCACCATCTGCGGGGCCACCAGCACGTAGGGCAGCCACCGGCTCCGGAAGACCGTCCGCTGCATCGCCGATCCGAGCTACTGCTTGTTCGCGGCCGCGAACTCTTTAAGGATCTCGTTGGACTTGGCCACCGCGTCGTCGAGCCCCTGCTTGGCCGTCTTCTTGCCCGCGAAGATGTTCTCCAGCTCGCTCTCGATCACGTCGCGGATCTGCACGAAGTTGCCGAGGCGCAGGCCCTGGCTGTTGGGCGTCGCCACGCCCCGGGTGAGCTGGGCGAAAGCGGTGAACTGGTCGGGGTTCTTCTTGAAGTGGTAGCCCGCCTCCAGGTTCTTCACCGCGCTCTTGGAGATGGCGAGGTAGCCGGTGGTCACGTGCCACCACATCTGCTGGTTGGTGTCGGAGATGAACTTGAGGAAGCGGGCGGCGCCCCGGTTCTCGTTGGCCGGCTTGCCCTTCATCACCCAGAGGGTGGCCCCGCCGATGATCGAGGTGGCGCGCTTGTAGGGGGCGCCCCAGAACGGGAGCTGCCCGGTGCCCCACTTGAAGGTGGCGCCCTTGGTGAAGCCGCCGATTAGGGCCGAGGACTGCATGTACATGCCGCACTCCCCGCTCAGGAACTTGGTGTCCGCCGCGTTCTGCCGCCCGCCGTAGGAAAAGATGTTCTCCTTCTGCCAGGCGGCCAGCTTGGCCAGGTGCATGACCCCGAACTCCCGGTTAATCAGCAGCTGCACGTCGAGCCCGTCGAAGCCGTCGCGCTTGGTGGCGAAGGGCTGGTCGTGGAGCGCGTGCATGTTCTCCATCTGGACCCACGAGGGCCAGCCGGTGGAGAACCCGCACTTGGTGGCCCCGGAGGCAATCAGCTTCTTGCTGTACTCCTCGACCTGCTTCCAGGTCTGGGGCGGCTTGCTCGGGTCGAGCCCCGCCTTCTGGAACGCGTCCTTGTTGTAGTACAGGATCGGGGTCGAGGAGTTGAACGGCATCGAGTAGAGGTTGCCGTCCTTGGAGTAGTAGCCCACCACCGGCGCGATGAAGTCCTTCCAGTCGACCGCGATCTCCTGCTCCTTCATGAGCTGGTAGATCGGCAGCACCGCGCCGGAGAGCATCATGGTCTGCGTGCCCACGTCGAAAACCTGCACGATGTGGGGCGCCTGCTTCTGGCGGTAGGCCGCGATCGCCGCGGTCAGAGTCTCCGGATAGTTGCCCTTGCGGAGAGGCTTCACCTCGTACTCGGACTGGCTGTCGTTGAACTGCTTCACGAGGGCGTTGACCGCGTCGTTGAGCTGGCCGGTCATCGCGTGCCAGAACTGGATCTCGGTCTTGGCGAGGGCGGGCGTCGCCGGGACCAGCAGCAGCGCGAGCACCAGCGTGGTGACCGCCGACCACCAGGACGTCTTCGTCAGTGACATGGGTGACCTCCGGTCGTCACGGTAGCGAATCGCTGTCTCGATCGGACTGCGCCGGGGTGACGTTCTCGCGACGCCCGCGGCGGCGCTCGGAACTATAGCACCATTGGCTCGCGGCCGGGAAGGGCGCGCCGCCGGGGCACCGCTGCTACGCCTACGGCCGCTTCTCGTAGACCGCGTTCTTGCCGGTCACCGCCGAGCGCGCGTAGAGCTCCCGCTTGTCGGCGCTCGGGGTGAGGGTGGTGATCACGGACTCGCTGCCGATCTTGTAGTCGATCTGGACCGTCTCGTCGGAGGCGTGGTAGCGGCCGGTGAAGCGCCGGCCGTTCCGCTTGGCCACCGCCACCTTGCCGTCGCCGGCGAACTCGATCCAGTCCTGGGAGCCGCCGTCCGGATCGCGCCGCAGCTCCCACCGGCCGAGGAGCCAGGCCGGGTCGGCGGCCCACGCGGGGGCGGCAACGATCAGCAGCAGGACGAGGGCGAGGGCGAGGCGAAGCCGGCCGCGGCCCATCAACGCTGCCGGAAGCGCCGGCTGCGCTCGACGTGCTGCGAGTAGGCCTCGAGCTCCGCGTCGAGCCGCCGCCTGGACCAGCCGCCCAGCTCGGCCATGCGCGCCGCGATCGGCTCCGCGCAGTCGAGGCCCTGGCAGCGGCTCTGGCCGATGCCGGTGCGGCGCAGCAGCACGTCCTGCAGCGACACCGCCAGCTCCTCGCGCACCGCGTGGTGGAGCTGGGCCACGATCTCGGGATTGCTCGGGCAGAGGCGCTCGAAGCCGTCGGGCAGCTTTCGCCCCAGCTCGAGCACGCGCGGATACGCCCGGCCGTAGGTCTCCACCAGTGTGCGCAGTGTACCGCGCGAGAGCCCGGTGGCCGCCATCTCTTCGGAGACGTCCATCCACACCCGCGCCTCGATCTTGCCGACCTCCTCGTCCGCCCCGTCGAGGGTGAGCCGCGCGGTGCGCGGGGGCTCACCGCGCCCGAGCAGGCGCATGACCCGATCGCCCACGTCCTCGGCCAGGCTGCGAAAGCAGGTCAGCTTGGTGCCGGTCACGGAGAGGAAGCGGCCGTCGGGGCCCTCCGGGATCACCTTGTGGTCGCGCGAGACCTTGGACGCCGGCGCGCCCGGCTCGAAGGAGAGCGGCCGCACTCCCGCGTAGGTGTAGGACACGTTGTCGAACGTCGCCCGCTTGTCGGGCAGCACCTTGGCCACTTCTTCCAGAAGGTACGTCACTTCCTCGCGGGTCGCCCACAGGCGGTCGGGGTCGCCCTCGAAGTCGGTGTCGGTGGTGCCGACCAGGGAGAACTCGCGCCACGGGATGACGAAGATCATCCGCTCGTCGCGGGCCGAGAGGTACACCGCCCGGTCGGTCATGCGCGGGAGCAGGCAGTGGATGCCCTTGGTGGTGCGCACCACCCGCGGGCTCCGGTCGGCCACCTTGGCCATCGCCCGCAGCCGATCGACCCACGGCCCCGCGCAGTTGACGATGGCGGTGGCCCGCGCCAGCTGCACCTGGCCGGACAGCAGGTCGCGGACCTTCACCCCCTCGATCCCGCGACGGCCGGGCACGAACTCCTCGACCTCGCAGTAGTTGAAGACGCGCGCCCCGTGTCGCGCCGCCGAGAGCACGTTCTCCAGGCAGAGGCGCTCCGGGTAGAGCAGCAGGTCGTCGAAGTAGTAGCCGGCCCCGCGCAGGTCCTCCGCGCGCACCGACGGCTCCATCGCGAGCGCCTCGACCGGACGGAGCACCCGGTAGCGCTCGGTGGTCTTGCCCGGGGTGAGCAGGTCGTAGAGCCACATGCCGACGCGCACCGTGATGAGGCCGCGCGCGCCGCCCCGGTAGATCGGAACCAGGAAGGGCAGCGGGCGAACCAGGTGCGGGGCGAGCCGCTCGAGCGTCTTCTTCTCCCGCAGCGACTCGCGCACCAGCTTGAAGTCGCCCAGCTCGAGGTAGCGGAGGCCGCCGTGGATCAGCTTGGAGGACTTCGACGAGGTGCCGGAGGCGAAGTCGCCCTTCTCGAAGAGCGCGACCGACGCGCCGCGCAGGGCCAGGTCGCGCGCGACGCCCGCCCCCGCCATGCCGCCGCCGATCACCACGGCGTCCAGCGCGGCGCCGTCCAGTCCAGCCAGCCGGTTCGCGGGCACGCTCACTCGTTCACTCCACCAGGTCCCGGACCGATCGTACCACGTGGTCGGGAGCGATCGCGGCGATTCGGGGGTCGTCGGCGCGCGTGATGCCGCTCAGCACGAGCACGGTGCCGAGCCCGAGCCGCCGACCCATCACGATATCGGTCTCGATGCGGTCGCCCACGATGGCCGCGTCGCGGGCGGGCACGCCGAGCGCGGCGAGCGCGACTTCCAGAATAATCGGAGATGGTTTCCCCACGATCGCCTCCACCTTCCGGTCGGTCACCGCCTCCACCGCCGCGATCATGCCCGCGCAGTCCGGGATCTCGCCGCCCTCCACCGGGCAGGTGCGGTCGGGATTGGTGGCGATGAGCCGCGCGCCCTGCTTCACCGCCTGGAGCGCGATGTTCAGCTTCGCGTAGTCGAAGGTGCGGTCGAAGGCGATCACCACCCAGCGCACCCGCTCGTCGGGCCGCACCTCGAAGCCGTGGGCGGCCATCTCCTCCCGCATGGGCGGCTCCCCGATCACGAAGACCGGCGCGCCCGGATCGCGGTCGCGCAGGTAGCGGGCGAGCACCAGCGAGGAGTTGATGACGTCGTCGGGCGCGGCCGGCACGCCCAGCCGGGTGAGCTTGGTCGCGTACTCCGCGCGGGTCTGGAGCGGCTTGTTGGAGAGGAAGGCCACCCGGCGGCCGGCCGCGCGCAGCGCCGCGATCGTCGCGTCGGCCCCCGGGATCAGGCGCTCGCCGAGGTAGATCGTGCCGTCGAGGTCGAAGAGCCAGCCGCGGTAGGGGAGCTTAGGAACCACCCCTCACCCTGCCCTCTCCCCTGAGGGGAGAGGGATCAACGGAGCAGCGGGACGACGGCGGCCTGGGCGAGGTCGAAGAGCGGGCCGGGGGCCACCCCGAGCTGCACCACGCCCCAGAGCGCGACGGCCAGCGCGAGCGCCCCGGAGAACGAGGGGGCGAGCACGGTGGGCGCGCCCTCGGGCTCCCGCATGTACATGTAGACGATGAGGCGCAGGTAGTAGTATGCGGCCACCGCGGAGTTGAGCACGCCCACCACCGCCAGCCACACGTAGCCCGACTTCACCGCGGCCCCGAAGAGGTAGAACTTGCCCACGAAGCCCGCGGTGGGGGGGATGCCGACCAGCGAGAGCAGGAAGACCGACAGGGCCACCGCCAGCAGCGGGTGCCGCGCGGCGAGGCCGCCGAAGTCATCGAGGCGCACCGCCTCCTGCCCGGCCCGCTCCAGCAGGAGGATCGCGCCGAAGGCACCCGCGGTGGTGAACGTGTACACGAGCAGGTAGAACAGCACGCTGCCGTTGCCGAAGGCGCCGCCCGCCACCACGCCGACCAGCATGTAGCCCACGTGGGCGATCGAGGAGTAGGCGAGCATGCGCTTGAGATTCTGCTGGGCGAGGGCCACCACGTTGCCCACCGTCATGGTGAGCGCGGCCACCACCCACAGCAGCATCGGCCAGTCCACCGGGGCGCCGCGCACCGCGGTGAGGAGCACCCGCAGGAGCGCGGCGAAGGCGGCCGCCTTGGAGCCGGTCGCGATGAACGCGGTCACCGAGGTGGGGGCGCCCTCGTACACGTCGGGCGCCCACATGTGGAAGGGCACCGAGGAGATCTTGAAGCCGAAGCCCACCAGCAGCAGGCCGAGCCCGATGACCAGCAGCGGGTCGCGCCCCGCCCCCGCCGCCACCGCGTTGGCGATGCGGTCGAGGTTGGTGGTGCCGGCGGCCCCGAAGATGAGCGCGATGCCGTAGAGGAAGAAGCCGGAGGCGAAGGCCCCGATCAGCAGGTACTTCATGGAGGCCTCGCCCGCCTCCACGCGGGTGCGGAAGAAGCCGGCGAGCACGTAGAGCGAGATCGACATCGTCTCGAGGCCGAGGAAGACGATGATCAGGTCGCCCGCCGCCGCCATCAGCATCATGCCGAGCGCGGCCAGCAGCACCAGGATGTAGAACTCGCCCGACTCCTGGCCCTCGCGCCGGATGTAGTCCATCGAGAGCAGCAGCACGAGCCCGGCCGAGTAGCCGATCACGATGTTGAAGAACAGCGCGTAGGCGTCCAGCACCACCATCCCGCGGAAGCCCCGCAGCTCGCCCCCGCCGGTGGAGAAGGTCATCCAGTAGGTCACGACCAGAGCCGCCACCACCCCGAGCGCGCTCACGAAGCCCAGGTGGTCCTTCCGCTCCCGCGGCGGGAGCAGGTCGAGGACCAGCACCACCCCCGCGGTCAGGGCGATGACCAGCATCGGCAGGATGGGCCGCAGGTCGACGGAGGGGAAGACCAGCTCCGGGCTCATGGCCTCATCAGCAGCGCGGACGTCGCTTGCGCCTTGGTCTGCACCTGGGCGATGAGGGCCTGCACGCTCGGCTCGGTCATGGTGGTGAACGTGGTCGGGTAGACGCCGATCCACACGATGAAGAGCAGCACCGGCAGCAGGACGGCCCACTCCCGCGGGGTCAGGTCGACGAGGCGGCGGTTGGCCTCGTGGGTCACCTCGCCGAAGCACACCCGCTGGTACATCCAGAGCAGGTACACCGCCGCGAAGATGATGCCGCTGGTCGCGAGCACCGCGGCGAGCCGGTGCACCTGGAACGTGCCGAGCAGGATGAGGAACTCGCCCACGAAGCCGTTCAGGCCGGGCAGCCCGAGCGAGGAGAGGCACACGATCAGGAACAGCACGCTGAAGGCGGGGATCACCTTCCAGAGCCCGCCGAAGTCGGCGATGAGCCGGGTGTGGCGCCGCTCGTAGATCATACCGACCATGAGGAAGAGCGCGCCGGTGCTGAGCCCGTGGTTCACCATCTGGATGATGCCGCCCACCATGCCCTGGGGGGTCAGGGTGAAGAGGCCCAGCACCACGAAGCCCAGGTGGCTCACGCTCGAGTAGGCCACCAGCTTCTTGATGTCCGGCTGCACGGTGGAGACCCACGCCCCGTAGATGATGCCGATCACCGACAGCGTGAAGATCCACGGGGCCCACGTCATGCTCGCCTGCGGGAACAGGGGCAGGCAGAAGCGCAGGAAGCCGTAGGTGCCCATCTTCAAGAGCACGCCGGCCAGGATCACGCTGCCCGCGGTGGGCGCCTCCACGTGGGCGTCGGGCAGCCAGGTGTGGAACGGGAACATCGGCACCTTGATCGCGAAGGCGACCGCGAAGGCCAGGAAGAGCAGGTCCTGGGTCAGCCCGCCCGGGATGACGAAGCGCACCAGGACCGGCAGGTCGAAGGTGTAGGCGCCGGTGGCCACCCCGTGCTGGAAGTACACGAACAGGATGGCCACCAGCATCAGGAGCGAGCCGGCGAGCGTGTAGAGGATGAACTTGACCGCCGCGTACACCCGGTTCGGCCCGCCCCAGATCCCGATGATCAGGTACATCGGGATCAGCATCGCCTCCCAGAAGACGTAGAACAGGAAGAGGTCGAGGGCCACGAAGACCCCGAGCATCCCCGTCTCCAGGAGCAGCATGGTGATGGCGAACTCCTTCCAGCGCGACTCCACCGACGTCCATGAGGAGAGCAGCACGAGCGGCATCAGGAACGTGGTCAGCAGCACCAGCAGCACGCTGATGCCGTCCACCCCCACGTGGTAGGACACGCCGAGCGAGGGGATCCACGCGCGCTGCTCCACGAACTGGTAGTCCGCCGAGGTCGCGTCGAACCGGAAGTACACCGGCAGCGAGATCACGAACGTCACCAGGGTCGTCCCCAGCGTGACCAGCTTGGTGACGTGCTCCTGGCGGCGGGGCAGCAGCAGGACGACGATCGCCCCGACCAGCGGGGCGAAGGTGACGAGCGTGAGGAGGTACGCCATGCGGGCTAGCGGCGCGCGAGCAGGTAGGCGACCACCGCGACCGCGCCCAGCAGGATGCCGAGCGCGTAGTTCATCACGAAGCCGGTCTGCACCCGGCGGAGGCCGCGGGCCCAGCCCGCCACCAGGGTCGCCACCCCGTTGACGATGCCGTCGATGAGGCCGGGATCGAAGACGCGGGCCAGCCAGAGCGAGAGGTGGTAGATCGGCTTCACGAAGAGCGCGTCGTAGATCTCGTCCACGTAGTACTTCTCGATCAGCAGCTTGTGCAGCGGGTTGCGCGCCACCCCGATGGAGGCGGCCCGCACCGGGGTACGGCCGTAGACCATCCAGGCCAGCGCGACCCCCGCGATGGCCACAAGGGCCGAGAGCACCAGCAGGCTGAAGGCCACCCCCGCGCTGTGCTCGGCCTCCTCGAGCGGGAGCACCGGGGCGAGGAAGTGGGCGAACGCGGTGCCCTGCGACGAGGGAATGCCCACCGCGAGGCCCGCCACCACCGTGAGGATCGCGAGCACGACGAGCGGCAATGTCATCACCGCGGGCGATTCGTGGATGTGGTGCGCCACCTCCTTCGGCATGCGCGGGCCCCCGAAGAAGGCGAGGAACACGAGCCGGAAGGTGTAGAAGGCGGTCATGAACGCGCCGGCCAGCAGGAGCGCCCACAGCAGGTAGCGGTGGCCGTGGAACACCGCGCCGAGGATCTCGTCCTTCGAGAAGAAGCCGGCGAGCGGCGGCACCCCGGCCAGGCCGAAGGCGCCCACCAGGAAGGTCACGGTGGTGGTCATCATGCGCGGGGCCAGGCCGCCCATCTTGCGCAGGTCCTGCTCACCGGAGAGGCCGTGAATCACGCTGCCCGCGCCGAGGAAGAGCAGGGCCTTGAAGAAGGCGTGCGTGACGAGGTGGAAGATCCCGGCCGCGTACGCGCCCACCCCCACCCCCACGAACATGTAGCCCAGCTGGCTGATCGTGGAGTACGCGAGCACGCGCTTGATGTCGGTCTGCGCGAGCCCGATGGAGGCCGCGAAGAGCGCGGTGAGCCCGCCCACCCAGGCCACGATCTCGAGCGAGAGCGGCGCCATCTCGAAGAGCTTGTGGCAGCGCGCCACCATGTAGACGCCCGCGGTCACCATGGTCGCGGCGTGGATGAGGGCCGAGACCGGGGTCGGGCCCTCCATCGCGTCCGGCAGCCAGGTGAACAGCGGCAGCTGCGCCGACTTGCCGCACGCGCCCATGAAGAGGAGGAGCGCGATCGCGAGGTAGACGTTGGTGGAGACGCTCGCGTCCGCCTTGGCGAACACCTCGCCGTAGTTCAGCGTGCCGAAGGTGACCCAGATCAGCATGATGCCGAGACCGAAGCCGAAGTCCCCCACCCGGTTGACGATGAAGGCCTTCTTGCCCGCGTCGGACGCCGACTTCCTCTCGTACCAGAAGCCGATCAGCAGGTACGAGCAGAGGCCGACCGCCTCCCAGAACACGTAGAGGATCAGGAAGTTGCCCGCCAGCACCAGCATCACCATCGAGAACACGAACAGGTTCAGGTAGGTGAAGAAGCGGGCGTAGCCGTGATCGTCGTGCATGTAGCCGGCGGAGTAGAGGTGGATGAGGAAGCCCACTCCGGTCACCACCAGCAGCATCACCGCGGTGAGCTGGTCCACCTGGGCGGTGACCGCGGCCTTGAAGGACCCCGCGATCACCCAGGGAAACAGGTCGCCGGTCCAGGTCTCGCCGTGCCAGACCCGCGAGAACACCAGACACGACGTCACGAACGAGGCGAACAGGGCGGGGACCGCGATCCAGTGCGCCTTGTGCCCGATGAAGCGCCCGAACAGGGCGTTGATCAACGTGCCGACCAGCGGGAACAGCGGGATCAGCCAGACGAGTCGTGACATGAGCTCGGGTGCAAACCCGCAACACTCTAAGCGGAACCGGGTGGGAGTGTCAAGGTTGCGACGGCCCGCCGCCGTCGCGCAACCGAGGCTCCACGAAGCGGAAATACATGAACGGAATCAGGTAGAACAGGAGCAGGTGACCGGAGAGCAGCCGCACGCTCGCCGCGCCCTCGTCGCCCAGCAGGAGGCAGAGCACGAGGTTCATCAGCACGTAGGCGATCACCGCCGCCCCCGCACGCTTCGGCCCCTCCGGGATCTGCGCGAGCAGCACTCGCCACTCCACCATCCGCAGGGTCCCCCGCCCGCGCGCGGGCGCGCCCGACTCCCGCAGCCGCACGATCAGGGCGGCCAGCAGGACGAACGCCCCCGCGAGCAGCAGGAGCGCGCCGGCGGCCGCGTAGGCGGGAGGGAACGGGGTGAAGGTGGAGAGGTGCAGCACCGCGCTGGCCACGAAGCCTACCGTGGCGGTCACGCGGAAAACTTTTCCCCCGCCGATGCGCTCGGACACGGGTCCCTGTCTAGCATAAACGGGAGCATCTCTATCTGATTCGCTCGGCTCGCCTTCGGCTCGCCTCGCAAACTTTCGGCCGCAGACCACCGGTGCTTGCGGTCAGCCGCGCAAAACCTAGGCCGGAGCGCGCCCGGCTGCTACCATGGCTTCGTGGCTCGGTCGCGCCTCCGGATCTGGCTGATCATCTTCTTCGTTCCCATCCTCCTGGTGCTGGGCGGGATCGGCTATCTCGCGTGGCGACAGAGCGTGCCCGCGGTGCGCGTGGAGTTCTCACCGGTGCCGAAGTTCATCGGGGCGCGCACGCCCATCACCCTCGACCTGCACGCCCGCCGCGGCGGGGTGCAGTCGGTCGACATCCGGCTCCAGCAGGGTGGGACCCGCGTGAACGTGGCCCAGCAGACCTTCTCCGGCCCGGCCACCAACGACCAGCGCGTGCAGCTCATCGTGGCCGGCGGCTCCCTCGGGCTGCGCGAGGGCGCGGCCACCCTCGAGGTGCGGGCGCGCGACGGCTTCTGGCGGCCGATCCGGGTCGACGACCGCACCATCGCGAGCCTGCCGGTCACCCTCGACTTCACGCCGCCCACCCTCGAGATCCTCTCCTCCACGCGCTACCTCTCGCGCGGCGGCGGCGGGCTGGTCGCGCTGCGGGCCAAGGGCGCCGCGCGGGTGGGGGTGACGGTGGGCGATCTCTTCTTCCCGGGCTTCCCGGCCGGCGCGCCCGACTCGGGCCTCTACGCCACGCTCTACGCGCTACCGTGGAACCTGCCGCCCAACTCGCCGATCACCGCCTCCGCGCAGGACGAGGCGGGCAACGCGGTCTCGCGCGCGCTCGCGGTCGACATCCGCCCGCGCAAGTTCCCGATGGACACCATCGAGATCGGCGAGCAGTTCCTCGCGAGCAAGATGCCGGAGCTCCTGCCCGAGCGCGGGCAGATCCCGCCCGACCAGCTCCTCGCCGCCTTCCTCACCGTCAACCGCGACAAGCGGAAGGAAGCCGAGGAGATGAAGCGGAAGCTCGCGCAGAAGAGCAAGCCC
>JBGQHJ010000146.1:0-12136 GCA_041497895.1 Methylomirabilia bacterium
CCACCACAGCTGGCGCGAAATCGTCCAGTCGCGGATGTTCTCCATCCAGTGGAAGTACGTCTTGCTCCATGCGCGCGGGACGATCTTGATCTTGCCGGAGCGGACCGCCTTGATCGCGGGCTCGGCCAGGGGCTTCATGCGCACGTACCACTGCTTGGAGACCAGCGGCTCCACCACCGTCTTGCAGCGGTAGCACACCCCGACCGAGTGCCGGTAGGGCTCGATGCGGTCGATGAGCCCGAGGGCCTGCATGTCCTCCACGATGCGCTTCCGGGTCTCGAAGCGGTCGAGCCCCGCGTACTTGCCGGCCAGCGCGGTCATCTTGCCGTCGAAGCCGATCACGCTGCGCACCGGCAGGTTGTGGCGGCGTCCGATCTCGAAGTCGGTGGCGTCGTGGCCCGGCGTGACCTTGATGACGCCGGTGCCGAACTTCGGGTCCACCGCGCTGTCCGCGACCACCCGGAGCGTGATGTTCCCCTCCACCGAGGGCACCTCGAGCGTCTTGCCCACGTAGCGCTTGTAGCGCTTGTCCTTCGGGTGGACCGCTACCGCGGTGTCCCCGAGCTTGGTCTCGGGCCGCACGGTGCCGAGGGTCAGCGGGCCGTACTTGATGTAGACGAACTCGGCGTCCTGGTCCTCACGCTCCACCTCGATGTCCGAGAGCACGGTCTGGCAGCGCGGGCACCAGTTCACGATGTAGTCGCCCTGGTAGATCAGCCCGTCTTCCCAGAGGCGCACGAAGACCTCGCGTACCGCCGCCGAGAGGCCCGCGTCCATCGTGAAGCGCTCGCGGGCCCAGTCGCAGGAGGCGCCGAGCCGCTTGAGCTGGCGGATGATGGTGCCGCCCGACTCTTCCTTCCACTGCCAGACGCGGGCGACGAAGGCCTCCCGCCCCAGGTCTTCCTTGGTCTTACCCTCTTTCTCGAGCTGGCGCTCCACCACGTACTGGGTGGCGATGCCCGCGTGGTCGGTGCCGGGCATCCAGAGCGCGTTGTAGCCGTCCATCCGCTTGTAGCGGATCAGGATGTCCTGGAGCGTGTTGTTCAGCGCGTGTCCGAGGTGCAGCGACCCGGTGACGTTGGGCGGCGGGATCACGATGCAGTACGGCTTCTTCGGCGAGTCCGCGTCGGCGTGGAAGTAGCCGCGCTCCTCCCAGACGGCGTACCAGTGCGGCTCGACGCGCGTCGGATCGTAGCGGTCGGCGATTTCGCTCATGTTAACGCGTCATTGTAGCACGGGCCTCGCCCCGGCTACCTGCCAGCCCGCGGTCGCCCGCGTCCACGAGAGCAGCCACGGCACCCGCCGGCCGTCGCGCACCTCGGTGGCCGCCATCGTCACGCCCGCCCGCGGTCCCGCCGGCGGCTGCTCGCAGACCGGCTCGGCGACCAGGGCGCGGGGCAGCCGCGCGCGCAGCGCGGAAGCCGGCACCAGTCGCGCCAGCGCGCTCGCGTCGTCGCCCGCCAGCGCGTGGAAGAGGCGGTCGGCCGCCGCGCCCAGCTCGCGATGCCACGCGTTCGCGACCTGCCGCCGCGCGAGCGCGAGGCCGCCCGCGGGCGCCAGGCGGTAGTGGTCCTCGTACTCGGTCTGCCCCGCGCAGCCGGGCTTCCAGCCCGGATAGCGCGGCTGGTAGCGGAAGACGAGCTCGCCCGGCTGGGTGCGCCAGTCGGACACCCAGAGCCCGTCGGGCCACTGGTCCGCGGTGGTCCACGCGGGCTGCACCCGATCGCGATCGCGGCCCTCCCAGAGCTCGGCGCGCAGCGACCGCACGCCCTCGGCCGCGGGCGGCCCGCTCCAGAGCGCCATCACCCGGACGACGCGGTCGGCGCCCGCCGGCCACACCTGGGCGTCGAGCAGACCATCGTGGGTGGACGCGCCGGCGAGCGCGGCGCCCGCCCCGGTCCCGGTGTAGAAGCGGAGCGAGCCCGAGCCCTCCACGCCGGTGAGGCTGTAGAGGCCGATGGTGATCGGCCCGCGGCGACCCGCGGCGGGAACGCGGAGCGCGCGGAGCGTCGCGCCGCCCCACGCCTCCATCATCGCGTCCATCCGATCCCGGATGAACACGAGCGAGGAGAACGGCTCCTCGCCGCGCAGACTGTCGAGGACCTCGGCGTCCACCAGCTCGTAGAGCTGGCCGACCGCCCGCTCGCGCTCCGCGGCGTCGGTGGCCGAGGCCAGCTCCTCGCGCGCGACCGCGCGGAAGCGCTCGAGCCGGTCCTGCGCGCCCGCGGGCGCGGCCACCGTCACGCCGACGAGCAGCGCCATCGCGAGCCGCCGGGCGAACCATGACGGGCGCATGCCGCTAGCGTACAATGGTGGCGCATGAGCCGCATCCTGGATCGCTACATCGTCAAGGAGCTGGGCCCCCCGTTCGCGATCGGGGTGGGCGTCTTCACGTTCTTCCTCGTCATCGACCGGATCTACCAGCTCACCGACCTGGTCATCACCAAGAGCGTGCCGTTCGCCCTCGTGATGCCGCTGCTGCTCTACATGCTCCCCTCCTTCCTGGCCCTGACCCTGCCGATGGCGACGCTGGTGGCGGTGCTGCTGGTGTGCGGGCGGCTCGCCGGCGACCTGGAGGTGGCCGCGCTCAAGGCCTCGGGGGTGAGCCCGCTCCGCCTCTTCCGTCCCTTCCTGGTGGTGGGTGTGCTCGTCACCCTGCTCATCGCCTGGCTCACCCTCGCGGTCGGCCCGTGGTCGAGCGGGGCCTTCCAGCGCCAGCTCTTCCGGATCCTCCAGTCGCGCGCCTCCACCGGCATCAAGGAGCGCACGTTCAGCGCGACGTTCAACCAGTTCGTGATCTACGTGGACGAGGTGAGCCCGTCGCAGGTGCGGCTGCGGGGTCTCCTGGTCTCCGACGAGCGCAACCCGGAGCAGTCCCGCATCATCGTGGCCCGCGAGGGCCGGCTCCTGAGCGACGAGACCGCCCGCCGCATCACCCTCCGCTTCCTCGACGGCTCGATCAGCGAGAGCGACGTGGGCGACCGGCGGCGCTTCCGCCAGACCTACTTCAGCCTCTACGACATGAGCCTGCCGGTGGACTCGCCGATCGCGGCCGTCTCCAAGGAGGACAAGCCCGAGAAGCAGCTGCCGCTCCGCCAGCTCATCCACGAGGCCGATCGCCTCCGGCGCGAGGGGCAGATCGCCACCCCCTACTACGTCGAGCTCCACAAGCGGTTCGCGCTGCCGGTGGCCGCGCTCGTGTTCACGCTGGTGGGCTTCCCGCTCGGCATCCGCTCCCACCGGGGGGGCCGCGCGGTCGCGCTCGGCCTCTCCTTCGCCATCGTCGTGTCGTACTACATCCTCTACACGTCGATGGAGGGCTTCGCCCTGCGGGGGCGCCTGCCCGCGGGCATCGCGGTGTGGATCCCCAACGTGCTCCTGGCGCTGGTGGGCCTGGCCATGCTGCGCGCGGCGGTGGTGGGCGTGTCCCCCGCCTGGCTCGATCTGTTCTGGCGGCTGTGGGCCAAGGTCGGGGAGCGGCAGTGGGCGCGCGCGGTCAAGCCGCTCGACGAGCGCCGCCCGCGCCGGCTGGGGCGCCTGACCGGCCCGCGCGAGTCCACGTTCATCATGGACCGCTACCTGATCCGTCAGTACCTCATGTACCTCGGCATCGGCGCCCTGATCGGGGCGGTGCTGATCGGGGTGGTGGACCTGCTCCAGACGCTCGACCGCTTCCTGCGGGTGAAGCCCCCCTTCACCGTCATCCTCGAGCACTTCGCCTACCGCCTGCCCGGTGAGCTCTACAAGGGTTTGCCGATGATCGTGCTGATCGCCACCGTGTTCCTGTTCCTCTCGCTCACCCGCCAGCGCGAGCTCGACGCCTTGAAGGCGGCCGGCATCAGCCTCTACCGGGCGAGCCTGCCCATCCTGCTGGTGGCCGGCGCGATCAGCGTGCTGGCGGTCGCCTTCCAGGAGACCCTGCTCCCCGATATCAACGCCAAGTCCGAGGAGGTCGACCGGGTCAAGATCCGCGGACAGCTTCCCCGGCACCTGCAGCGGCAGACCCAGATCTGGTACCGCTCCTCGGACACCCGCTTCTTCCGCATGGCGCTGCTCGATCCGGTCGGCAAGTCGATGGAGGGGCTCACCGTGCTCGACATCAGCCGCGACTTCCGCCTGCTGGAGCGGCTCGACGCGCGCGCCGCGCAGTGGTCCCCGGAGGGCTGGCAGGTCAGCGACGGCGTCGTCCGGCGGGTCGGCCCCCAGAACCGCGTCACCTCGGAGATGTTCGACTCGCGCGTGCTCGCCATGCCCGAGCACATCGACGACTTCATCCAGCTGCAGAACGCGCCCGACACCATGAGCTTCCTCGAGCTGCGCGCCTACGTGGCCCGGCTGCGCGACGGCGGCCACCGGGTCACCCGCTACCTCGTGCAGCTCTACTCCAAGCTCTCGTTCCCCCTGGTGCACGTGATCATGGCGCTCGTGGCCATCCCCTTCGCGCTGGTCTCACCCCGGAGCGGGGGCCGGGCCATGGGGATCGGGGTGGCGATCGTGATCGCGGTGGGCTACTGGGTGGTGCACTCCGTGGCCCTGGCGTTCGCCCAGGCCGACCTGCTGCCGGCCGCGCTGGCGGCCTGGACCGCCAACATCGTCTTCGCCGGCATCGGCACCGCCCTCTTCCTCAGCGCCCGAACCTAAGAGGGGTCAGCGGCCCTCGCGCAGGCGGCGGAGCGCCTCCTCGATGCGCTTCTGCTCCTGGCCGTACGTCGTCCAGTCGCCCTTGCGGAGCGCCTCCTGGCCGCGCTGCCAGGCCTCCCACGCCTGCTGCACCGCCGCGGAGATCGCGCCGCTCGCCGCGGGCGGGGGCGGCGCCTGGCCGCGCTCGCCCGGGCGCGCGACCACCTCTTCGCCCCTCACCCGCCCGCCGAAGATCCGGGCGAGCGACGCCTCGAGGGTGGGCTCCATCGCGATCTGGTTGCCGTAGGCGACCACGACCCGCCGCAGCTCGGGCAGCGCGCCCTGCTCGGTCGCGGCCAGGTAGAGCGGCTGCACGTATATCAGCGACTGGTCGATGGGGATCGCGAGAAGGTTGCCGCTGATCACGCGCGAGCCCTGCTGGTTCCAGAGCGAGATCTGCTGGGAGATCACCGGGTCCTGGCTGATGCGCGCCTGGATGTTGCGCGGGCCGAACACCAGCTTCTGCTTGGGGAAGTTGTAGGCGATGATGCCGCCGTAGAAGGGCGGGTCCATGCGGGCCACCATCAGGGCGATCATGTTGTCGCGCCCGCTCGGGTTGAATCCCGCGAGCAGCACGAACTCCTCCTTGGGCTCGGACGGCAGCCGCATCACCGTGAAGTAGGGCTCCATCTCGCGCTCGCGCCCGTCCTGCTGCAGGCGGGGGAGCACCCAGAGGTCCTCCTTGTTGTAGAAGACCTGCGGATCCTGCATGTGGTAGGTGGCGTACATCCGCGCCTGCACCGTGAACAGGTCCTCCGGGTAGCGGATGTGCGCCTGGAGATCCTTCGGCATCTCGGCCAGCGGCTTGAGGAGGCCGGGAAACGCCTTGGCATAGGTGCGGACCAGGGGATCGTCGGGGTCGGAGATGTAGTAGTTGACCGTCCCGTGGTACGCATCCACGGTGGCCTTCACCGAGTTCCGGATGTAGTTGAACCCGCGCACCGGGGTGGCGTACGGATAGCGATCGCTCGTGGTGTAGCCGTCGATCATCCACACCAGGCGGCCGTCGGCCCCGATCACCAGGTAGGGGTCGCGATCGAACCTCAGGAACGGGGTCGCCTCCCGGACGCGGATCCCGATGTCCCGGTACATCATCAGCCGGCTCTCCGGCCCGAGGTCGGAGTTCAGGAGGATGGTGAGCGACCCGAAGCGGGCCGCGAAGGCCGCCTTCCGGACGATCGAGGCGACCGAGATGCCCCCGCGGCCCTCGTACTTCGCGTAGACGTTCTGGTCCCCGGAAGGATAGTCGAGCTCCTGGGCGCGGGTCCGCACGAAGACGTACTGGGCGCCGGGCTCGGTGCTCCCCATCTCGCCGTAGTAGATCTCCGGCCGCGTGATCCGGGGCAGGCCCGCCCCCGCGGGCGGGATGTCCTTGATGAAGAACTCGGGGAGCCCCTCGATGCTGATCCGGTTGACCGGCCCCGCCACCAGGCCGTAGCCGTGGGTGTAGTTCAGGTGCTGGTTGATCCACTCCTTGCTCGGCAGGTCGCGATAGGACAGCTCGCGGGCCGAGAGCGTGATCTGGCGGTACTCCCCGTTCACGGTGTAGCGCCCGACGTCGACGTCCAGGAACTTGTAGTAGGTCCGGATCTCCTGGAGCTTGCCGTAGGTGGTGAGGAGCGGCCGGTGGTCCCACAGCCGGATGTTCTTGATCGTGAGGTTGTTGCGCTCGAGCGCGGCGGGCGTCAGGTTGTCCTCGGCCGCGAAGCTCTTCTCGACCACCCGGTCGAGCGCGTAGGCCTGGCGCGTCATCCGGACGTTGTGCTGGATGTACGGCCGCTCGAAGTCCAGCTCGTTGGGCTTGACCCGGTAGGTCTGGAGCACCGCGGGCGCCACCCCGAGGCCGGCGATCCACAGCACCACCAGCACCACGAGCCCGGCGACCAGGAAGCGCCAGCCGGGCCGGAACATCTGGAACACGCACGCGCCCGCGCACAGCGCGGCCAGCACCACCAGCCACTGCAGCACCGGGAGCGAGGCGTGCACGTCGGTGTAGGAGGCGCCGAACACGAGCCCGCGGGGCGAGTAGAGCAGGTCGAAGCGGTCCAGCCAGAAGCCGACCCCGCGAATGAGCAGCAGCACCGCGGCCAGGCCCAGCAGGTGGGTGCGCGCCCCCGCGGCGAGGCGCGGGCCCCGGGCGGTGAGCACCAGGCTCCGCTGGAGCACGTAGACCGCCGCGACCAGGACGAGCGTGCCCGCCACCAGCGCGGTGCCCCAAGCGTGGAGCAGCCGCCAGAACGGCAGCACGAAGAAGTAGAAGCCGAGGTCGCGCCCGAAGAGCGGGTCGGCGTGGCCGAACGGGGTGGCGTTCAGGTACTCGATCACGGTCGGCCACGAGCCGGTGGCCCGCGCCCCCGCGAAGAACGCGATCACCGCGATGACCGGCAGCAGCAGGCGGCGGACGAGGGGCTCGAGGATGGCACGGCCGGGCAGCCCGAGCTGGTCCTCGAGCTCCCAGAGCACGTCGGGCGGCGCGGTCCGGGCCGCCACCGAGAGATTGACGAAGAGGAAGACGAAGACCGCGGCACCCAGGCCCAGGAAGAGCCAGCCGCTGACGGTGAGCCGGGTGGTGAAGACGTTGGTGAAGCCGACCTCCTGGAACCACAGCCAGTCCGTGTACAGCGGCACGGCCTGGCCCACCAGGCTCAGGAGGATGAAGCCCAGGAGGACCCAGAGGCCCAGCCGGGAGCGTCGCAGGGGCACGACTCGACCACCGGGGGGGATCTGGGCCAAGGCGCTCCGTTCTAGGTCCGGCGCATCTCGCCGGACGGGGCCGGCGAGCGCTCGGTGACGATCATGAGAACGCCCCGCGGCTCAGGGGCCACGGGGCGCGGCCTTCACCGGCGCCCGGCGTCAGACGCCGGCGTCGTCCCGAAGGTCCTTGATCCGGTTCGTGCGCTCCCAGGTGAACTCGGGCTCGTTGCGCCCGAAATGTCCGTAGGCCGCCGTCTTGCGGTAGAACGGCCGCCGCAGATCCAGGTACTTGATGATGCCCGCGGGGGTGAAGTCGAAGTGGCGGCGGATCAGCTGCTCGAGCTTGCTGTTCGGCACCTTGCCGGTCCCGAAGGTCTCGACCATGATCGAGACCGGATCGGCGACTCCGATCGCGTAGGCCACCTGCACCTGCGCCCGCTCGGCCAGGCCGGCGGCCACCACGTTCTTGGCCACGTGGCGGGCCATGTAGCACGCGGACCGGTCGACCTTCGTCGGGTCCTTCCCGGAGAACGCGCCGCCCCCGTGCGGGCAGGAGCCGCCGTAGGTGTCGACGATGATCTTCCGTCCGGTGAGCCCGGTGTCGCCCATGGGCCCGCCGGTGACGAAGCGGCCGGTGGGATTGATGTGGTACGTGACCCGGTTGGGATCGATCAGGTGCTTGGGAATCGTCGGCAGCACCACCTGCTCGATCATGTCCTCGCGGATCTTGGAGAGGCCGGTCTCGGGGCCGTGCTGCGTCGAGATGACCACCGTCTCCACCGACACCGGCTTGCCGTCCACGTACCGGACGCTGACCTGGCTCTTGCCGTCGGGACGCAGGTACGGGAGCTGGCCGCTCTTTCGGACCTGGGTGAGCCGCAGGCAGAGCTTGTGGGCCAGCATGATCGGCAGCGGCATCAGCTCCTCGGTCTCGGTACAGGCGTAGCCGAACATCAGCCCCTGGTCGCCCGCGCCGAGCTTGTCCACGCCCATCGCGATGTCGCCCGACTGCTCGTCGATCGCGGTGATGACCCCGCACGTCTCGTGATCGAAGCCGAACTTGGCGCGGGTGTAACCGACCTCCCGGATGGTCTCGCGCGCGACCCGGGGGATGTCCACGTAGCACGAGGTCGTGATCTCGCCGGCCACCACCACGAGGCCGGTGGTGAGGAGCGTCTCGCAGGCGACCCGACCGGTCGGATCCTGCGCCAGGACCGCGTCGAGGACCGAGTCCGAGATCTGGTCGGCGATCTTGTCCGGATGTCCTTCGGTCACCGACTCCGAGGTGAACAGGTACTCCTCACGCGCCATGCCCCAAAGCCCTCCGTCACTCCGTCAGGGTTCTACTGCGAATACGTGACATTAGCACGCCCCCCGGGGGCTCTCAAGCGGATTCCCCGCTTTCCGGCGCGCCCGCGGCCATTTCTCCGACGCGCAGGCGCAGCGACACCTCCCACGTCTCGCCGGGGCGCAGCCTCACCGGCCAGATCACGAGCACCGCCGAACCCTGGTAGATGCGCTCGAAGCCGCTCTCGGAGAGCGAGACCGTCTCGACCGGGGCCCACGCGATCTCGGCGGGGGCGGAGCAGCTCAGCGCGATCTCGCCGCCCAGCCACTCGTCGACCATCGCGAGACCGTGCGCGCCCTCGAGACGTCCCCGGCTGCCGAGCGAGGGCCGGCCGGCCACCCGGAAGTACCGACCGGGCGCGTCGCCCGCGCTGAGCGTGAGGTTGGACTGCACCGCCCAGCGCGCGTCGAGTGGCTCCTCGCCCTCCCACCGCAGGCGGTAGCCGGCGGTGACCGCCGGATCGTCCGCCGCGACGACCAGCGACTTCTGCAGCGACATCGGGCGGCCGTCCGGACGCAGCAGCGAGCAGAGCACCGCCACCTCGCGCGGCGAGGTCTTCACCTCGTGGTCGAGCGGCCGGTCGCCCACCGCGACCCACGCGGTGTCCCACGGCTCGAGCGGATCGAGGGGCTCGCGCCCGTCGGCGGGCGGGAACAGGCCGTCGAGGAGCGCGGCGCGCCGGAAGCGGTCGTAGCGCAGCAGCGCGGTGAGCCCGGCTTCCTTGACCGCGGGCGGCGCATGGATCGTCTGCACCTCGCCGGGGCGGCTCTCGCGCGGCCGCTCCTCGACCTGTCGGTGATACGCCTCCGGCCGCCGGGTCAGCACGTCCGCCACGTCGACCTCGCCGCCCATCCACGCGAGCTCGGTCAGGCAGCCACCGCGCGCGGGGCGCACCACCGCCCCGAGCGAGCGGGTGCGCACCGTGACCTCGACCTGGCCGTCGCCGTCGACGTCCGCGCGCACGCACTCGATGCCGATCGGCTTGCCCACGCCGTCCAGGCCTCGCTCGCAGCCGATCAGGGCCGACTTCACCGCGCGGCGCAGGTGCGGCAGGTAGCAGCCGCCGAACACCCCGTGCCAGTACGCGTCGTTGGCCTGGCCCTGCCACAGCCGCTCGCGGGCCGCGAGGAGCCGCGGGTCGCGCGGGCGGGCGGACAGCCCCTCGTGCACGCGCCGGGAGAGACGCAGCATCTTCCAGTACGCGTCGCCGATCTCCGGGTACTTGACGAGGAAGTTCCGGAAGAAGCCGCCGCGCAGGAGGCGGGCGAGGCGCTCCCCGTCCGGCAGCTCCTGCAGCCGGTGCCGCGCCGCGGCCAGCTCCGCGGCGGCCGCCGCGGGCAGCGCCCACTCGCCCATCTCGGTGTAGGCCGCGGTGGGCAGGTACACCCGCCCGGCGGGCGGGCGCGCGTCGAGGTAGCGCGAGAACGTGGAGACCGCGAGCCACGGCGCCGCGCGCAGGGCGTCCAGGAAGCGCACCAGCCATCGCTCGCCGTAGACGAGCCGGTCGGTGCCCGGCCACACCCCGAACTTCTCGCCGTCGTCCACCAAAGTGACCGCCCCCGCCCCGCGCCGGCCCTCGAGGTACCGGAGGCTCTCGGCCGGATCCGAGAACGGCACCAGGTAGCGCAGACGCTGGTTGATCGGGAACACCGCCACCGACGCGCCCTGCTCCTCGGTCAGGTAATAGCCGCCGAGCGTCTCGGGGTCGAGCCCGGCGAGCGCGAAGTGCGAGTCGTCCACCAGGACGAATTCCACGCCGGCCTCGCGCAGCACCCGCGGCAGCTGGGGCTCCCAGATCCGCTCGGCGAGCCACATCCCGCGCGGGGTCACCCCCCAGTGCGACTTGAGGAAGTGGGCGAGGGCCTGGATCTGGCCCACCTTGTCCCAGTCCGGCAGCAGGGCCAGGATCGGCTCGTAGAAGCCGCCACCCAGGAGCTCGACCTGCCCGTCCGCGGCCAGCCGCCCCAGCAGGTCGAAGGTCGGGCGGGCCCGGGCCTTGAGCGCCTCGAGCAGGCCCCCCGAGCAGTGCACGGTCAGCGGCAGGCCTCTCCCGGCGCGATCGATGGTCTCGAGGAAGGGGTGGTACGCCCGGATGACCGCGTCGTCGACGACGGACTCGAAGTTGCCGACCGGCTGGTGATTGTGGATGCCGAGCAGAAAGTGGAGCCGGTCGTCACTCACGATCGAGGTCCCGGTGCCTGACGATCGGACTCAGGCCGAGACCGGTCAGGAAGGAGCGGAGTGCCTCCACCAGCATCACGGAGCGATGCCGACCCCCGGTGCAGCCGATGGCCACCGTGAGGTAGGCCTTGCCCTCCCGCTCGTAGAGCGGCAGGAGGAACTTCAGCAGCCCCTCCAGCCGCGAGAGCAGCTCGCGGCTCTCGGAGAACGACATCACGAACTCCTCGACCGCCGGGTCGCGGCCGTCGAGGGCGCGCAGCCGATCCACGAAGTGCGGGTTGGGCAGGAAGCGGACGTCGAAGACCAGGTCGGCGTCGTAGGGCACCCCGTGCTTGAAGCCGAACGAGACGAGGGAGACGGTGAGGCCGCCCCCCTTGGCTGCCTGGGGGCCGTAGGAGTGCACCATCTGGTCCTTGAGCTGGTGCACGGTCAGCGACGTGGTGTCGATGACCCGGTTGGCGATCTCGCGGAGATGCGCGAGGGCCTTGCGCTCCGCCCGGATGCCGTCGAGCACGTTGCCCTCCCCGGCGAGGGGATGGCGGCGCCGCGTCTCGTGGTACCGGCGCACCAGCGTCTCGTCGGAGGCCTCCAGGAAGAGCACGTCGACCCGGTGCCCGCGGCTCCGCAGCTCCTGGATCGTCTCCACCATGTTGACCAGGTACTCCCCTTCCCGCACGTCGACGCCGAGCGCGATGGCCCGGATGCCGCGGCTCGAGTTGGCGCACAGCTCCGCGAAGGTCGGGATCAGGGTGGTGGGCAGGTTGTCCACGCAGAAGTAGCCCAGGTCCTCGAGACACTTGATCGCGTAGCTCTTCCCCGCGCCGGACAGCCCGGTGATGATGACGAAGCGGATGGGCTCGGCGGCGGGATCGGTCACGCCGGGCTCATGGGCGGGCCGGGCGACGGGGACGGCGCTTCGTCGTCTCGCGCACCTGGCGGCGGAGGGCGAGCACCGCGCGGTCCACCGCGACGGCCAGGTCGGGCGCGGTCTCGCGGCTGCGGAAGGCGCGGGACCGGGCCAGCAGAGTGAGGGCCGCGGTGCGCCGGTGCTTCTCGCGCGACAGGATCGCGCGCGTCTCCACCACCACCGGGAGCATCGGCTCGAGCTTGGCGAGCTTCCGGGTGAGCTCGTCCTTGTAGCTCTTGGAGACGGTCATCCCGCGGGTGCTGATGATCACCTGCACCGGACCCGGCCTCAGCGCTTCTTGGACTGCAACCGCCGTTGGTGCGACG